>DASTBX010000001.1:0-6288 GCA_035711645.1 Gaiellaceae bacterium
GCCGCGCTCGTAGGCGGCGAGCGTCTCCGCGAGCTTCACGGGCGGCGTGCGGCCGCTCACCGCCTCGGCCCGGAGGCCGGCGGCGCGGAACTCCCGCGCGAGGTTGTAGGCGTGCTCGACGCCGGCGGCGTAGACGATGCCGGGCGTGGCGTCGAAGCGGTCTCGGTAGAGGCTCGCGGCCGCCTGGTTGAAGATCTCCTGGTCGAGGACCTTGGCGAGGATCTCCTGGTCGTAGTCCCCGCCGACGATCGGCACCGACGAGATCGCGGTCGCGGGCCTGACGCGAAGGCAGCGGAGCGGAGCGATGAGGCCGCGGCGCGCGGCGTCCCCGAGCGGAAGGTCGTCGACGGACGCCGGGAAGACGTCCGAGACCTGCTTGGCGATCAGCTGCTCGGTCGCCGTCATCCCGATGTAGATCGGCTCGGTGAAGCTCCGGATCGCCGCGCTCGTCTTGTCGCCGAGCGCCGTGTGGGCCTCGTCGCAGATGACGAGCTGGTAGGCGCTTCGCGAGAGTGACCCGACGTGGCGGGCGAACCAGGCGTACGTCTGGATCGTTATCGGGTTGCCGCGCAGCGGCTCTTGGCCGTGCAGGACGGGCTCGCGGAGGCGCCCGCCGTAGCCCTCCTCGGTCAGGTCGCGGGTGAACTGGCTCACGAGCAGCCGGCGGTGCGTGAGGATGAGGACTCCCATCGTCCGCGCCGCCTCGACGAAGCCGGCGGCGGCGATCGTCTTCCCGGAGGCGGTCGGGTGGCGGAAGCGGAAGCGGCGCACGGCGCCGGGATCGCTCGGCCCCGCCGGCGCCTCGTCCTCGTCGTCAGGGCCGGGCTCCTCCTCGATCTCCTCCTCGTCGTCCTCCGCGCGCTCCTCGACGTGCAGCCCGTTCCCGTTCTCCGCCTCCTGCTCGTGGCGGGAGATGAGCTCGGTCAGCATGCCGGCGAGCGCATCGATCTGGTGGCGGCGGAGCTCGGTGCCGGAGTTGAGCCGCGGCGGCCGGTCGGTCAGGACGCGCTCGAGGCCGAGCATCAGGGCGTAGTCGACCTTCCAGCCGGACGAGGGCGACCGGCGGCCGGCCTCCATCTCGGCGAGGGCCGCGTCCAGCGCCCGTCGCCGGGAGCGCCCCTCGGCGAGCACCTCGGCGGGATCCTCCTCGGGATGGAGGAACGCCTCGCCCGACCACGCCTCCGCCCGGAGGGCGGCTGCCGTCAAGGCGTCCGTGTCCTCCGACGGTACGGTCGGGTGGCCTAGCGCTTCTTGCATGGACGCAGCGTCGATCCGCTGCCTGTCATGAGAGGGTGTGCGCGGGAGCGTGTCCCGCGTCGACGCCCTGATGATACCGGATTTCAGCGCCCTGCAGGGGCTCCTCGCGCCTCCCGCGGCCGGCTACCGCTCGAGCTGGGAGGCGACGGCCTGCTGCATGCCTACCGCCTTCTTCATGTACTCGTAGGCCACCTCGGGCCGGCCGTCCGCCTCGTAGAGGTCGGCCATGCGAGCGTACACGGCGACGAGGTAGCGGTTCGGGTTGCTCGGCCGCAGCAGCTCCTCGGCGAGCTCGTAAAGCTCGAGCGCGCGGGCGCGGTCGCCGAGATCCTCGTAGACGTCTGCGAGGAGCGTGTAGCTGCGCGCAGCGTCCTCCGGGTGAGCCTCGGCGATGATCCCGGAGATCTGCATCGCGAGCGCCGCCGCCTCCTCCTTACGGCCGAGCTTCACGAGGGCCCGGGCCTCTTCGAGGCGGTACTGGGCCCGCTCGACGGCGTTGCCGTTGCGCTCGAGGAGCGGCCAGCCATCGGCGAGCACCCGCAGGGCCTCCTCGGGCCGCTCGCGATCGAGCTCGATGTGCGCGAGGAGCTGGTGCGCGCGGGCGGTGCGGTAGGCGTCCTCGGTCAGGCGCAGCACCTCGAGCGCGCGGCGCGCGTAGCGGGCGGCCGGCTCGGGCTCGTTGCGCTCGGCATGGAGCCGCGACTGCGTCCAGTAGAGGTGCGCGCGGACGCTCGGGTTGTGCGAGTCCTTGCCGATCGCCAGCGCCTGCCCGAGCAGCTCCTCGGCGCGCCCGAAGTTGCCGGCGTCGATGAGCGCATGCCCGAGGAGGACCATGAACTGCAGGCGGCGCATGACGTCGTCGCCGCGCTCGGCGGCGTCCAGGCAGCGCTCGAAGACCGCGATCGCCGACTCGAGCTCGCCCAGCATGGCGTAGGAGCGGCCGAGCGAGTCGGCGAGGTCGGCATGCTCCGGCTCGGGCGTGCCGTAGAGGGCCAGCGCCTGCTCGAAGTGCTCGACGGCACGGCGCGGCGAGCCGCGCCGGTACGCGACCTGGCCGAGCCCCTCGTGCACGCGGGCCCGGACGATGTCCGCGGCGGCCTGCTCGAGGAGCTCGGCGTAGAGGCGCTCCGCGAGGTCGAGGTCGTCGAGCCGCAGCGCGACCTCGGCCTCGAGGAACGCGCCGCCGGTGTCCGAGCGCCCGTCCTCGGAGCCCGTCGCGAGCCAGTCCTCGGTGACGCCGAGGCGCCGCCCCAGCTCGCGCAGGAGCTGGAGCGAGGGAATGCGGTCGCCGGACTCGATGCGCGAGATGTAGGCGGGCGAGCAGCCCGGGAAGGCGAGCTGCCGCTGGCTCAGCCCGGCGCGCTCGCGCGCGTCGCGCAGGCGCCGGCCTACGGCTCGCGGGTCGTCGACGTGCGTTGACTTCTGTCGGGGCATCTGAACACTGGTGTAGACTCACGCGTTGCCCACGGGCCCGGGGGCTGTCGGTCGAGAACCGAGGAAGAAAGGATGGCTCCCATGAAGATTCGGATGGCCCTGCTCTGCCTTGGCCTGGGGACGTTCGCCGCGCTCGTCGGTGGCACGCCCTGGTCCTAGCCGCGGTCGATCGTACAGCGGTGGCGGGATGATTGCATCCCGCCACCCTTCTCCTCGGGTGCTCGTCGGAAGTGCACTGACAATTGTCGCCCGGAGACGGCAGCGCCGCGTCCCTCCGCGGAGTGATAGGTCGGCCGGGCGGAGGTACGCTCCGCCGGATGGACTGGAACGTCCATGCCGAGCGGGAGGAAGCCCGGTACGCCGACGGCGTCGGCCGGATCCCGGAGGATCCGGACGCACGCCAGAAGCAGCTCGTCCGCGTGGCGATGGCCGCCGGCGGCGCGGGCCTCGCGCGGCTCATGCAGGGTCGGCGCCTTGAGGCGGCCGGCTGGCTCGCACGCTCGGCGGAGCGCTTCCGGGAGAGCTTCGCGGACGCGCCGCCGGAGAGCTGGGGCCGCCTGCTCGGCGCGGTCAAGGCGCGCGTCCTGGCGGGTGACTGGGAAGGCGCCGAGGCCGACGCCCGCTGGGCGCTCGAGCAGGAGCCGGCGGCGGCCGCCTCCCCCATCGGGCGCTACGCCGCCGTCCTCGCCCTCCTGGTCCTCGGCGAGGACGAGGCCGCGTCGCCGCTCGCGGGCGGCCTGCAGGGCGAGGACGAGCAGGGCTTCCCGCGGCCGGTCGCCGACGCGCTCGCCGCGCTCGCCGCCGGCGACCGGGCGGCCTACGAGGAGGCCGCGCGCGCGGTGCTCGACTCCTTCGAGGAGCGCGACGCCTACCTGGAAGACGTGCCCGTCGCGGATACGGTCGCGGTGCTCGAGGCGCTCGCGGACCGGCGCGGCGTCGCTGCCGGCCTCGACTCCCCCTTGCTGCCGGAGCGCTAGGCGCCCGGCGCGTGCTCGGCGATGTCGACCGAGACGATCGTGTCGGGCTTCAGGAAGCGCCCGCTCACGTACGGCCACTCGCCCTGCGCGGCTGCGGCGACCTGGGCCATGAGGGCCTTCGCGCACTCCTGCGCGGAAGGGAGGTCCGGGAACGTGCCGGCCTCCACGCGCTCGCCGTTCACGAGCCGGACGGTGACGCGGTAGGCGGGCTCGCCGGGCGGGCCGGCGGGCGGCGCCGGGGCGGGCTGTACGGCGGCCGGAGGGTACGGCTCCGCCGGGGGAGTCGAGGACGGCGCCGGGTCCTGGAGCGGGAAGGGCTCGGGGGCCGGCCGGACGAGCGGGGGCTGGGGCTCGGCCGGGAGCGTCGGCTCGGGTGCGGGCGGCGGCTCGGGAGCGGCGGTCGGCTCCGTCGAGACGGGGGCGACGGGCTCGGCGGCCGGCTCCGGGGCGACCGGAGGGGCGGGCTCCGGGGCCGGCTGGGGTTCGGCGGGGGACGGCTGGGCGGGGGAGGGCTGGACGAAGGCCGGCTCGACGACGGGCACCGGCGCGGGCGGGACGTGGACGGGGTCCTCGTGGACGACGGGCTCTGCGGGCGGCTCGGCCGGCACGGCCTCTGCCTCGGGAGCGCCGGTCACGAGCGCGCCCGCGCCGTTGCCGTTGACGGCCGGAGCCGGCTGCAGCTCGGCCTCCGGCGCGACCTCCACGGCCGCTTCCACCGGCGCAGGCGCCGGCTCGGGCTCGGGAGCCGCGGGCGGCGGCGAGGCGTGCGCCGGGGCGGCGAGCGTCTGCGAGTAGACGTCCTCGACGATCTCGGCGAGCTCGCCCCGCGTCGAGACGACGAACCGCACCTCGTCGCGGCCGAGCGCCTCGCGGATGTTGCGGGTGAGCACCTCGTCGGTCGGGTCGGGGATCGCCACGACCGGAAGGTCGTTCTCGAAGGCGTAGGGAAGCGCCCGGAAGAGCCGCGCCTGCTCGGGCGTGAAGAGCGAGGCGGCGCCCGGGTCGACGATCTGCTCCCGGACGGTCACGAACTCGAGGCCCTTCTGGCCGGCGAGCAGCCGGGCGAGGTCGACCTCCTTGAGGAGGCCGCGCTCGACCAGGATCTCGCCGAGGCGCTTGCCCGTCTTGACGCCCTCCTCGAGGGCGCTCTCGATCGTCTCGGCGGGGAGCAGGCCCGCGCGGAAGATGAGCGTCCCGAGCGGGGCGTCGGGCCGTTCCCTCAGCGGAGTGCTCATGGGCTCTCCGTCCGGGTCCCGGTCAGCGCCGGGCTCGTCGCCGGGAAGGTGATGGGATTCCACGTCATGTGCCGCAGGTCGGACGCCGTTCCGTCGTCCCTGCTCGGAGTATCGTCGGATCCCGGGCAGGGGTTATCACCCTCCCGGGGGATGGCGGGCGTTCATACCGTGTTCCTACGCGTCCGCCGCTAGACCAGCAGGCCCGTGACGTACATGACCGCGAGGCCGGCCAGGAAGCCGCCGACGACGTAGCCCGAGCCGAGGCCGCCGGGCGCCCGGCGGGCGACGTAACGGCCCACCTCGACGACGACCTGGAGGGCTGCTCCGGCGGCGACGGCGAAGAAGAGGACCGCGAGGACGTCGTTCGTCACGTAGCCGCCGAGCCAGGCGCCGGCGATCGTGGGCGCGCCCGCGACGAGCGTGAGCGCGGCGAGCCTGCCGAGCGTTGCGCGCCGCCCCTCGGCGAGCGGCGCGGCGATCCCGAGCCCCTCCGTGACGTTGTGGATCATGAAGCCGACGACGAGGAACGTGCCGAGGGTGAGCTCGCCGAGCGCGAACGACGTCCCGACGGCGAGTCCCTCGCCGAGGTTGTGGACGCCGATGCCGATCGCGACGAGCGTGGCGAGGGCGAAGCCGCCGAGCGTCCTGCCGCGGGCGCCGCCCCCGCCGAGCCGTCCGGCGAGGAACGCGAGCGCCAGGTAGCTCGCCGCGACGCCGAGCACGACGAGACCGGTACCGCCGAACGCGCCTGGAAGCGCCGCCTGGAGCTCGAGCGCCTCGGCGAGCGCCTCGACGGCGAGGAAGGTCAGGAGGCCGCCCGTGAGCGCCATGAAGGCTGCGAGCCACTCGGGGCGGGCGCTCCGCAGCGACGGCAGCCAGAGGAGGCCGAGCGCGACGGGCACGATGCCGACGAGCGCCCCGATCACGGCGTAGCCGAGGAAGCCGTCGAGGCTCGGCCCGGGCGTCTCCACCGCCGCGGCGATCTCCTCCGTCGTCTGGATCCCGGTCGAGGTGGTGACGCCGACGGCGATCGGCTCCTCCTCGACCCAGTCGTAGGGGACGACGATGGTCGTGGAGCCTAGCCGGCCGAGCGTCGCGGAGCCGTCGAGCGTGTAGGGGACGATCGCGTCGTCTACGGTCACGGTCGCGATGGTCAGGTCCTCGCGCTGCGGGTTCGTGACCCGGATGCGGACCTCGCCCGGCGAGAACTCGACGCGGCGGACGTCGACCTCGTCGGCCGGCGGCGGGCTCTCGCCGACGAGCTCGAGGACCGACCCGCCCCGAGCGGAGAAGAGCGAGACGACGGCGACGAGGAGGATGACCGGGACGAGCGCGAAGAGCCGCCAGCGGGCGCCTTCCCGCGGCTCCTTCCCCTCGGCGACCGA
>DASTBX010000002.1:0-16204 GCA_035711645.1 Gaiellaceae bacterium
GGATCTCGCGCACGGCGGCATGCTAGGCAATGCGTCGATGAGTTCGCGGCGCCGGGACGTCTCACCGATGCGGAAGCACACGACGGCGACAGCCTCTCAGGCGGCTGGCGGCCGAACCCCGGCGCCGACGAGACGGTCGACATCCCCTACGACGGGCCGCAGCGCGGGTTCAAGCAGGAGAGCCTCCGAAGCTCGCAAGAGAAGTCGACGCTGCCTTGTCAGAGCAGCGGCGAGATCGCCGCGAGCGCCGCCGCCCTGGCCCGTTGCTTCATGTCGGTCAGCGGTCGGCCCGGAGCCGACAGCGCCTCGGCCGGGACGCTGAACCGCTCGTCGAACCCGGCTGCGACCGTCGACGACAGCAGCTGGAGGTCGATCTCGAAGAAGCGCTTGAGACTCCAGGCCTCGAGGTTGCAGGTTCCCGCCACGAGCTCTTGGCCATCGCGAACGAAGGCCTTCGCGTGCAGCATGGTCGGGTATTCGAGGATTCGTACGCCGGCGTCCAGGAGCCTCGCGTGGTGGAACTGCTGCGCCCCGGCGCACGCCCAGTTGTTCGCGTTCGCGGGAACGAAGAGACGGACACGGACGCCGCGGCGCGCTGCCCGCTCGATCCGCCGGATCATCCCGCGGTCGGTGACGTACGGGTTGACGACGTCGAGCGTTTCGGACGCGTTCTCGAGGAGGTGCGCGATCGCGTCTGTGATCGGCCGGTAGCGGCCGGGCGCGTTGTGCAGGACGCGGGCGGGCACCGGATCGGCCCCGCCCTCCAGGAAGGGAAAGAGCGCGTCGAGCTCCGCCCGGTCGACCTCGCCCCGGAGCCAGCGGAAGGTCGCCAGGAAGACGAGCTGGAGCTGCGCCACCACTGGGCCTTCGACGCGGAGAAAGAGGTCGTGGAAGCGGCCGTCCTGGAAATGATCCTCGATGCCCGCGCCCCCGACCCAGCCGACCCGACCGTCCACGACCATGAGCTTGCGATGGTCGATGTGTCCGAGCCCGCTCAGGTTCCACCCGGTTGCGCCGCCGCTGGCCAGCGGTCCAGCGGAGACGCGAGGTCTCGTCGCGCGCACGACGCAAACCTCGATACCCGCGGCCGTCAGGCGGTCGTAGAACGCCTTCGAGCTCCGCTCCGGGTCGGAGCCTTGCCGGTCGACGACGAGCCTGACGGAGACGCCCTCCCCGGCCTTGGCGATCAGGGCGTCCGCGAACCGGTCTCCGACGACACCCGGCCGGAAGCCGAACTGGTTGATGTGGACTGACGACGAGGCGGCCGCGATGTCGGCGAGCTTTCGCGGGTAGAACGAGGCGCCCTCGACGAGGACCTCGACCGACGAGGCCGTGCTCTCGTCGAACGCGAGCGCGAGCCCCCGGCGGCTCGGTGGGCCGGCGGCAAGCCGCTCGGCCTGCTCGCGAATGCCGTCGGTCGGTACGGCGAGAACCGGACTCGACCCCATCTGGAGGCGTACGCGGTGGGTCATCGCCGCGCCGCTTACTCGACCTCCTCCATGGAGTACGTCGTCAACCCGTAGGCCGCAAGCAGGTAGAGCGTGATGGCGAGGATGCTCACGAGCGGATAGCTGAAGATCCAGAAGAGGTTGACCATGGCGCCGATGAACGCCGCTGCGATACCTGCCAACACCGCCCAGTCCGCCCGGCGGAAGATGAAGGCTCCGACGACGACCAGCACGATGCCCACGATGAGGTAGAGCCAGCCCCAGGCCTCGAGGTTGTCACCCCAGAAGAGGCTGTCGACCGCGGTGTCCTGGTTGTCGAGCGCCCACAGCCCGTTCGTGATCTGCATCACGCCCGCGAAGATGAGCAGGATGGCCGCGTAGGCGGTCCACCCTCGTCCGGGCCGTCTCTGCGATGTGACCGTCATTCCTCGCTCCTTCCTCGTTTCGCTGCCGGCCCGCGCCGACCGCGGACCACCGAGCGCTTTCGCGCTCCGCAGCATCTTGCGGGAGGCGCCGGACTGCCTCCACCATGAAGCTCGAGGCAGGCCGGGCGCGAGGACGGGAAAGGAGTCCGATGGAGGCGGCGGGAATCGAACCCGTGCAACGTTCCCTTCGCCCGGCGGCTTCCGGGTTTAGTTCTCCCGCCCTCGGGCCACATGTCGTTGTAGTTCCCCACTTTCCCCAAAGTCCCGAAGGAAGGGTCGATCATGCCGCTGATGGAGCTTGCCCGTAAAGGTCTCCGAGACCTGCCTACCAACGCCGCTTGGCTGCTTGACCGGGCCCTTGGCGAAAAAGAGTCGGTCGGCTCAGCTGCCGAGTCCGCTGCGGCCCGTGCACGTGCTACGGGGCGACGACTTACCGAGGCTGTCGTAGACGCCGCGCCGGTTGGCGACCCGGTTCAGGCGTTGATGAAGCGCGCGAAGGATGCGGCCGACCGTGCGAGAGAGGCCGAAGTGCGGGCCGTCGAGACGGCCGAAGAGGCGAGGGCCCGCGCGGACTATGCTCGGGAAGTAAGCGCTCGCGGCCGTGCTCGCCTCAAGGAGGTTGAGCGGGAGACCGCCCGACAGCTACAGCAGCGGATCAAGCAGGCTGAGAAGGAAGCCGAGGAGCGCCTACGGCGCGAGCGCGAGGCCGCTGAGGCGGAGGCAGAGAAGCAGCGGCGCGAGGTGTACGCGGAAGTGGAAGGCGAAACCGAGCGAGCACAGCGCGAGGCGGAGACCTCCCAGCAAGAGGCAGAAGAGCGCGTCGACGATGCGCAGGCGAGGCTTGCGGAGGCCCGACGGCTCGCCGAGGAAGCGGCGGAGGCGGCTCGCGCTGCTGCCGAGGAGGCGACCCGCCACGCTCAGCAACTGGCCGGCGAAGCGGAGCAGCAGGCCACCGATGCGCAGGCGCGGGTAGCCGCGGCTGAAGAGATCCAGAAGCGGTCGGAAGCGACGGTGAGAAGCACGGCCCGGGATCTCCAGCGCCACCGCGGCGACGGCGATTTGCAGTCCTATAGCAAGCAAGATCTGGTGGATTTCGCGGCGGAGATCGGCATCGAAGGACGGTCAAGCATGACCAAGCCGGAGCTCGTCAAGGCGATCAGGAATGCTTCGGGCGCTTCGAGATGAGCGGAGCGAACAGATGAGCATCCTCAAAGGAAACGACGCACCAATCGGCGTGATCAGGTCTTTCGTCGCAGACATGCTTGACGGGGAAACACCGCCGCAGCGACGGGGTTGGAAGACGGCTCTCGTTGCGCTCGGTGGCCTAGCGGGCGTAACCGCGGCCAGCGCGGGGATCTCGTCGCTCAGGCGGCGCGAGGAACAGGCCAAGGACTCGTCGTGAAACGCCTCGCGGAGGGATTCCGCGTTGAGGCGTCGATACTTGCACGGCTCATGGGGATGAAACTCCTGAAGCTCGACGCGACCGTTGTGGTTTCCCCCTCCGGGATCAGGCAGGTTGCGGGCTCTTCCCCGGACTTGGTGATCAGACCAACCTCGCGCCCACCGAGGACTCTGCCCGTAGCCCCCGGCGCGACGTTAGCCGATGCTGTCCGAAACCTGAAAGAGGGCGCCGAGCTTCTCGCCGAGGCGCGGCGCAACGGCGCCTAGCCCTTTCAACATCGTGCTCCGGCACGAGAGGTGCTGCGAGTTGGCTCAGTCGCAACGAGTGAACCCGGCCGGATAGCGCTTACTCGAGCACGAACGCTGAGCTGCGGGGAGCGCACCGCCGCGACGCGGCGAGGGGTCGCCGCGGCTCTGCCGTGCAGGACTAGAGTGGGCCGCGTGGCGCTTCAACGGATGGACAACGTCGGCATCGTGGTGGAATCCCTCGATGTCGCTATCTCTTTTTTCGCCGAGCTCGGCCTCGAGCTCGAAGGGCGAGCCACGGTCGAAGGAGACTGGGCCGAGCGCGTCACTGGACTGCGCCACATGCGCGTCGAGATGGCCATGATGCGCACGCCGGACGGCCACAGCCGGCTCGAGATCTCGCGATTTCTCACGCCGCCTGCGGTCGCCGATCACCGGAACGCCCCGGTGAACGCTCTCGGCTACCTCCGCATCATGTTCGCCGTGGAGGACATCGACGATACGCTCGCCCGGCTCCGCCCGCACGGAGCCGAGTTGGTTGGTGAACTGGCGCAGTACGAGGATGAGTATCGGCTCTGTTACGTCCGAGGCCCTGAGGGGATCCTCATCGGGCTGGCCGAGCAGATCGGCTAAGCGGGGTGAACTTCCGCGACGGGAGAGCCCTCAGGCGTCGTTCCCGAACGCTGGCCCAGGTGAGCGCCCTCGGCCTTCCGCGCAACCGGCCGGTTGAGGGGGCACCGATGACTTCCCGGGCGGCAGTGGCGTCTGAAGTGCCAGCGACAGGCCACGGACGCCGCGGCCACGCCAGCGCTGCGGCCCGAAGCAGGCGCGTTCCCCTAGCGAGCACGGTCCGCAGACGACCCGAGACCATGGAGGTCTGGTCATGCGGAAGCTGATTCGAGCAGGGCGGCACTCAACCGACGTGCAGAAGCGTCGCCCGATCGGGCGACGCCAGAGCACGAGCCTCAAAGAGCCTCGAAACCGAGGAGTGGAGGCGGCGGGAATCGAACCCGCGTCCGAAGTCGCACCGGTAAGAGCCTCTCCAAGCACA
Organism: Gaiellaceae bacterium; assembly: GCA_035711645.1. Lineage (GTDB taxonomy): Bacteria > Actinomycetota > Thermoleophilia > Gaiellales > Gaiellaceae > JAIBJN01. The sequence continues at coordinate 4,572 of DASTBX010000002.1, forward strand.
GCCGTCCCTTGGATTTCGCCCGGCGGCCGGTGGGTCGGCGGACCTACCTCCGAGCTAGCCGATCCTGGAGAGTCCCGCCTCGGGCGATCGGCGCTCCGTCGGCGGCGAGCCCGTTTTCTGACGCCGGGTCTCCGATCCACGGGCCGAGACCGGAGCCGACGCGTCGCCTAGTTAGGCGGCGAGTGCGAGTTCGTTGCGATCCGCACTTACGTTGTTTCCCGGTTGTTTTACGAGGCCAACCGGGGACCTCGGCTTGCAGCTCTTCCGGAGAACCGACCCCGTCGAGACCGGATCGCCCCCAGAGACTGAAAGTATAGCCGCGCCGTGCGGGATCTCCGGCTCAGCCAGGCGCTCGTCCTTCGTGTGGACGCCCTCTCGAACGCGGCCCTGGCCGCCTTCCTCCTCGCCGCGAGCTGGGACCGGCTCTACGACTTCTTCGGCCTGCCGGTGCCGAAGCCGTCGTTCTACGCCCAGCTGCTCGGGGCGGCGCTCGTCGCCTTCGCCCTCGTCGAGTGGGCGCTCGCCGGCTCGCCGGCGGAGCGGACGGTGACGCTCGCCGCCGCGGTGGGGAGCGCGATCGCGGCCGCCGTGCTCGCCGCGTGGCTTCTCGCCGCAGGCGCCGATCTCGACACGCACGGCCTCGTGGCGCTCTGGTCCGTGGCGGCGTTCCTCGCCCTCGCCGCCGCGATCCACGCGGTCGTCCTCGCGCGCGGCCGGGCTACCTCTCCCGGGACTTGAGGGCGCGCTCGATCTGGCGGCGCGCGTCCCGCTCGGCGATGTCACGCCGCTTGTCGCGGACGTCCTTCCCGCGGGCGAGAGCCAGCTCGACCTTCGCGCGCCCGTTCTTCCAGTAGAGCCGCGTGGGGACGAGCGTGAGCCCCTTCTCCTGCACCTTCCCGAGGAGCTGGTCGAGCTCGCGGCGGTGGAGGAGGAGCTTGCGGTCGCGGTCGGGATCGTGGTTTTGGACATTCCCCTGCGCGTACTCGGGGATGTGCGCGCCCACGAGGTAGAGCTCTCCGTCGCGGAGGTCGCCGAAGGCGCGCTGGAGGATCGCCTTGCCGTCCCGGAGCGACTTGACCTCGGTGCCCGTGAGGACGAGGCCGGCCTCGTAGCGTTCGAGCAGGTGGTAGTCGTGGCGGGCGCGCCGGTTCTCGGCGATCAGCTTGGTCCCTGCTGCCATGACCCGCATTGGACCAAAAAAATTCGCCGAGCCGGTTTCGCTTCCGTCCACCTCTCCGGCTGACCTTCCGCTTCCGCGTAGTGCCGCCCGGTGAGGCTTCGTCCTACTCGCGCTCCGTGCTCGGCGCAAGCGGCAACCTAAAGGGACGCGGCCCGCCGCGCACGGGGCACAGGCGGGATTCTCCGCAAAGAGCGGCAATTACTTCTGGGAGGCCTCCGCGGGGGAGAGCTCCACCTTGCCCTCCCAGCGGCGGACGTCCTCGACCCGGACCGCGATCGGGTCGCCGAGTCGGTACGCGGACCCCGTGCGGCGCCCCACGAGCGCGGTCCCGAGGGGGTTGAGCTCGAAGTAGTCGCCCGGGAGGCGGCGCGCCGGGACGTAGCCCTCGAAGACGCCGTCGAAACGAACGAAGACGCCCGAGCCGATCGCGCCGACGATCTCGCCCTCGAAGCTCGCGTCCCAGCCGGTCTCGAAGAGCCTGCGCTCCAGGAGCCAGGCGAGGCAGAGCTCGTCGGCCCGGTACTCGAGCTGGGCGGCGTCGCGCTCCCGCACCGACGTCCATTCGGCGAGCTCGGGGAGGTCGTCGGGAAGCTCGACGTCGAGGACGTCGAGCTCGTGCAGGAGCGCCCGGTGGCAGACGAGGTCCGGATAGCGCCGGATCGGCGACGTGAAGTGGCAGTAGGCGCGACTCGCCAGGCCCGAGTGGCCGAGGTTGCGCGGGTCGTAGCGCGCCTGCTTGAGCGCGCGGAGGACGAGGGCGGGAAACGCCTCGCCGCCGCGCCCCGACTGCTCCGCGTAGCGCCCCACCGCGGTGCTCGCCCGGGCGGCGAGGCGCGCCGCCTCGGCCGGCGTCAGGTGGTCGGGTGCCGGCGGCGCCGGGACCTCGAGGTCGGCGAGCTTGGCGAGCAGGAGCTCGACAGACTGCGGGTCGGGCCGCTCGTGGACGCGGTAGAGCGCCTCGCGGTCCCGCCCTGCCAGCAGGCCCGCGACCGCCTCGTTCGCCGCGATCATGAGCTCCTCGACGAGCATGTGCGCGAGCGGCTCCTCCTCGATCCAGGCGCGCTCGACGCCGCCCTCCCCGTCGAACGCGAAGGCGATCTCGCCCGTCTCGATGCGGAGCGCCCCCCGGCTGTAGCGGCGGCGGCGCAGCGCCTCAGTGACCTCGTGCGCAAGGCGGAGCGTCGAGGCGAGCTCCTCCCCCGCCCGCTCGCGGCCGGCCAGGATCGCCTGGGCGTGGCCGTAGGTAAGGCGCTCGCGGCTGCGGATCACGCTCCGATAGAAGGAGGCCTCGCCGGGTACGAGGTCGGGACCGAAGGGAATCTCGACCGTGACGCACCTCCGCTCCACGTGCGGTCGCAGGCTGCAGAGGTCCGAGGAGAGCTCCTCCGGCAGCATCGGCTCGACGCGGCCCGGGACGTAGACCGAGAAGCCGCGCTCGGCGGCGTCCCCGTCGAGCGGCGACCCGGCCGGCACGTGGGCCGACACGTCGGCGATGTGGACCCAGGCCCGCACGCCGTCACCCTCCCGGCGGAGGCTCAGCGCGTCGTCGAAGTCCTTCGCCTCGTCGGGGTCGATCGTGAACGCGAAGAGCTCGCGCAGGTCGACCCGGTCGGGCTCCTCCTCCGGCGGCGGTGACGACAGCGGCGCGTGCTCGCGGCGGACGCCCTCGTGCCAGAGGAGGCCTTCCAGCACGGCCTCGATGTCGCTCGCCGGGCCGAGGACTGTTCGGATCCGGGCCCGGCCGCGGCCCGGCATCACGACGGCGAGGTCGCCGGGGGAGGCGTCTCCGGCGCCCTTGCGGTCGACGACGACCGGCACGCCGCCCTCGAAGTACGGCTCGCCGACGAGCAGCTTGCCCCGCCGGGCCAGCTCGCAGACGAGCAGCTCGGCCAACTAGCTCTGGGCGAGGAGGTCGGCGGCCGTCCGCCGGGCGATCCGGAGCGCCTCGTCGCGCTCCGTCAGCGGGTCGTCGACGGCGACGATTCCCGGGTCGATCCCGCGGCCCGTGATGTCCGCCCCGGCGGGCGTCACGTACTTGGCTGTCGTCAGCTTCAGCGCTGCCCCGTTCCGCAGCTCGGCGATCGTCTGCACCGACGCCTTCCCGTACGTCCCCTCGCCGACGAGCGCCGCCCGGTCGCTGTCGTGGAGGGCGCCGGCCACGATCTCGGCCGTGCTGGCGGTGCCGCCGTTGACGAGGACGACAAGGGGGAGCTCGGGATGAGTGGCGAGCCCAGTGACGCTGTACGTCAGCGGATCCTCGTGGACGCTGTCCGTGCGGCAGACGACGCCGTCCTCGAGGTAGATGGAGGCCGTCGCGACGGCCTGCGAGAAGACGCCGCCGGGATTGTCGCGCAGATCCAGGATCGCGGCCCTCGCCCCCTTGGCGACGAGCCGCGCCGTCGCGCGCTCGATCCGATCGCTCGCCCCCTCCGGGAACGAGTAGACGCGCAGGTAGGCCACCTTGCGCTCGCCGACCTCGACCAGGCGGGCGCTGAGGGGCGCGAGCTCGATCTCGCGGCGGACGACGGTGAACTCCATGCTCCCCGAGCGCGGCCGCTTCACGGTGAGGCGGACGAGCGAGCCGGTCTCGCCCTTGATGAGCGCGAGCGAGCGCTCGAACGGCAGCTCCCCGGCGGGCTCGCCGTCGATGCGCACGATCACATCTCCCTTGCGGATCCCCGCCTCGCGCGCCGGGCCCTTGAGCGCCGACGTGACGAGGAGCCCCCTGCGGGCCGGGCCGACGGTCAGCCCGATGCCCGAGTACGTGCCCTCGGTGGTCTCGCGCAGGCTCCTGAACTCGGCCTGCGTGAGGTAGACGGTGTGCGGGTCGTCGAGGCCCTCGACGACGGCGTCGACGCTCTCGGCGCGCAGCACGTCCGGCTCGATCCAACGGTAGTACGAGGAGAGGAGGACGGCGCGCACCTCGTCGATGGCGCGGACGGGCTGGTCGGCGCGGAGCGGGGCTGTCGCGGTGGGCGAGCCCGAGTCCGCCCTCGTGATCATGAAGCCGAGGAAGAACGCGCCCACCACGAGCAGGGCGGCCGCGAGGGATCCCACTCGGCGCCTCACGGGCCGCCCGCCGGATTCACTGCGGGGCCTCCCTGCGGCACCGTCCTCAGATCCGCAGGAAGCGCCGCATGGTGATGCCGGAGCCGATCGCGCCCACCAGGAGGCTCACCGCCACGAGGACGAGCGCCACGATCGGGAAGCTCCACGCCCGGATGTCGTCCGGGCTCTCGATCCTCCCCATGATCCCCGGCAGCGCGAACTCCTTCGCCATCAAAAGGAGCACGACCGCGAGTATGGAGCCGGCGAGCCCGCAGAGGATGCCCTCGAGCATGAACGGCGCGCGGACGAACCAGTTGGTGGCGCCGACGAGCTTCATCACCTCGATCTCACGCCGCCGCGAGAAGATCGAGAGGCGGATCGTGTTCGCGATCAGGATCGTCGAGGCGACGAGGAGGATGACGCTGCCGACGAGGAAGATGGCCCCGATGATCGTGGCCACCTGGAGCACGCGCTCGGCTTTCTTCTCCCCGTACGTGACGCGCTCGACCCCTGCCGGTTCCGGATCGAGCGTGCCGGCAATCTCCTGGACGCGGTCGGCGTCGATCGGGATCACCTCGTACGCGGGCGGCAGCGGGTTACGCGCCAGATCGCTCGTCAGCTCGGGGAAGCGCCGCTTCATCTCCTCGAGCGCCTGCTCCTTCGTGATGAAGGAGAACTCCTTCACGTCAGGGTTGCCGGCAAGCTGCGCCCGGACCGTCTCGATCTGCTTCTCGCTCGCCTCGTTGCCACACGTCAGCTCCGTGCAGAAGTAGACGTTGACGACGAGGTCCTTCTTGACGTGGTTCGTCCACGAGATCACCCAGCTCCCGAGCGCGATGAAGAGCCCCAGGAGGAACATGCCGATCAGGACCGTCATGACCGCCGCCACGGTCGTCGAGACGTTCGCCGCGATCGAGCGGAAGGCCTCGGAGAGGAAGAGCCGGGCTCTGAGCATGGCTGCAGCTATCCGTAGCCGCCGCGGCGCTCGTCGCGGACGACCGTGCCCTCCTCGAGCGCAATCACGCGCTTGCGCATCTTGTCGACCATCTCGCGGTCGTGTGTGGCCATGACCACCGTCGTGCCGGTGCGGTTGATCCGGTAGAGGAGCTGCATGATCCCGACGGAGGTGTCGGGGTCGAGGTTCCCCGTCGGCTCGTCGCAGATGAGGAGCGGAGGGTGGTTGACGAACGCGCGCGCGATCGAGACGCGCTGCTGCTCGCCGCCGGAGAGCTCGTGCGGGTGGTTGTTCATCTTCGCGCCGAGGCCGACGAGCGCGAGGATCTCGGGCACCTTGGAGCGGATGTCGCGCTTCGACTCGCCCTGCACCTTGAGCGCGTAGGCGACGTTCTCGTAGGCCGTGCGGTCGGTGAGGAGCTTGAAGTCCTGGAAGACGCAGCCGATGTTGCGCCGAAGCATCGGCACCTTCGAGCCCTTCAGGCGCGCCAGCTCGCGGCCGCCGACGATGATGCGGCCGTCGGTCGGATCGAGCTCCTTGAGCAGGAGCCGCATGATCGTGGACTTCCCGGAGCCCGACGGGCCGACGAGGAAGACGAACTCGCCCTTCTCGATCACGAACGTCGCGTCGCGCAGCGCGACGACGTGCGGCTCGTAGACCTTCGTCACGTACTCGAACACGATCATCGGCGAGCCGCCCGGCGTATGCGCGAGCGGCTCCGCCGCGGGCTCCGAGACGGGCGCGGCGGTGCCGTCCCCGTCGCCGCCGTTCAGCGTGCTCGGCGGCCCTGCGGGCTGCTGGGGTGTCTCTTTCAGGTCTGCTTCCTGCACCGGTTCAGTGGGGTCGCCCGTCCCGAGGGCGCACCGGTCGAGGCTGGGGCTGGCCGTCGAGTCTAGCGGAAGGCACGGCGGACGGTGACCCTCCTACCCCACGGCGCCCGTCGCCCGGGCGAGGAGGTAGGCGCGGATGAAGCCGTCGAGATCGCCGTCGAGGACGCCCTGGGCGTTCCCCTCCTCGACGTCGGTGCGGTGGTCCTTGACGAGCTGGTACGGGTGGAGGACGTAGCTGCGGATCTGGCTCCCGAAGCCGGTGTCGAGGACCTCCCCCCGCTCCCGCGCGAGCTCGGCCTCGCGGCGCTCGAGCTCGTGCTCGGCGAGGCGGCTGCGCAGGATCCGCATCGCCGTCTGCCGGTTCGAGAGCTGGGAGCGCTCGTTCTGGCACTGCACGACGATGCCCGTCGGCAGGTGCGTGATGCGGACTGCCGAGTCCGTCTTGTTGACGTGCTGGCCGCCGGCGCCGCTGGCCCGGTAGGTGTCGATGCGGAGGTCCGACTCGTCGATCTCGATGTCGACGTCGTCGGCGACGAGCGGGCTGACGATCACCTGCGCGAAGGACGTGTGACGGCGGTGGGCCTGGTCGAAGGGCGAGAGCCGGACGAGCCGGTGCACGCCGCGCTCCGCCTTGAGCGTCCCGTAGGCGTTCTCGCCCTCGACGGTGAAGGTGGCCGACTTGAGGCCCGCCTCCTCGCCCGCCGAGACCTCGATCAGCTCGGTGCGGAACCCGCGCTCGGCCGCCCAGCGCAGGTACATGCGGAGGAGGATCTCCGTCCAGTCCTGGGCATCCGTGCCCCCGGTGCCCGCGTGGATGGAGACGACCGCGTCGCCCGCGTCGTACTCGCCCGAGAAGAGCGAGTCCTCCTGGAGGCTGTCGAGCTCGCGGCGGAGCCCGAGGACGCTCGCCTCGACCTCGTCGAGCTCGCCGTCGTCGGAGGCGAGCGCGAGCAGCTCGCCGAGGTCGGCGGCCTCCCCGCTCAGGCGCTCGTAGCGCTCGAGCCGCCGCGAGAGGCGCGCGTGCTCGGCGGAGATGCGCGCCGCCTGCTGCTGGTCGTCCCAGAAGCCGGGCGCGCCCATGGCCTCCTCGAGCTCGGCGAGGCGGGCCCTCAGCGCGTCGGGGTCAAAGGTAATCACGGACCCAGTCGAGCTGGGTCCCGATCTCGGCGAGCTCGCGCTCCACTGCGCTCCGTTCGGCCACGGGCTGATGGTAGCTGGCCGGTCGAACGGCCAGCCGCGGCCCCGCCGGCTCCCTTCGTGAGGGGCCACCCCGGGCCACCACCCGCTTTCGACGCTAACGGGAAAGAGCGCGCGCGTGTCGCGCCGATCGTGCCGAGAGTGTGAAACCTGGTGAGGTGGGAGCCGAAGCGCTCAGGCGCCGTGGCACTTCTTGAACTTCTTGCCCGAGCCGCACGGGCAGGGGTCGTTGCGGCCCACGCGGTCGAACTCGGAGGCGACGCGCTGGCCCGTCGAGACGGTCGTCGCCGCGGCGGCGGCCCCGCCGGCCACGGAGCCCGCCGTGCGCGCCGGTGTCGCAACGCCTGCGCCCGCACCGCCGCCCGCTCCCGCCGCCCGGATCGCGTCCGCACCGGCGACCGACTCGTGCTCGTAGACGACGCCGTCGCCGTTCGCGCCCGCGGCCGGCTCGAGGTCGGCCGTCTCGGGAGGCCGGTCGATCTGGATCCGGAGCAGGTAGCGCACGACCTCCTCCTGGATCAGCCCGGTCAGCTCCTCGAACATGGCGTGGCCCTCGGAGCGGTACTCGGAGAGCGGATCCTTCTGCGCCATGGCGCGAAGGTGGATGCCGTCGCGCAGGTACTCCATGGCCTCCAGGTGCTCGCGCCAGCGCAGGTCGACGACCTGGAGCACGAGGTAGCGCTCCACCTCGCGCATCAGCTCGGCGCCGTACTCCTCGACCTTCGCGTCGTACGCGTCGCGGGCGTCGTCCTGGAACTCCTCGATCAGCTCCTCACGGCTCATGGACGCCGCGTCGAGCTCGTCCGGCGAGATCTCGGTGTCGTAGAGCCCCTGCATCTCCGTGAAAAGGCCGTCGAGGTCCCACTCCTCCTGGTACTCGGACTGCGTGTGGTCGAAGACGATGCGCGCGACGAGCTCGTCGAGCCAGCCGCCGATCTCCTCGGAGAGGTCGGCGCCGTGGAGGACGCGGCGGCGCTGCTCGTAGACGACCATGCGCTGCACGTTCATGACGTCGTCGTACTTGAGGACGTTCTTGCGCGAGACGAAGTTCTGCTCCTCGACCTTCTTCTGCGCGTTCTCGATCTGCTTCGAGAGGATCGAGGCCTCCATGGGCTGGTCGTCCGGGAGCTTGAAGCGTTCGATGATGTTGTAGATGCGGTCGCCGGCGAAGAGCCGCACGAGGTCGTCCTGCGCGGAGAGGTAGAAGCGCGACTCGCCGGGATCGCCCTGGCGGCCGGAGCGGCCGCGCAGCTGGTTGTCGATCCGCCGCGACTCGTGCCGCTCGGTGCCGAGGACGTAGAGCCCGCCCGCCTCGACGACGCCCTCGCCGAGCTTGATGTCGACGCCGCGGCCGGCCATGTTCGTCGCGATCGTGACCGTGCCGGGCCCGCCCGCGTCCTTGATGATCTCCGCCTCCCGCTCGTGCTGTTTCGCGTTGAGGACGTTGTGCGGGATCCCCTGGCGCTCGAGGAGGCGCGAGAGGTGCTCCGAGACCTCGACCGAGATGGTGCCGACGAGGACCGGCTGGCCTTCCTCGTGTCGCTCCTTGATGTCGGCGATGACCGCGTCGTACTTCGCCTCCTTCGTCTTGTAGATGAAGTCGTTCTCGTCGTTCCGGGCGACCGGCTCGTTCGTCGGGATCTCGACCACGGCGAGGTCGTAGATCTCCTTGAACTCCTTCTCCTCGGTCTTGGCCGTCCCGGTCATGCCGGCGAGCTTCTCGTAGAGGCGGAAGTAGTTCTGGAGCGTGATCGTGGCGAGGGTGACGTGCTCCTCCTTGATCGCCACGCCCTCCTTCGCCTCGACGGCCTGGTGGAGGCCCTCCGACCAACGCCGCCCCTCCATGATCCGGCCGGTGAACTCGTCGACGATCTTCACCTCGCCGTCCTGGACGACGTAGTCGACGTCCCGCTGGTAGAGCGACTGCGCCTTGAGCGCCTGGATGAGGTGGTTGACGAGCTGCGCGTGCTGCGGCTCGTAGAGGTTCTCGACGCCGAGCGCCCGCTCGACCGTCTCGATGGCGGTCTGGCGCGGCGAGACCGTCTTGAACTTCTCGTCGAACTCGTAGTCGGCGTCGTCCTCGGTCCTCTCGACGCCCTTGGGGACGAACTTCGAGGGGACGCCCCGGAGCGTCCGGACGATGCGGGCGAAGTCGTAGTACGTCCGGGCGGCGGTCTGGGGCTCGCCCGAGATGATCAGCGGGGTGCGCGCCTCGTCGATGAGGATCGAGTCGACCTCGTCGACGATCGCGTAGCGGTGGCTGCGCTGGACGGTGCCCTGGAGGGACGTCGCCATGTTGTCGCGGAGGTAGTCGAAGCCGAACTCCGAGTTCGTCCCGTACGTGATGTCGGCCTCGTAGGCGACCTTGCGCTCGGCGAAGGGCATCTGGTTGCGGATGAAGGAGGCGCGCATGCCGAGCGCCTCGTACACCGGTCCCATCCACTCGGCGTCGCGCCTCGCCAGGTAGTCGTTCACCGTGACCAGGTGGACGCCGTCGCCGGGGAGCGCGTTCAGGTAGAGCGGCATCGTGGCGACGAGCGTCTTGCCCTCGCCGGTCTTCATCTCGGCGATGTCGCCCTCGTGCAGGACGATGGCCCCCATCGCCTGGACGTCGAAGTGGCGCATCCCGAGCGACCGCTTGGCCGCCTCGCGAACGGCCGCGAACGCCTCGTAGGCGAGCTCGTCGAGCGGCTCGCCGTTCTCGAGCCGCTGCCGGAACTCCGCCGTCTTGCCGGCGAGTTCGGCGTCGGAGAGCGCCTCGAAGTCCGGCTCCAGCGAGGCGATGTAGTCGGCCTGGGAGGCCAGGCGCTTGAGCCGCCGGCCCTCGCCGACGCGGAGGACCTTCTCGAGCGCGCCGTAGTTCTGGGGCATCGGTACAGGCTAGCGACTGGTGATCAGAGGGGGTCGACGGTCAGCTGCCAGCGACCCTCCCCCACCCTATCGGCACGCGCGACGAAAGCCTGAAAGCGCGCCCGGCCCGCGCGCTCGAGCTCGCGCAGCGCCTTGCCCGCGTCCCCCTCCAGGCCGGCGGCGACGTGCTCGCCGTCCACGAGGAAGGCGGTCTCGCCGTCCGGCGGAACGGCGACCTCGAGCGAGGACGCCTCCAGCCCTGGGGGCAGCTCGATCTCGTCGGCGTCGATGCGCAGCGCGCCCACGGCCCAGCGGCCGCCGTCCTTGCGCACGGCGCGGGCGGCGTACGGTGGATCGAGCCCGAGCTCTGCGGTCAGCTCCGGAACGGCCTCGGCCGGCACGTCCCCGACGACCGAGCCGTCCGCGAGCACGCGGAACTCGAGCTCCGGCGCCTCGTAGCCGCGTAGCGCATCCACCTCGACGAGGGCGGTCGCGTCCCACTGGCGCGGCCGGGCGAGGCCCGAGACTCCGGCCTCTACCCACCTGAACGCGCGCGGGTCGTCGATCCGGTCGTGCACGGCGTGCCTAGGACACCTGGGGCTCGATCAGCCCGTAGTTCCCGTCGCGACGGCGGTAGACGACGTTGACGTCGTTCGAGTCGGCGTTCTGGAAGACGAAGAAGTCGTGGCCGATGAGCTCGAGCTGGAGGACGGCCTCCTCCGGTGACATCGGCTTCACCGCGAACTGCTTCGTCTTGACGATCACGGGGCTCTCCTCGTCGGGGACGACGGGGATCGTCGCCGGCTCGTGGTTCGAGTTGCGCGCGCCGCGGCGGCGCTTCTCCCGGTAGCGCCTGGCCTGGCGCTCGAGCTTCTCGACCAGCAGGTCGATCGACGCGCGCATGTCCTGCGAGCTCTCCCGGGCCCGGAGGACGGGGCCCTTGGTCCACACCGTCGCCTCGGCGATCTGGTTCGCCGAGATGGACGGGTTCTTCTCGACCGCCAGCTCGAGCTCGAGCCGGGCGGCGTCGTTCAGGTGCTTGTCGAGCTTTCGGAGCTTCTCCTGGGCGTAGGTCTTGAGGGTGTCGCTGACCTCGACGTTCTTGCCCTTGACCTGAAGTCTCACGGGAGCCTCCCTCGTCGCTGCTCTCAGCCTAACGGTCGGCGGGCCTACTGGACGAGGAGCTGGAGCGGCTCGTCGCCGGCGAGGTGCGAGCGCTCGAACTCGAGCGGCCGGCCCTCCGGGAGGCGGAGCAGGTAGCGCTGCCGCTCGGGCAGGTCCAGGTCGAGCTCGAGGACGCAGACGGTCGGAATCCGCTCCGTGCCCCAGTCGATGCTCGGGTCGGCATTCTCGGCCCGGCCCGCGGGCAACTGCCCCTCGGAGAGCACGGTCCCGTCGGGTGCCTCGACGGTGAACGGGGCGCCGGCGCGGACAGGGGGAGTCTGCGCGGCGGCGGGGCCGATCCCGACCGCGACCGCGAACGCCAACGTCGCCGTCGCGGCGACCCACCCGAGCCGTCGGCTGCGTCGTCGTGCTGTCATGCCGGCCCCTCCCCCGAGCCGGTCGTGGAGCC
>DASTBX010000003.1:0-14491 GCA_035711645.1 Gaiellaceae bacterium
CCCATGGTGGTCGGCGCCGAGGACGTAGACGGCTCGCTCGAAACGCGCCAGCTTCCGTCGGATGTAGGCGGCGTCGAAGGCGAAGTACGTCGGCTCGCCGGTGGCGCGGAGCGCAACGCGGTCCTTGTCGTCCCCGAACGCGGACGTCTGCACCCAGACCGCTCCGTCCCGCTCGTAGGTCGGGAGCGCCCCGAGGGCGTCCTCGATCTCGCCTTCGATCTCCGTCTGCCGCGCCCAGGTGTCGAAATGGATGCGGAAGCGCTCGAGGGTCGCCTCGATCTCGGCGATCGTCCGGTCGACGGGGTCCTCCTCGAGCGTCGAGAGGTACGCGACGTAGTCGCCGCCGTACCCTCCCTCGGGCGGCTCCTCCCCCCTCCGCACGGCCGCGACCGACTCGCGGAAGAGCTCCATCTGCGTGCCGCCGTCGTTGTAGTAGTACTCGCGCTCGACCTCGTGCCCGGCGAACGCGAGCAGCCGCGCGACCGAGTCGCCGTAGGCGCCGTTGCGCGCCGAGGCGACCGTGATCGGGCCGGTCGGGTTCGCGGACACCATCTCCACCTGGATGCGCTCGGGCGCCGTCGCCGAGCCGCCGCCGTACGCGGGGCCGGCCGCGACCAGCTCGCCGAGAGCCTCGCCGTACCACGCGGGCGCGAGCCAGAGGTTGACGAAGCCCGGCGGCGCCGTCTCGGCGCGCTCGACCGCCCGCAGCGCGGCCGCCGCCTCGGCCAGCTCGGACGCGATCTCGAGCGGCGGGCGCTGCTGCGCGCCGGCGAGACGGAGCGCGACGTTCGTCGCGTAGTCGCCGTGCTCCGCCTTGGCGGGGCGCTCGAGGACGACGGGCGCGCCGGCGCTCCGGGCGAGCTCGTCCTCCAGGCGCCCGAGCGCGGTTATCGTCGTCTCCCTCACGTCCATGCGCGTATATCGTAGGGACGTGGAGGACGACCCCCGCGAGCGCCAGCTCAACATCCACCTCGACCCCGAGAACCTGGCCGGCGTCTACGCGAACTTCGCGAACGTCAGCTTCTCGGACTACGAGTTCACGATCACGTTCGCCCGCATCGACCACGAGGTCGAGGAGGGCGACGTTCCGGGCGTCGTGGTGAGCCGCGTGAACATGTCGCCGCGCTTCATGCGCGAGGTCATGGACGCGATGAAAGACTCCTGGTCGAAGTGGTCGACCCGCGAGGGGATCCGGAACCTCCCGGAGCAGGGCGAGTCTCACCAGTAGGAGCGGCCTCGGCCATCGCGATGCGCTCCAGGGGCGGCGGATGCGTGCCGAGCCAGTACGTCACCCAGGCGGGAGGCGTGGGGTCGGAGAGGCTCGTCGTCACGAAGCGCCGCTCGAGCGCGACCGCGCTCTCCGGATCGCCGGTCGCCCGCAGCGCCAGCCAGTCGGCCTCCGCCTCGTAGCGGCGCGAGACGGCGTTGGCGAGCGGCTGCGTCGCGAGCATGTAGACGACGACGAACGCCAGCCCGAGCGGCACGAGCGCCGGGTCGCGGAGGCCTCCCCGGCGCTCGGTCAGCCAGGCGAGCAGCGCGACGCCGGGCACGGCGAGGAGCGCGAACCAGGCGAGCCCCTTCCAGAGGTGGCGCTCGCCGACGTGCGCGAGCTCGTGCGCGGACACCGAGAGGATCTCGCCCCGGGTGAAGCGTCCGTCGAGGAGCGTGTCGTAGAGGACCACGCGGCGCGTCGGACCGATGCCGCTCACGTAGGCGTTGGCGGTCGTCGTGCGCCGGCTGGCGTCGGCGACGAGCACGTCGTCCACGTCCACGCCCATACGGGCGGCGAGCTCCTCGATCTCGGCCGCGAGCGCCCGGTCGGAGAGCGGCTCGAAGCGGTTGTAGAGCGGCGCTATCACGAGCGGCTGGGCGAGCACGACGGCGGCCGCCACGGCCACGAGCGCCGGCGCGCCGGCCAGCCACCAGCGGCGCCCCAGACGGGCGGCGCGCCAGACCGCGCCGGCGACCGCGATCCCGACGAGGACCGCCCGGACGCCGAGGGAGACGGCCTGGTCGCGCAGCCAGCCGCCCCACCCCTGCTCGGAGAGCCCGTGGTCGACCCGGCGGACGTGGGCCGCGGCGGAGAACGGCAGCCCGACGCCCCAGAGCGCGACGACGGCGGCCGAGCCGAGGAGGACCCCCGTGCGCACCCGGCCACCCGCGACCCGGCCGAGCCGGGCGGCGAGCGGGCGCGCCTTCCACACGAGCGCCGCGAGCACGAGCAGCTCAGCGGCCAGCCCGCCGAGGAACAAGGCGCGCGACCCGCGGCGGTAGATCTCGCTCCGCTCGATCTCCGCCTCCGTGAAGTAGGCGCGCGGGTCGAGATCGGGTAGCGAGAGCGGCGGCACCTCCGTCCGCCAGAGGAGCGCCGCCGCGGCCAGCCAGACGGCCGCGAGGGCGAGCACGGCGAGGCCCTGCGCTAACGTCCGCCTGCCGTGCGGGTCGCGGTCCTGTCTGACATCCACGGAAACCTCCATGCCCTCGAGGCGGTGCTCGCGTCGATCGGTCGGGACGCGCCCGACGAGGTCTGGTGCCTCGGGGATCTCGTCGGCTACGGCCCGCGCCCGAACCGCTGCTGCGCCGTCGTGGCGGAGCGGGCGGACGTCTGCCTGATAGGAAACCACGACCTCGCCGTGCTCGGCCGGATCGACCTCGAGGTCTTCGCGCCCGACGCCGCCGAGAGCGCGCGCTGGACGGCCGGCGTTCTGGAGGCGGAACCGCGCGCCTTCCTCGAGTCGCTCGGGCCGCAGGGGGCACGGGACGGGGTCGGCCTCTTCCACGCGAGCCCTCGGGACCCCGTCTGGGAGTACGTCCTCTCATCGGACGTGGCGCGGGCGGCGCTGGCGGCTACCGAGCACGGCGTCGTCCTCGTTGGCCACAGCCACGTGGCGCTGCGCTTCGGCCTCGAGGATGGGACGCTGGCGCTCGGCGCGGAGGGGAGCGAGGTCGAGCTGGCGCGCGGGCGCTGGCTCCTCAATCCCGGCTCGGTGGGCCAGCCTCGCGACGGCGACCCGCGCGCGGCCTGGCTCCTCCTCGACATCGACAGCGGCCGCGCCGTCTTCCGCCGCGAGGCGTACGACGTCGCGCGCACGCAGGCCGAGATCCGCGAGCGTGGCCTCCCCGAGCCGCTCGCGGCGCGCCTCGAGCACGGCATCTAGCAGGAGGGTTTAGCTCTTCGCGGTCGCGCGGCGGCCGACCTCGACCTCGATGCCCTCGCGCTCGAGCGCGAGCTGGACCTCCTCGCGCGCCTTGAAGATCCGCCACTTGACCGTCGCGAGCGTGATCTCGAGGGAGTCGGCGATCTCCGTGTAGGAGAGGCCGACGACGTCACGGAGGAGGAGGGCCATCTTGAGGTCGGCGTTGAGGAGCGCGACGGCGCGCCAGACGGCGTCGATCGCCTCGATGCGCTCCGGCGGGGCGTCCACGACCTCGAGGGGCGGCAGGTCGTCGAGGGTCACGACCGCGTGCGGCTTGCGCTCGCGGGCGCGCAGCTCGTCGAGCACGCGGTTCTTCGCCACCTGGAAGAGCCAGGTCGTGAAGCGGCAGCGGAGAGAGAAGCCGGCCAGCCCCTGGTATATGCGGATGAAGATCTCCTGCGTGAGGTCCTCGGCGAGCGCGCGGTCGCCGACCATCCGCAGCACGTAGTTGAAGACCGGCACCTCGTACATCTCGAGGATCGTCCGGAAGGCGTGCTCGTCCCCCTTTTGCGCGCGGCGCAGGAGGAGGTGGTCTGGTTGGGGTAGAGGCACGCTGATGACCCGGGCCGCGGGATTGGCGCAGTATAGCCCCGGAGTTAGCGCAGACGAACCAGGTTCCTGCCGGTCATCCCCTCCGCCGGAGGGAGTCCCAGAAGCCACAGACACGTCGGTATCAGATCGGCAAGCGCTCCGTCGTCCTCAAGAGCCGCGTTCTCCACGGTCACAACGAGCGGGACCGGATCGAGGGTATGGGCGGTGTGCGGGCTCTCGCCGTCGGGCTCGAGCAGCTGCTCGGCGTTGCCGTGGTCCGCGGTCACGAGGCAGGCGCCGCCGAGCGCCTCGACCGCCGCAACGACGCGCCCGAGCGCCTCGTCCGTGGCCTCGACCGCCGCCACCACGGCCGGGATGACGCCCGTGTGCCCGACCATGTCGGGGTTCGCGAAGTTGACGATCCCGAACCGGTAGCCGTTACCGACCTCGGCGGCGAAGCGCTCGGCGACCTCGGCAGCGGACATCTCGGGCTTCTGGTCGTACGTCGCGACCTCGCGCGGCGAGGGCACGAGGATGCGAGTCTCCCCCGGCCACTCCCGCTCCCGCCCGCCGTTGAAGAAGTACGTGACGTGCGCGTACTTCTCCGTCTCGGCGACGTGGAGCTGGCGGGCGCCGCGCTCGGCGAGCACCTCGGCCATCGTGTCGCTCAGGTCCTGCTCCTCGAAGGCGACCGGGCAGTCGAAGTCCGCCCGGTAGCGCGTCGTCGTCGTGACGTCGAAGCCGGCCTCGAGCAGCTTCTCGGTCAGCTGCCGCGCGCGGTCGGGCCGGAAGTTGAAGACGATCGCGGCGTCGTCCCGTCCGAGCCGGGGGCCCGGCAGGACGGTCGGCAGGACGAACTCGTCGGTGACGCCCCGCTCGTACGAAGCCGCGATCGCCGCGGCGGTGTCGGCGGCCTCGACTCCCACGCCGTCCACGACCGCCGCGAGCGCCCGCTCGGTCCGCTCCCACCGCTGGTCCCGGTCCATCGCGTAGTAGCGCCCCGAGATCGCGACGATGCTGACGCCCTCGGCGACGAGCTCGGCGAGGTCGTCGCGGGCGGCGTGCGGCGAGACGTCGCGCCCATCGGTGAAGGCGTGGACGTACGTGCGCTCGCTCATCCCCTCGCGGCGGGCGAGCTCGAGCAGCGCCCGCAGGTGGTCGATGTGCGAGTGGACGCCGCCGTAGGAGACGAGGCCGAGCAGGTGCACGTCGCCGCCGCGCTCTTTCGCGCGCCGGAAGGCGCCGACGAGCGCCTCGTTCTCGTAGAAGTCGCCGTTCTCGATCGCGCGGTTCACGCGCACGAGGTCCTGGAAGACGACCCGCCCGGCGCCGATCGTCAGGTGGCCGACCTCCGAGTTGCCCATCTGTCCCGGCGGGAGGCCGACGTCCTCGCCGGAGGCGCGCAGAGTCGTGTGGGGGTAGCGCCTCCAGAGCGAGTCGAAGACCGGCGTCTCGGCGAGCTCGACTGCGTTGCCGGGGCCCGGCGGCGCGCAGCCCCAGCCGTCGAGCACGACGAGCGCTACGAAGGGGAGCGGCGGGCGGCGGTGTGGCAAATCGCGGTGAACGACTCGACGTCGAGGGAGGCGCCGCCGACGAGCGCGCCGTCGACGTCCGGCTGGGTGAGGAGCTCCTCGGCGTTCTCGGGCTTCACCGAGCCTCCGTAGAGGACGGGCGCGGCGAGGAGCGACTTGATCAGGGCATGCGCCTCCTGGGCCATCGCCGGCGTGGCGGTCTTGCCCGTGCCGATCGCCCAGACGGGCTCGTAGGCGACGACCAGCCGCTCGTGGCGGGGCAGCACGGAGACCTGCCGGCGCAGAACGGCTTCCGTCTCGCCGCGCTCCCGCTCGTCCTCGAGCTCGCCGACGCAGGCGATGACGGCCAGGCCGGCGTCGAGCGCGCGCTCCGCGCGCCGGGCCGCCGTCTCGTCGGTCTCGCCGAAGTGCTGGCGCCGCTCGGAGTGGCCGACGAGCGAGCCGGCGACGCCCAGCTCGAGCAGCATCTCCGCGGAAACCTCGCCCGTGAAGGCGCCCTCGCGCTCCCAGTGGACGTTCTGGGCGTACACGGTGAGGCCGGTCGCCATCGCCTCGCGCAGCGACGCGTACGGAGGGCAGACGACCACGTCCACCCCGTCCGGCGGTGAGAACTCGCGGCAGAACGCGAGCGCCTCCGCCGGCCCCTTGAACATCTTCCAGTTGCCGGCGATCAGCACCTCAGTCCTCCGGGATCGCGAGGACGCCTGGGAGGTCCTTGCCCTCGAGCAGCTCGAGCGAGGCGCCGCCCCCGGTGGAGATCCAGTCGATGCGGTCGGCGAGACCCAGCTCCTCCACGGCTCGGACGGAGTCGCCGCCGCCGACGACCGTGCGCCCGTCCGCCGCCGCCACGGCTTCCGCCACGGCGCGCGTCCCGGCGGCGAAGCGCGGCCACTCGAAGACGCCCATGGGCCCGTTCCAGAAGACGGTGCGCGCGTCCCGGATGCGCTCCGCGTAGCGCTCGCTCGTCGCGGGCCCGACGTCGAGCGCGAGCCAGCCCTCCGGCACCGCGTCCCAGGAGACGACGCGCGCCTCGGCGTCCTCGGCGAATCCGGCGGCCGCCACGACGTCCTCGGGCAGCTCGTAGCCGGCGTCGCGGTCGACCTCCTCCGCCATCTTGCCGCCGATCAGGACGGCGTCGGCCTTGCCTCCGAGCGACTCGAGCACGCCGATCTTGTCCGCAACCTTCGCGCCGCCGAGCACGGCGACGAACGGCCGCTCGGGGCCCTCGAGGAGGGAGCCGAGCTCCTCGAGCTCGCGCTCGAGCAGGAGCCCCGCGTACGCAGGCAGGAGATGCGCGACGCCCTCGGTCGAGGCGTGGGCTCGGTGCGCGGAGCCGAACGCGTCGTTCACGTACACGGCGCCGTGAGCCGCGAGCTCGCGCGCGTACTCCGGGTCGTTCTCCGTCTCGCGGGGATCGAAGCGCGTGTTCTCGAGGAGCCGCACCCGCTCGTCCGGAAGCAGCTCGCGGAGCCGGGCTCTGACCGGCTCCATGGAGAAGGCAGGGTCGGGGCCCTTGGGCCGCCCCAGGT
Organism: Gaiellaceae bacterium; assembly: GCA_035711645.1. Classification (GTDB taxonomy): domain Bacteria; phylum Actinomycetota; class Thermoleophilia; order Gaiellales; family Gaiellaceae; genus JAIBJN01. Next base: position 6,790 of record DASTBX010000003.1, read on the forward strand.
GCGACACGAGGACGACCTCGGCGGCCCCGCGCTCCAGCAGGAGCTCGATCGTCGGGAGCGCCGCCCGGATCCGCGTGTCGTCGGCCACCCGCCCGTCCTCGAGCGGGACGTTGAAGTCGACCCGGACGAGGGCGCGCTTCCCCTCGATCTCGGCGTCGCGGACGCTCCGGGGACGATGCACCCGGGCCCTTACAGCCGCTGGACGAGATCCACGAGCCTGCAGCTGTAGCCCCACTCGTTGTCGTACCAGCCGAAGACCTTGACGGTGTTGCCGTGCGCCATCGTCAGGTCGCTGTCGAAGACCGACGAGAAGGAGTTGCCGACCACGTCCGTGGAGACGAGCGGCTCCTCCGAGTACTGGAGGATGCCGGCGAGCGGGCCGCTGTCGGCCGCCTCGCGGAAGCGGGCGTTCACGTCGTCCGGCGTCACCTCGCTGCCGACGCGCACGACGAGGTCGACGACCGACCCGTCGGGGACGGGCGCGCGCACCGCGACGCCGTCCACCTTTCCCTTCAGGTCGGGGATGACGAGGCCGATCGCCCGGGCGGCGCCCGTGGAGGTCGGAATGAGGTTGATCGCGGCGGCGCGGGCGCGGCGGAGGTCCTTGTGCGGGAGGTCGAGGATCCGCTGGTCGTTCGTGTACGCGTGGATCGTCGTCATGAACCCGGACTCGATCTCCCATGCGTCGTGGAGGACCTTGGCGAGCGGCGCGACGCAGTTGGTCGTGCAGGAGGCGTTGGAGACGATCCGGTGCTGCTCGGGGTCGTAGGCGTCGTCGTTCACGCCCAGCACGATGGTGACGTCCGGGTCCGTGGCCGGCGCGGAGATGACGACCTTGCCGGCGCCCGCGTCGAGGTGCGCCTGGGCGCCCTCGCGCTTCGTGAAGAGCCCGGTCGACTCGAGGACGACCTCCACCCCGAGCTCCTTCCAGGGGAGCCCGGCCGGATCCTTCTCGTTCAGGAGCTTCAGCTCGTCGCCGTCAACGCGAATACCGGCCTCGACCGGCTCCACCGCAGCGCCCAGCGGGCCGAGGACCGAGTCGTACTTGAGCAGGTGGGCCATCGTCTTCGCGTCGCCGAGGTCGTTGACGGCGACGATGTCGAGATCGGCGCCCTGCTTCCTCGCCGCCCGGAAGAAGTTGCGCCCGATCCTGCCGAAGCCGTTGATACCCACGCGTACGCTCATGCGACCTCCAGACCTCGTTTCCTGGGGCGCGGCGATTCTAACCGGCGCCGCCTCGTGGAAAATCCTGGTCTCTTCTCCTTGCACGGAGCGGCCCACCCGACTAGTCTCGGCCGGAGAGCGGGTCTACGCTCGTCGGGCGTCGGATTCAGACCCCGTCCGGCGTCACGGTCCGGAGCGTGGTTCAAGCAGGAGGGGGAGGTCGTCCTCGGAGCTTCCCCTCCGGCCCGCTCTCACGCCTCGGCAAGACGTCGCAGCCTTGCGACTCGACGCTGGACGGCGGCCTTCGTCGCCGGCGGCGAGCAGCGACCGGCGAGCTCGCGCAGGGAGAGGGTCGGGTGGCGGGCTCGGAGGCGCGCGATCTCCCTGAGCTCCGGCGCGAGCTCCTCGAGGCGGCCGTCCTGCTCGAGCCGCCGGATGGCTCGCAGCTGCGCCTCGGCGGCGCGGCTCGTGCGGACGATGTTCGCGTGGTCTGCGTTGGCGAGGCGATTCGCCCGGGCGCGCGTCGCCGCCACGACGGCCTCTTCGCCGAGCCAGAGCGCCACGCCGTGCGCGCCGAGGAAGGCGAGCAGCTCCGCGATCGTCTCGACGCCCTTCGCGTACGCCACCGCGTGGCCGCTCCGCTCGTAGACGCCGAGCGCGAATCCCGCCGTCGCGCCCAGCTCCGCGAGGAACCGCGCGCTCTCGGCGTCCGCCGTCCGCAGCTCCAGGTGGGCGTTTCGCGGCCCGGTCGCCGAGCCGGCGGCGAGGAAGGCGCCGCGCAGGTAGGCGGCGCGGCAACAGGCGCGGGCGACCACGCGGCGGGGCGGCCGTGCGGCCGGCGCCAGGCTCGCGTCGAGCACGCCGGCCTCGTTGAGCGCCTGCAGGGCGCGCGCGTCGTCCCCGAGGTGGAGCTGGAAACGCGTCGAGCGCTCGAACGCCCGCCGCCGGTAGGTCCTGATCTCGCACGGGACGCCGTAGGAGCGCAGGAGCGAGAAGGCGCGCCGGGCGACGGCGCCGCTCGCCACCTCGACGTGGAGCCCGATGCGTCCGCCGCCGCGCAGGTGCACGCTGCCGGCGCCGCGGACGAGCGCCGAGAGCTCGGCCAGCCGGCAGCACGGCTTGCGCGGCTCGATGGCGGCGAGCTCGCCGCGGACGTCCTCTGAGAGGCTCACAGGCCGACTCCCTCGAGAGCGAGGAGGCGCCGCTTGTAGTCGAGGCCGAGCGAGCCGTACGTGCCCGGCCCGCCGGCCGAGACGACCCGGTGGCAGGGGAGGACGAGCGGGAAGCGGTTTCCGGCGCAGAACGTGCCCGCGGCACGGTGGGCGTTCGGCCGGCCGGCCAGCGCGGCGAGCTCGCCGTAGGTCACGACCTCGCCGCGCGGGACGGCGCGGAGCGCCTCCGCGACTGCCAGCTGGAAGGGGGTCATCCACCCGAGGTCGAGCTCGACGTCGTCGAAGCCGACCGGCTCGCCGCGGAAGTACCGCAGCATCCGCGCGGCCAGAGGGTGCTCCACGGCCCGCTCTGGCGGCGTGCCGGCCCTCGGCAGCTCGTGGTAGAGGAGCCGCTCGCCGTCGAGGTAGAGCTCCCCCACGCCCCAGCCGGGCACGTCGTACGTCACCACGTCCACGCCCAATAGAATGCCCTGGGCATGAGCGCTCCCGGGATCTTCCGCGTCCCGCCGCCCGCGAACGAGCCGGTGCGCGACTACGCTCCCGGCTCGCCCGAGCGCGCGAGCCTCCAGCTCCGCCTCGAGCAGATGAAGGGCGAGCGTCCCGAGATCCCGTGCGTGATCGGCGGCGAGGACGTCAGAACCGGCACGCTCCGCGAGGCGGTGATGCCGCACGACAAGGACCACGTCCTCGCCGACGTCCACCAGGGCGGCGCGGCGGAGGTCGAGCGCGCCATCGAGGCCGCGGCCGACGCGTGGGAGGACTGGCACCGGGTTCCCTGGGAGGAGCGCGCCGCGGTCTTCCTCCGCGCCGCGGAGCTCCTGGCAGGGCCCTGGCGCGACACGCTCAACGCCGCGACCATGCTGGGCCAGTCGAAGACCGCCCACCAGGCCGAGATCGACGCCGCCTGCGAGCTGATCGACTTCTGGCGGTTCAACCCGTGGTTCATGACGCGGATCTACGAGGAGCAGCCCTTCTCCGGGCCGGGCACCTGGAACCGAATGGAGTACCGGCCGCTCGAGGGCTTCGTCTTCGCCGTCTCCCCGTTCAACTTCACCGCCATCGGCGGCAACCTCTCCGCCTCCCCGGCGCTGATGGGCAACACGGTCATCTGGAAGCCGGCGTCGACGGCGATGCTCTCCGCCTACTACACGATGCGCATCTTCCAGGAGGCCGGCCTCCCCGAGGGCGTCATCAACCTCGTCTACGGCTCGGGGAAGGAGATCGGCGACGCGGCGCTCGCGAGCCCCGACCTCGCCGGTGTCCACTTCACCGGATCGACCGCGGTCTTCCAGGGCATGTGGCGCGACATCGGCGCGAACATCGCGCAGTACCGGAGCTACCCGCGCATCGTCGGCGAGACGGGCGGCAAAGATTTCATCGTCGCTCATCCGACCGCCGACGCCGACCGGGTCGCGACCGCGATCCTGCGCGGCTCGTTCGAGTACCAGGGCCAGAAGTGCTCGGCCGCCTCGCGCGTGTTCGCGCCCGAGAGCATGTGGCCCGAGCTGCAGGAGCGGCTCGTGGAGCAGGTCCGCACGATCAAGGTCGGCGACGTCTCGGACTTCTCGAACTTCATGGGCGCCGTCATCGACGCGAGCTCGTTCGCCACGCAGAAGGAGGCGATCGAGGAGGCGAAGGCCGACGCGAAGAGCGAGGTCGTCGTGGGCGGCGGTTACGACGACAGCGAGGGCTACTTCGTCGAGCCGACCGTCATCCGAACCTCGGACCCCGACTTCCGCCTCCTCCGCGACGAGCTCTTCGGGCCCGTCGTGACGACCTTCGTCTACCCGGACGGGAAGTGGGAGGAGACGCTCGAGCTCGTCGACCGCTCGGCGCCGTACGCGCTCACGGGCGCCATCTTCTCCGACGACAGGGAGGCGCTCGCGGAGGCAGCCGACGTGCTCCGCTACGCGGCCGGGAACCTCTACGTCAACGACAAGCCGACCGGCGCGGTCGTCGCACAGCAGCCCTTCGGGGGCGCGCGCGCCTCGGGGACGAACGACAAAGCCGGCTCGATGTGGAACCTGATCCGCTGGGTGAGCCCGCGAACGATCAAGGAGACGTTCCTCCCGCCGTCGGACTACCGCTACCCGTACATGTCGCCCGACGGCGAGGCCGGCTAGCCTCCTCAGCCGAGCGGCGCGAGCAGGCCCTTCCTGCCCCGGAACGCGAAGAGCAGCAGGTCGACCATCCTGAAGGTCCGGGAGTCGGGCCCGAGCGTCGGCCGCCAGGCGGGGTCGCGCACGATCGAGAACTCGCTCCCCTCCATGGCGCGGTGGAAAGTCTCGGCGACGAGCCGGGCGCCGACGCCGTGGAGCCTGCCCCGGTCGAGCTCGGCCTCGCGCAGGACGTAGAACCAGAGCGGCGTGTCGCGCAGGACCGCGTCGCGCTGCGCCTTCGTGAGCCCGTCGAGCTCGGCTCCGTTGGCGCCGTCGCGGAGCTGCGCCTTCGTCAGGGTCTGCACCGCGACGCCCTTCCGGCGCAGGAACCTCGCGAGCTGCTGGCCGCTGGCGAGCCTCAGCATCTTCGCCCTGACGAGGTTGCGGAAGGCGAGGTTCGACTCCTCGAAGGGAAACCCCGGCAGGAAGCGGAGCAGGAACACGAGCGACGTGTCGATCCGCATCGCCCGGTTGAACCGCGCCGCGGGCACGACGAGGTCGGTGCGGCCCGCCTCCGAGAAGTCGTAGAAGCGGCGCCAGTCGACGAGCCAGTTGCTCGGCAGGCGCCGCCCGCCGCCCAGCGTGCCGCTTCCGCCGGAGAACTCGAAGAGCAGGTCGAGCGTGCCGGTCCCGAAGTCGAAGCGCCGGTTCCAGCTGTAGTCCTCACGGACCATGCTGTGGCCGAGCCGGAACGCGGCCACGGAGAACTCGATCGGCATGGTGGGGACGTCGGTGGGGGCCGAGCCGACCTCGAAGGCCTTGCGGCCGTTCCGGAAGACGTCGCCCACCACTCCCCGGTTGCAGATCCGCGTCAGGTAGTCGTGGCGCAGCATCCACTGGTAGTGCTTGACGACGAGCTCACGCGCCTGCGTGAAGCGCTGGGCGGGGGGGACGGAGGCCGGCAGGGTGTCGACGACGCGGTTGTGGAAGCGGATGAACGCGAGGTGCGTCTGAGCGACGGCGAGGTTCTCATCGTTCCGCGGATCCGGGATCAAGGCCCTCCGCCTCGCCGCCGCCCTTCCCGTGCCCCGCCGCGGCAGGTCGTAGTCGTCCCTCGCCTCGTCGTTGCCGATCGTGGCCGTCCTCCCCGTCTTCAGATGGACGTCGTCGGCATAGAACTTCGCCGAGACGGGATCCTGGGGCCCCGCCCCGTAGAGCGAGTCGAGGTCGAGGCTCGGCGACCGCGCCTGCACGAGCTGGGCCGGGGTGACGCGCTCGCCGAGCATGACGCTCGTCTTGTCGAAGGTGAGGTCGTGGTCGACGAACTGGCCCAGGTACGTGTAGCCGGCGGGGATGCGCCCCGCGCGCCGGCCGCCGTCGGTCATCGCGTTGGCGAGCCGTTTCAGCGCCGCGTCGCCGAGCCGGTCGCCCCGCGGGCCGAGCCCGGTGAACCGGAAGGGCGGCGCCGCCGCCACGACCCGCGCCGCGCGCGCGCGCTCCCCGCCGCCGACCGCCTCGGCGAGCAGGCCCTCGTCGAGGACGAAGTAGCTCTCGGAGCCGTGCCGCTCCACGGCGCGCCAGGATTCCACGGGCGGCGGGGCCGTGTCAATCCGGGCCGCGGCCCAGCTGCTCCACGGCCTGCGCGAACACGTCCTCCGGCTGCGCGCCCATGACGAGCAGACGGCCGCCCAGCACGAACGCCGGGATGGCGTGGATGCCGTGCCGGGTCGCCTCCTGCGTCGAGGCCGCGACCCGGTCGGAGTAGCGGCCCTCGGCGATCACCGCCTCGGCCTCGGCCCGGTCGAGGCCGGCCTCGGCGACGAGGTCGAGGAGCACCTCGTCGTCGCCGAGGTCGGCGCCTTCGGACCAGTAGGCGTGCATGAGCCGCGTGTGCACGGGCTCGTGCAGATCCCGGTCCCGGGCCAGCTCTGTCACCTGGAGCGCGTGGAGCGTGTTCGGCATCGTCGCCGGCGGGTTGAAGGTCAGGCCGGCGGCCTCGATGACGCGTTGCGTGTGCCCGTGGACGCCCGGGCCGTAGCGCCGCTCGAGCTCGGCGCGCGGCACCCCCTTCTCCGGGTACTCCGGGTGGAGGAAGAAAGGAAGCCACTCGACCTGCGCGCCGAACCGGCGCTCGAGCCACTCGGCCCTCGCGAGGCCGACGTAGCAGAAGGGTCAGGTGTAGTCGCTCCAGACGAGGACGCTGAGGTCGCTCATGCTCAGGCTCGCCCTGCCCGGTGCAGCGCAGCGTAAATCTCGCGCCCCGTCTTCGCGGGGACGCCGGGGACGCCCTCGAGCTCCTCGGAGCTGGCCGCGAGCAGGCGCTCGGGCGAGCCGAAGTGCTGCATGAGCGACCGCCGGCGCGCGGGCCCCACCCCGGGGAGCGCGTCGAGGATCGACTCGCGGGCCTTCGCGTCGCGCCGGGTGCGGTGGAAGCCGAGCGCGAAGCGGTGGGCCTCGTCGCGGATCCGCTGGAGGAGCTGGAGCCCCGCCGAGTCCTTGCCGAGCGCGATCGCCTCCGGGCGCCCGGGGACGAAGACCTCCTCCTCGCGCTTGGCGAGCGCGATGGCGGCGACGCGCGGCAGGTCGTGGGCCTGCATGGCCGCGAGCGCCGCCGAGAGCTGCCCCTTCCCCCCGTCCACGACGACGAGGTTCGGGATCGCCGCGAAGCCCTCGTCGTAGCGCTCCGCGGTGACCTCACGGGCCCGCGCGAAGCGGCGAGAGATCACCTCGGCCATCATCGCGAAGTCGTCCTGGCCCTCGACGCCCTTGATCCCGAACTTGCGGTAGTGCGCCTTCTTCGGGACGGCGTCCTGGAAGACGACCATGGAGCCGACGGGGGACTGCCCCTGGATGGTGGAGACGTCGAAGCACTCGATGCGGAGCGGCAGGCTCTCCAGGTTGAGGCACTCCCGCAGCTCCTCGAGCGCCTGAATGCGGCGCAGGCGCTTGCGCTCCCGGTGGGCGGCGTCGCTCTCCAGCGCGAGCTCGGCATTCTGCTGGGCGAGCTCCTGGAGACGGCGCTTCTCGCCGCGGCGGGCGGCGCGGACCTCCACCTTCGAGCCGCGCAGGTCGGAGAGGTACTCGGCCAGCGCCGCCGTCGAGGGAGTCTCCGGCGGGACGACGATGAGCGGCGGCACGCTGGGCGCACCCCCGTAGTACTCGAGGCAGAACGACTCGAGCAGCTGCGGCGGCTCCTCCCCACCCTCGTTCTCGAGGTAAAAGGTGTGACGGTCGACGAGCCGGCCGCCGCGGAGCGGGAAGACCTGG
>DASTBX010000004.1:0-12302 GCA_035711645.1 Gaiellaceae bacterium
GCGCCCGACTCGCTCGGGACGCCGGGGAACCGCGGCTTCTCGGTCCTCCACCGGCCCGACGGCGACCGCGAGGAATTCCTCACCGTCTCGCTCTGGGACTCGCTCGAGTCGATCCGGGCCTTCGCCGGCGACGAGATCGAGCAGGCGGTGTTCTACCCCGAGGACGACCGCTACCTCGTCGACCGCGAGCTCACGGTCTCCCACTTCCACTTCGTTCCTACGGGAAGAGGTCCCGCTCCGGCGGCATGACCAGCTCCCGCGCGCTGCCGTCGCCGGCCGGCGCGCGATAGCCGCGCACGAGCGCGGCCGGGACGCCGCGGGCCTTGCCCATGACGAGCTCGGCGGCGCCCGCGAGCTCGTCGGCGACGGCGACGACCGTCGAGCGCAGCTCGTAGCCGCGGGCGTCGCGGGTCCCGCGCAGGTCGAGCAGCGGCGCCATCCCCGAGACGCCGATCGCGACGTCTGTCGTCCCCTGACGCCAGGCACGTCCGAAGGAGTCGCTGACGATCACAGCCGGCTTCGTGCCGAAACGGTCGGCGAGGGCGGCTCGTATCCCGGCGGCGGACGCGTCCGGGTCGCGCGGGAGGAGGACGACCCAGCCGTTCCCGGGCGCGTTCGAGCGGTCGACGCCGGCGCTCGCGCAGACGAAGCCGTGCTCCGTCTCGGCGATCACGAGGTCGCCCCGGCGGCGCCGGACGGCACGGGCCTCGCGGAGGATGACCGGTACCGGGTCGTCCGCCGGCTCGACGCGGCCCTCCGCCTTGGAGACGAGCTTCTGCGCCACGACGAGCACGTCCCCTTCGCGGAGCCCGCCGGCCCGCTCGACCGCGTCCCCGAGCACGCGGCCGAGGTCGTCGCCCGGGGTCGCCTCGGGGATCCCCTCGAGCGGCAGGACGTGGACGCCGGTCACTCCGGCAGGCCGGTGACGCGGACGCCCGCGTTCGTCTTGTAGCGCCGGTTGACGTTCAGGAGCACCGCCGTGAGCGTCTCCAGCCAGCGCGCCACCTCGAGGCGGCCGCAATCGACGGCTCGCCCCTCGACGAGCCGGCCGGCGAGGGCGGCGACGACGTCCTTCGCCTCGGCGTCGTCACCACAGAGGAGGACGTCCTCGTCGAGCGGCGCGTCCGGCTCCGCGAGGACCCGCGCGCTGACCGTGTGGAAGCCGGCGACGACCCGCGCGCCGGGCGCCTCGAGCGCGGTCAGCTCGGCGAGCGAGACGCTCCCGGGGGCGGCGCTCGGCTTGCCGTCCCGGAAGACGACCGGCGCGGCGACGCTGACGACGATGCGGCCGGCCAGGACGCCCGCGAGCTCGCCGGCCATCGCCTCGACGCCGGCCGGTGGGACGGAGAAGAAGACGACGTCGGAGCGGCGGCACGCCTCGGCGTTCGGCACCAGGTCGTCGCGCGGCGTTCGCGACCCGAGCACGACCTCCTCGCCGATCCGGCGGAGCCGCTGGGCGAGGCCGCGGCCGAAGTCCCCGCTCCCACCGACGATCCCGATCACCGGACGGCCTCCAGCACCGCTCTCCCCACCTCCGCTCGCGACTCGGGCCGGACCATAACGATCGGCGCCACGAGCGCCCCGTCCAGCTCGCCGGCGTCCGCCGGGTCGACGAGCACCTCCGTCGCGATCCCCTCGTAGAGCGAAGCGAGGCCGCGAACGCCCGGCTCGTGGCCGAGCGAGGCCATCATCTCGGCGAGCGGGCCCCGCAACGCTTTCCCACGGACGAGCGGGGAGACCGCCACGACCCGCTTCGCGGCGAGCGCCGCCCGGACGCCGGGGACCGCAAGGATCGGCAGGATGGAGACGAACGGGTTCGAGGGCGCGAGGAAGACGACCTCCGCCGCCTCGATGGCGTCGAGCACGCCGGGCGCCGGAGCCGCGCGCTCGGCGCCCTCGTAGCGCACGGCGCGCACCTCGTCGGCGTGCCGGCGGGCCACGAACCACGTCTGGAAGTCGAGCTCGCCGGCCGGGGTGGTCAGGAACGTCCGCACCGGGTCGTCGGATGCGGGGAGCAGCGCCGTCTCCACGCCGAGGCTCGCACGGAGCCGCCGGGTGACCTCGGAGAGCGGCACGCCCTCGCGCAGGAGCCGCGTGCGGACGAGGTGGAGGCCGATGTCGCGGTCGCCGAGCGTGAACCACGTCTCGCCGCCGAGCCGCCCGGCCGCCGCGAGCGCGTTCGTCGTCTCCTCGCGGACGCCCCAGCCGCGCTCCTCGTCGAGGAGCCCGGCGAGCGTGTAGAGGACGGTGTCGAGGTCCGGCGAGACGCGCAGGCCGAGGATCTCGACGTCGTCGCCCACGTTCACGACGGCCGTGACGCCGGCGGCGCCGGCGGCGCGCACGAGCGCGTCCACGAACCGCGACCCGCCCAGGCCCCCGCAGAGCACCGCGTACGGGCGCGCGCTCACGGGCCGCTCGTGTTCCACGGGCACAAGGTCCTCTTTCCCGGAGCGAGCGGGATTCCGGGGGGCCGGAAGGGGTCGGAACGCTTGTGCGCGTGGAACACAAGCGCTCGCTGGCGCCCGAGGCGGTGCGGGGACAGGGGTATGCTCACCGCGTGCTCGGGATCGTGCCGGTGAAGGGCCTCGACGGCGCGAAGACGCGGCTCGCGCCACGTCTCTCGGAGGAGGAGCGGGCGCGGCTCGTCGTCGAGATGCTCGACCGGGTGCTGGCCGCGTGCCGGGAGGCGGGCGCCATCGAGCGAACGCTACTCGTCACCCCCGATCCGGCGCTCGCGCACGGGCACGCAGACGTCCTCGTGGACGCCGGGACCGGGCACGCGGACGCGCTCGCGCTCGCCCTCGCCGACCCGCGCGCCGCCGCCGGCGCCCTGGTCGTCATGGCCGACTGTCCCCTCGCCACTGCCGAGGCGCTGGACGTGCTCGCCGGGGCGGCGCGGCCGCTCGCCCTCGCCCGGGCGCGGGACGGGGGCGTCAACGCGCTCGCGCTCCGCTCGCCGAACGGCTTCCGGCCGCGCTTCGGCGTCCCGGCCGCCACGACGGTGGCCGAGGCCCGCGCCGCCGGCCTCGAGGCCGCCGTGCTCGACGACCCGCTCCTCGCCCTCGACGTCGACCGGCCCGAGGACTACGAGCTCCTGCTCGCGCGACCGTGAGCCGGCTCGTCACGTACTCGCCCAAGGTCTTCGTCCCGCTGACGAAGCTCTGCCGCGACGTCTGCCACTACTGCACGTTCGCACGGCCGCCGCGGCGCGGCGAGCGCGCCTACATGACCGGCGACGAGGTGCTGGCCGTCGCCCGCGCCGGGGCCGAGGCCGGCTGCCACGAGGCGCTCTTCACGCTCGGCGACAAGCCCGAGCTCCGCTACCGCGCCGCGCGCGACGAGCTCGCCGAGCTCGGCTGCGCGACGACGATCGAATACCTGGCGCGGATGTGCGACCTCGTCCTCTCGGAGACCGGGCTCCTCCCCCACGTCAATCCCGGCGTGATGACGCGCGCCGACCTGGAGCTCCTCCGTCCGGTCTCCGCCTCCATGGGGCTCATGCTCGAGACCGCGTCGGTGCGCCTCTCGGAGCGCGGCGGCCCCCACTTCGGCTCGCCGGACAAGCTGCCTGCCGCCAGGCTGGAGACGATCCGGCTCGCGGGCGAGCTCGCCGTCCCGTTCACGAGCGGGATCCTGATCGGGATCGGAGAGACGCGCGCCGAGCGGCTCGAGGCGCTGGCCGCGATCGCGGGCCTGCACGAGCGTTACGGCCACGTCCAGGAGGTGATCGTCCAGAACTTCCGCGCCAAGCCGGGTACGAAGATGGCGTCGAACCCGGAGCCGTCGCTCGACGAGCTGCTCTGGACGGCGCGGGCGGCCCGCGATCTCCTTCCGCCGGACGTCCACCTCCAGGTCCCGCCCAACCTCTCCTACGACGACTTCCCGCGCCTCCTCGAGAGCGGGATCGACGACTGGGGTGGGATCTCGCCCGTGACCGTCGACCACGTGAACCCGGAGGCGCCGTGGCCCGAGGTCGAGCGCCTGCGCGCCGCGACGGAGGCGCACGGCTTCGAGCTGGCGGCGCGGCTGCCGATCTACCCGGAGTTCGTCGGCGATCTCGGGCGATGGGCGGACCCCCGCGTCGCCCGGGAGATCCGGCGGCATGCGGACGCGTCCGGCCTGGCGCGGGAGGAGCGCTGGGCGGCCGGCGCGCTCGCCTCTCCGCCGCCGCTGCGGCTTGGCGGCGGACGCTCCCGGGAAACGCCTGTGGCGGCGGCGCTCGCCAAGGTGCGCGACGGTCTCGAGCTCGACGAGGACGACGTGACGGAGCTCTTCGAGGCACGCGGCGCCGACCTCGCCGCCGTCGTCGACGCCGCCGACTCGTTGCGGCGGGAGGTCTGCGGGGACGAGGTCAGCTACGTCGTCACCCGCAACGTCAACTACACGAACGTCTGCTACTTCCGGTGCGGCTTCTGCGCCTTTTCGAAGGGCAAGCTCGCCGCCAACCTGCGCGGGCGGCCGTACGTCGTCCCGGTCGAGGAGATCCTGCGCCGCGCGCGGGAGGCGTGGGACCGCGGGGCCGTCGAGATCTGCCTCCAGGGCGGCATCCACCCGGCCTTCACGGGCGAGACCTACCTCGGGATCTGTGCGGCCGTGAAGGACGCCCTCCCCGACCTGCACGTGCACGCGTTCTCGGCGCTCGAGATCTGGCAGGGGGCCGCGACGCTCGGGCTCGCGCTCGACGACTACCTCGCGCGCCTGCGGGAGGTCGGGCTCGCCTCGCTGCCCGGGACGGCCGCCGAGATCCTCGACGACGAGGTCCGGCGCGTCCTCTGCCCGGACAAGGTGACCACCGGCCAGTGGCTCGAGGTGCACGACGCCGCGCACCGGGCCGGCCTGCGCTCGACGACGACGATCATGTTCGGGGCGGTGGAGACCCCGCGGAGCTGGGCGCGCCACCTGCTCGCCCTCCGCGAGCAGCAGCGGCGGACGGGCGGCTTCACCGAGTTCGTGCCGCTGCCGTTCGTGCACATGGAGGCGCCCATCTTCCTCCGCGGCGGCGCCCGGCCGGGGCCGACCTTCCGGGAGGCGGTGCTCATGCACGCCGTCGGCCGGCTGGCGCTCCACCCCTGGATCACGAACGTCCAGGCGTCCTGGGTGAAGCTCGGCCCGGAGGGCGCGCTCGCCGCGCTGCGCGCCGGCGCGAACGACCTGGGCGGAACGCTCATGAACGAGTCGATCTCGCGGGCGGCCGGCGCGGCGCACGGCCAGGAGATGCCGCCGGAGCGCCTCGAGGCGACCATCCGCGCCGCGGGCCGCGTGCCGCGCCAGCGGACGACGCTGTACGGCACGCCCGACCCGGTGCGCACCCGGCTCTCGTTCGGCGCCCCGGCTCTCGCCGAGCCGGTCAACCCGGACGTCAGCGAGGCGGGCCTGGAACGCCCAGCGCGCCTCGTCCGCCCGGGGCTCGCCGCCGCCGGCTGACCCGCGCCCCGCCTCGTCACGGCGGCCCGCGGCCGAGCCCCGCCGTCTCCCACCCGGGCCGCGTCCCCACGAGCTTGTGTTCCACGATCCGGTACGGAAACCGCCCCGAGAACAGGTCGGCGAGCAGCCGGTCGAGCTCGTCGGCGCGCCGCCGCTTGCGCTCCCGCTCGGCGATCAGGATGCGCCGGACGCTCGAGTAGCTCGGCCTCGGGATGCCGAGGCGCGCCGCAACCGGCCTCAGCAAGCGCCATGCCTCGGCGTACGGCATCCCGAAGGCGTCGAGGACGCGGAGCGCCAGGACGAACTCCCGGTGGACGGCCGCGTGAAAGGCCACCCGGCGAGAATGGCGAAGAGAGGCTCGTGCGTGTGGAACACAAGCGGGCCGGGACCGTGCCGTTCGCGCTCGCGCTGGCGCTCGTCGCGCTCGCGGCGCCGGCTTCAGGAAGCGCGGCCGTGGCCGTGTCCGGGACGGAGTCCGTTCCGGGCGAGACAGCCGACCGCGAGCTGACGATCGTGGCGAGCGGCGACCTGCTCGTCCACCAGCCGGTCTGGGCCCGCGCGCTCGCCAACGGCGGCGGGCGCTACGACTTCCGGCCCATGTTCCGCGCCATCCGTCCGCTCGTCCGCGGGGCGTCGCTCGCCCTTTGCCACGCGGAGACGCCGCTCGCGCCCGGCGCCCCCAGCGGCTACCCGCTCTTCCGGACGCCGCCCGCGCTCGCGCGCGCGATCGCGTGGGCGGGGTGGGACGCCTGCTCCACGGCGTCCAACCACTCGGTCGACCAGGGCCGCGAGGGCATCCACTCGACGGTGCGGGCGCTCGCGCGTGCAGGCGTCCGGCACACCGGCACGGCCCGCACGCGGCGCGAGGACGAGCGGGTCCTCTTCCTGGACGCCGACGGCGTCCGCGTCGCCTTCCTCTCCTACACGTACGGGACGAACGGGCTCCCGCTCCCGCGACCGTGGTCGGTGGACCTCGTCGACGTGCGGGCGATCGCGAGGGACGGGCGGCGGGCTCGGAGGCGCGGAGCCGATCTCATCGTCGCCAACCTGCACTGGGGCGCCGAGTACGTCCACCGGCCAACCGCCGCCCAGCGAGACCTCGCGCGCCGGCTGCTCCGCCGGCGGGCGGTCGACCTGATCGTCGGCCAGCACGCGCACGTCGTCCAGCCGATCCGCCGCCGGCACCGCCGCTTCGTCGTCTACGGCGAGGGGAATCTGCTCTCCGCGCAGACGAGCGCCTGCTGCCCGGGCCCGACCCAGGACGGCCTGATCGCCGTGATACGCGTGCGCGCGAACGAGCGGCGCGCCCGCGTGACCCGCGTCGACTACGTGCCGATCTACGTCCGCCGCCCGGACTTCGTCGTCCTCCCCGTCGGCAGCCACCTGAAGCGGCTGCGCAACGCGAGCGCGGCCGCGGGCGCCGAAGCGGCAGCCCTCCGCGCCTCCTGGCGCCGGACGGTCTCGGTCGTGGGCCGGAGCCGCTGGACCCGGCCGCTACCGGGCCGCGGCTAGCTCGGCCGCTCGGTTCAGTACCAGCGCCCGCGGGCGAAGCCTCCGAAGGCGAGCAGTCCGATGAGGGCGATGATCAAGCCCCACCAGAAGCTCCACACGAACATCAGCACGATGCCGAGGATCACGATGATGCCGCCGAGCGAGATACCGCCCACATCCCCTCCCTAGGTCGCTGGTCGCGGGATCGTAGCGGTCAGGCGGCCACCGCCGCCTGCGGGGTCAGTTGCTCGCCGAACCATGAGCATCCGTCATTCCTCATCACGTCCGGAAGAGCTACCGCAGCGTCGCATCGACGAGCCGTAGCCCCGGCCTGGCCCGGACGACGAGGGCGTGCCAGCCGACCCCGCCGAGCTCCACCTCTACGACCGCCCCGGCGGCAGCGGTCCGCACGACGGGCGGGCCCCCGGCGGCGATCACCGTGACGCGCCCCGGCGCCGTCGGCTCGAGCTCGAGGGTCGCGGTTCCTCCCCCGTAGAGCCACATGGCGCCCTCCGCCCTCACGAGCACGCCGTCCTCCCAGCCGTCGCAGAGGAACGGCGCGCCTCGCTCGGGCTCGGGAACGGGCGGCGGCGCGGCGGCGGGACCGGGATCGAAGAGGACGACCGGCGGGCGTCCCGCGACGGAGGCGAATCCGGCGCGTTCGAGGCCGCGCCAGCCGAACCACGCGCCGGGCGTGCCCGACTGCTCGTAGAGCCCTCCGTGCCAGACCACGTGGCGGATCCCGAGCCGCTCGAGCGCCTCGCGGTCGCCGGGGAGCCAGGCGCCGCACTCGAGCCGGTCGAAGCGCGCCGTGAACGCGAACACCTCCTCGGGGGCGAGCGAGTAGCCCGTCGGGCGCTCGCGGGGCGCCTGGAGGGTGTAGTACTGGTGGACGCTCCCGAATTGCCCCTCCCCGCGCTCGAGGATGGGCAGCTCGAGCACCCGCCCGGGCGGACGCGTGGCAAGCGCCGCGTAGGCGGCGTTGTCCGGGTCCGCCGCGCTCGAGCGGAGCGGGAAGACGAGCAGATCGGCGGCGACGAGCGCGAGGAGGAGCGCGGCCAGCGGCGCTCGCTGCTGGGGCCGGACGCGGGCGAGGGCTGCGGCCGCCGCGACGGCGGCGAGCGCCGCGAGCGCCAGGGCGGCGAGTGGGAGGAAGCGCCCCGGCACCCGCGGGTAGCGAAGCGGCGGAACGACGTCGCGCAGCGTCTCGTAGCCCGGGAGGTTCGTCCCCAGCGCGAGGAGCGCGGGGACGACCGCCGCGAGCCCGAGGACGAGCGCCAGCCCTCGTCGCCGCCGCGCGAGCAGGACCAGGCCGGCGACGGCGAGCACCGGCGTCAGCCAGCCGAGGTAGACGAAGCGCTCGAGGCCGTGGAGGCGCCAGCGGCTGGCGAAGTCGAGCGGGCTCGCCGAGTACCGCGTCACCTCCGCGAGGGCACGCCCCTCGGCGGCGGAGGAGCCGGCGATCACGAGCGCCTCCGCCGCGAGGCCGGCGCCCGCCGCAGCCAGCACCCCGCCCCATGCCCAGGCAGCCGGGACGCGGGCGAAGCGAACGGCCGCGTAGGCGGCGACGAGCGGGAGGGCGCCGAGCGCGAGATGGAGCTGACCCGACAGCGGGATGGACACGAGCGCCGCCGCGCAGAGCGCGCCCCACGCGTGCGCGCCGCGCGTCGTTTCGGCCCTTCGCGACCGCTCGTACGCCCAGAGCGCCAGCGGCACCAGCACGGCCGCCCAGCCGAGCAGGTGGCCGCCGCTCTGCACGAGCCGGTAGGGCGCGATCGCGAAGGCGAGCCCGCCCAGGGCGGCCGCGGCGGGCGGCAGCCGCAGCTCTGATAGCCAGAGGTACGCAAGCAGGCCCGCGGCGACCGTGACGGCGAGCAGCAGCAGGTTCCAGGCGACGACCGGGCCGAGCGCGGCCTCGAGCGGCCAGTACGGGAAGCCGAAGGGCCAGCCGCCGAGAACGACCTGCGGCTCGATCAGCGGCTGGTAGCTGTACGGGTCGCGCCACGGCTCGGCACCCCTCCCGAGCTGGTGGCCGACGAGCCAGAAGCGGTAGCTCGTCTGCAGGTGGTCGCCGCTTGCCGCCTCGCCGTAGCCCGGGAGGCCGGTCGACATGAATGCCGACCCGAAGCGGGCCGCCGCGGGGAGAGCCGAAACGGCGGCTGCAACGGCGTAGAGGACGGTGACGAGGAGGAGCGGCCGGCAGGCGGCTGCCGCGAGGAGGCGGGCGCGCACGCGGGGATGATGCACCGCGCCGGCCCGCGGGCGGGCAAGATGCCGGCATCCGCGCTCGGGCCCGGCTCGATCGCGCGACGCTCGCCGTCGCGCTCCTCGCGGCGGCGGCGGCCGTCGCCGTCCGCGTCCCCCCGGCGGTCGGCTACCCCCTCTGGCAGGACGAGGTCGCCTCGGCGCGGATCATGGTCGAGCCGACGCTGGGGGCGGCGCTCGACCGGGTGCGGGACTCGGAATCGACGCCGCCGCTCTGGTACGCGCTGGCCTGGGCCGTCGAGCAGGCCGGCGCGCCGGTCGAGGCGGCGCGCGGGATCGGGGTGGGCGCCGGCGCGCTGCTCGCGGGCCTCCTCGTCGTGTACGGCGGCCGCATCCTCCCGCTCTGGGCCGCCGGCCTCGCGGGGCTCCTCGTCGCGCTCGGCGGCCAGCTCGTCCTCCGCGGAGCGGAGCTGCGGGCCTACGAGCTCTACGCGCTGCTCGCGCTTGCGTTCGCCTGGCTACTGGAACGCGCCGCGGAGGCCCCCCGCGGCGGCCGCCTCGCCGCGCTCGCCGCCGTGACCGCCGCCGGCCTCCTCACGCACTACTTCTTCCTCTTCGTCGCCGCTGCGGGGCTCGCCTGGCTCTGGACGCGGCCGTCGCTTCGGCCGGCGCGACCGCGAGTCGTCGCGGCGACTGCCGCCGGGCTCGTGCCGTTTCTCGCCTGGACGCCCTTCCTCGCGCAGCAGGTGGAGAACCAGCGCTTCTCCTGGATCGGCGACTTCTCGCTCCTGAAGGCGGTCGCCGTCTACTCGGCCTTCGTCTGGAACGCCGGTCCCCTCTACGTCCGCGACCTCGTCGACGTCGGCCGCCCCGAGGCGCTCGCACGCGTGGGCGCCTTCGCCCTCGTGGCCGCCGGCTGCGCCGCCGCCTGGCGGGCGGGCGCGCGCGGCCGGCTCGTCGCGCTGCTGGCGCTCGGGCCGGTCGCCCTCGCTGCGCTTCTCTGGCTCGCCGGCGAGAACCTCTTCACGGCCCGGAACGTCCTCGCGAGCGCGCCCTTCGCGGCGATCGCCGTCGCTGCCCTGGCCGCCGCCCTGCCGCGCGCGGCGGGCCCGGTCGCCGGAGCGGCGCTGCTCGCCGTCGTCGTCGCGGGGCTCGTCCGGGAGTACCGGCTCGCCCCGCCTGCCTACGACCGGATCGCGGACGAGCTCGTCGAGCTCGGCTGGCGCCCGGACGCCCAGCTCGCGGTCTACGGGGGCGCTCACGAGCTCTCCTACCTGGGCAGCGCGTACGCGATCCGCGGGCCCGTGAGCTGGTACCTGCCCGGGCGGCCGCGGCTCGTCCTCTACGACTCGGAGCCGCACCCGTGCGAACGCGCCTTCGCGGTCGCGCCGCCCGGGCGCGGCGCGAGAGTCTTCGAGGGGGCCGAGGAGGCGCGGACCGTGGACGGGCTGACGGTCGCCCGGGTCCCGTGCGCCGAGGACCTGCGCCGGCGCGTGGGCCGGTCGGCCGGATTTCTGTTCGTTCCCGTCGACCCCTAGTACTGGCTAGAGCGCCGGCGGCGGCAGGGGGCAGGAGTCGCCCCAGCGTTCCCGCACGGAGCCGCAGAGGGCGGCGAGGGTGACGTTGAAGTACCAGGAGAGCGCGTTGCTCGCCCCCGTGATCGCATCTCGGGACGAGCGGAGCGCGTGCGAGACGGCGAGCAGGACGACGCGCTCGTCGGGGTACGGACCCATGCCCTCGACGAGCATCCAGCCGCCGAACGGATGCGCGCTGAACCCGTCGCCGAGCGCCTCCTCGAGGCCCTCCAGATCGAGCCTCGCGTCTCCGACGGGGACGGACACGACGACGCGCCCGACCGGCGGCTGGATCCGCTCGGCCGAGCGCAGGATCAGCTCGCGCTGGGAGTACGGGAGGACGTTCGCCTCGCCCGTCGCGGGCAGACCCGCCCAGTAGACGGGCGAGTACGGGTAGAGCACGTCGCCGGCCCCGACCGTCTCGTTCAGCCACGCCGCCGGAGCCGCAAGGCGCTCCTCCGCTCCGAGCGCCGTCTCGGGGGGACCGCCGCCGAGGACGTCGTTCTGCCAGTCGCGCGGGTCCCGGATGCCGCCGAAGGGTGCGGTCGCGAGGAGGACGCCGGCCGCCGCGACGGCCGCAACGGACACCCAGGGCGGCCGCCCGTGGACCGCGCGCGCGACGGCGACCCCGATGAGGGAGCCCGCGAGCGGCACGACGTAGACGATGTGGCGCGGCGAGAGCCCCGGCTCGCTCCCCGAGCGTGCGAGCGCGAGCAGGACCGGCGGCAGGACGAAGGCGATCACGCAGAGCGCGGCGAACGCGGGGTCGCGGCGGGCGACGAGCACGAGGCCGGCGGCGACGAGCGCGATCGCAATGCCGGCGGCGATCCCCTCCCCGCCCGCGGTCGCGGCGAGCGCGCGGCCGAGCTGCCCCCAGGCGTCCGTCGGCGCCGCGACCGCCTCCTCCCCCTCGATGCCGACGGCGAAGCGGTCGGCCAGGCGTAGGTCGGCAACCGCGAACGGCACCATGGCGAGCGCGACCCCGAGGGCCGGCAGGGCCGGGCGCAGCGGCCGGCCGCGCCAGAGCCAGAGCGCCACGAGCGCCTCGGCGGCGACGAGGAACGCGCCGTAGGGATGGATCGCGGGCAGCAGCCACGCGGCAGCGGCGGCCGCGAACGCCGAGCGCCCCGTCCGCCGCTCCTTCGCCACGAGGAAGAGGTCGATCGCGAGAGCCGCGGCGAAGACGTAGAGCGAGTACATGCGCGCGAAGCTCCCGTAGACGAGCAGGAAGGACGACGTCGCGGCGACGAGCGCCGCAACGGCGCCCGCCGTCGGCCCGCCCAGGCGGCGGCCGACGTCCCAGCAGAGGGGCAGCGCAGCGACGGCGAAGACGACCGAGAGCCAGCGCAGGGCGTACGGGGACGGATCGACCGCGAGGGTCGCGTGCGAGAGGATCGTGTGGAGCGGCCCGCCGCCCCGCTCCCACATGACCGTCTCGACGACCTCGGCGAGCGGCCGGGCGGCGATCAGGCCGCTGACGGCCTCGTCCTCGAAGAGCGGCTTGCCACGGACGTCCCCGGCGATGCGGGCGAGCAGGAGCCCCGCGCCGGCCGCGAGCCCGCCGAGCGCGAGGAGCGGCGCGAGCCGATCAGCCGGCCACCGGCGCGA
>DASTBX010000005.1:0-12553 GCA_035711645.1 Gaiellaceae bacterium
GGGGGCCATACGGCCCCCAGCCGCTTTTCGTCTACCCGCTCCACCGCCGCGTAGGTTTCTCCCGGCCCAGATGCGCGGCTCAGTAATGTGGCGCGACGCTGGCGAACTCACTGGCGAATACGACGATGAAGCCTGCGGCAGCCGGCGCGGAACCGTCGGGCGACGCCGTGAGGCCACAGTCATCCCTCCCGATCTTCGAAGTGCCTGCAAATAGCCGCTTACTAGTTTCGGGGAGGACCCCTTCATCAATCATGAAACGGTCAGAGATGTACCCGTTTCGTACCCGGAAGCCGCCCTCCACCGTTGCCAGGGCAGAAGAATGCCCTGCAAACGCGGCTAAAGCCGACGCCCGGACTCGAACCGGGGACCCCTTCATTACGAGTGAAGTGCTCTACCAGCTGAGCTACGTCGGCACGGCTTGGAAGCCGCGTTCGAGTATAGCCCCGCTCGGGTAAGCGACCGGGGATGGCACGACTCGTCTACCGGCCGATCGGCCTGTTCGTCAGCGTTCTCGGGGGCATCCTCGCGGGTGCTCTCTTCAAGCAGCTCTGGAAGCGCGTGTCGGACAAGGAGGATCCGCCGCGGGCGAAGGAGAGCGAGTACGGCTGGCGGGAGATCCTTCCGGCCGCGGCGCTCCAGGGAGCGCTCTTCGGGCTCGTCAAGGCCGCCGTCGACCGGAGCGGGGCGCGGGCCTTCGAGCGGCTGACGGGGTCGTGGCCGGGCGACTAGCCGTCTGAGTCGTCGCGCACGAGGCGGAAGCGGCAGAACTCACGGCCGAAGAGGAGGCCGCGGCCTTCCCACGTGCCTTCGGAAGCGGGCTCCAGCTCGTCTCGGACGGGCAGGAGCCGGTAGTCGAGGGTCGGGCCGCGCACGCGGAAGACGGCGAGCGGCACGGGGCCCAGCCGGGTGGAGCCTGCGTCGGGGCCGATGCGCTTTCGGAGCCCGTGCGGCGGGAGGAGGCCAGAGATCCGCTCCACGCGCCAGCGGCCGGCGGGCGCCGCGGTCACTCGTCCTCGTCGTCCTCGTCGTCGGGCGGCGCCTGCGGGAAGCCGGGCTCGAGCGGCTCCTCGGGGCCGGCCGGCGGCGAGGGCGCGCCGGGGACGTTCTCCGGCGAGTCGGGCGGAGCGGGGACGCCGGCGGACATGCAGAGGGGATACCTCGCCGGGACGGCGCGGAAACCGTCGCTGGATCTAGGACTTCGCGGACTTGCTCTTGGAGGAGGCGGCGCTCTTCGTCTCGGCGCTCGCCTTCGGGGCCGGGGGCGTGGCGCCGCCCTGCGGAAAAGCCTGCGGCGGCGGGCCGGTCTCGCCTGCGAACTCGGGGCGCTGCGCGTTGGCGCCGCCCTGCCCCTTCGCGCCCTGCTCCTGCGCGGGCTTCTTCGCCTGTCCCGGCGCGGCCGCCTTCCCCACCGCCTTGCCCTCGGCCTGCCCGTTCGCCTTTCCGTTCGCCTTGCCGGCCGCGGCCTTCGCCTTCCCGAGCGCCTTGCCCCGCTCGGCCGGCCGGACGACAGGGCCTCCCGCCGGTGCGAAGAAGGCGCGCTCGGCGGCAGCGGGAGCGGCCTGGGCGGAGGCCGTGGTCGCGGCCTGGACGCCAGCCGCCCGCGGCTGCACCGCAGGCG
This sequence comes from Gaiellaceae bacterium, assembly GCA_035711645.1. Taxonomy (GTDB): domain Bacteria; phylum Actinomycetota; class Thermoleophilia; order Gaiellales; family Gaiellaceae; genus JAIBJN01. The sequence continues at coordinate 1,619 of DASTBX010000005.1, forward strand.
CCTCGGCGGGCGCGCTCGGCGCAACAGGGGTCCGGTCCCCCCAGACGCCGGCCGGATCGGTCGCAGCCACCGTCGCCGTCGTCGCGGCGACGACCACCGCGGCGGCGACCTTGGCGGCGGCGCTGCCCGCGAAGAATCCCTTGGCGGCCGCGACGAGCCCGGCGATGTCGAGCCCGTGTGCCAGGCGCAGCCGGCGGCGCTTGCCCGGGTTCTCGAGCGCGGACGCGAGCGCACGCCGGGCACGGAAGATGAGCGTCTCGACGGCGGCCTGCGTGACGCCCAGGCGGCCCGCCACCTCCGCGTAGGAGAGCCCCTGCCATTCGCGGAGCAGGATGGCGCGGCGCTGTTGCTCGGGCAGGCTGGCGAGCGCGTCCGTCAGTCCGATCAGCTCGTCGCCATGGTGCGCCGGCGCCGCTACGGTCTCCTCGATCAGCTCGACGTCCTGCACGCGCTCCAGCCGCGCGCGCCGGCCGGACGAGCGCAGGCGCGTGAGGCAGACGTTCTGGGCGATGCGCAGGAGCCAGGCCGAGTCGACCCGCGGCTGGAAGCCGTCTTTGAGGCTCCGGCAGGCGTTCAGATAGGTCGCCTGCAGCGCGTCCTCGGCCTCCTCGGGGGAGCGGAGCATGCGCAGGCAGTAGCCGTGGATCCAGCCGGAGTGCTCCTGGAAGAGGCGCTCGGCCGTCTCGGAGACGGCCGGCCCGAGGCGGACGGCGCTACTCGCTTCGTGCGCGACGGCCATTACGTGGCATTTTCGGTGTAGTCGGGCAAATCCTCAAGCCCCCGACGGGCGACTTAAGGTAACGGCTTACCCGCGGATCGGGCCGCTCACGCGACCTCGCGACACTCGTCCACCGCGACGTCGATCGCCGACTCGCCCTCCTCGAACACGACGGTGCAGAGGTCGTCGAGCACCTTGTAGCCCGTCACGACCCCGGTTCCGGAGGGCGTCTGGACGCGGCGGCCGACGCGCGGGGCGCGGTCGCGGAAGCTCTTGTAGAGCGGGTGCTCGAAGGCGAGGCAGCAGCGCAGCCGGCCGCAGAGCCCCGTGATCCGCCCGGAGCTCATGGACATGTCCTGCTCCTTCGCCATCCGCAGCGTGATCGGCTGCTCGTGCGACGGGTAGCGGCGCGAGCACATCATCCCGCCGCAGAGGCCGTGGTCGCCGCAGAGCCGTGCGCACTCGCGCGGACCGACCGAGCGCAGCTCGACGCGGCGATGGAGCCGCTCGCGGAGGGCGACCTGGAGGCGCGAGACGTCGGGGCGCGCCTCCGCCTCGTAGGAGAAGACGAAGCGGGAGCCGTCGAAGACGAGCTCGGCCGCGACCGGCTTCAGGACGGCGCCCTGCTCCCGCGCGACCGCGCGGAACACGCGCAGCGCCCGCCGCGCCTCCTCGCGGTTCGCCGCCCACGTCTCCTTGTCGATCTCGGTGGCGCGGCGGACGACGCGCTTGAGTGGTGTCGCCGGCTCCCCCTCGAGCTCGTGGTTCGCCTTCACGACCCGCCCGAGCTCGTGGCCCCGGGACGTCTGACAGACGACTCGCTCGTTCCACGCGAGCTCGAGGCCGCCGGGGTCGAAGGTGTAGACCTTGCCGCCGGGCGAGAAGACGACGCCGACCGCGACGCTCACGGCCGGGCGCCTCCCAGCTCGCGGCGCAGCCGGACGAAGAGCGCCTCGAGCGCGAGCCCCGGCTGGACGTTGAACTCGAAGGAGCGCCAGACGTCGCGCACCGCCTCGGCGGCCCGCTCCGCCGCCGGCGCACGCTCGGGGATCCCGTCCGCGGAGAGCTGCGCGAGGCGGTCCGAGTTGAGCACGGCGCCCTCGGCACCCGCGCCCACGACCATCAGGTCGCGGTACCACCCTGAGAGGAGGTCGAGCGCCTCGAGGATCTCCTCCCTCTCGGCGCCGCGGCCCGCCCGGCGGCTGCGCTGCTCCGCCTCGCGAGGCGTCTCGTCGGGCGGCCCTTCCTGCTCCGCCGCGGCCCGCGCCCTGGCCGCACGCTCTTGCGCCAGCTCCGTCACGCGCCGCGAGGCCTGTCCTGGATCGAACCCGGGGTCGAGGTAGACGGAGCGGGCGAGCTCGATCAGCCCGGTGCGGCGCTTACCGGCCTCCGGGTCGAGCAGGCGCTCGGCCCGGTCGAGGCGGCCGGCGGCCACCCGCGCGAGCGCGTCGAGCGGCTCGCCCTCGACGCCGCGCGAGGAGAGGAACGCCTTGATCGCGCGCTGCGAGAGCCGCCGGAAAGGCACGAGCTGGCAGCGCGAGCGGATCGTCGGCGGCAGGAGCCCGAGCTCGTCGGCGACGAGCACGAGGACCGCGTACGGAGGCGGCTCCTCGAGATCCTTGAGGAGCGCGTCGGCTGCGTCCTCGTTCATGAGGTGGGCGCCGAGCACGAGGTAGACGCGGCGCTCCGCCTCGAAGGGCCGCATGTGGAGGTCGCGGCGGAGGTCGCGGATCGGGTCGATGCGGATCTGGTCGCCGAGTGGCTCGAGCACGTAGAGGTCGGGGTGCACGTTCCGCGCGACGCGCTGCGGGTCGCGGAGGAGCTCCCCGGCGAAGGCCAGCGCGGCCCGGCGCTTGCCCACTCCCCGCGGCCCGTGAAAGAGGTAGGCGTGCGCCGGCCCCTCCGCGAGCGCGGCGCGGAGGAGGCGCTTCGCCTCGTCCTGCTCAGGAAAGGTCTCGAACGCGTCCACGGATCGTCTCGGCGATATCTTGCGGGTTGCGCGCGCCGTCCACCACGACCACCCGCTGCGCGAACACGCGCGCCAGCTCGCGGTAGGCGCGGTCGACCTCCTCGGCGAATCCGGCTCCCTCGCGCTCGATGCGGTCGGGCTCGTCGTGGCGCCGCTCCGCCGCCTCCACCGGCGAGACCTGGATCAAGAAGGTCCGGTCCGGCAGGAGGCCGCTCGTGGCCAGCAGGTTGAGCTCGAGCACCCGTTCGACGCCGAGCCCGCGCGCTATGCCCTGGTAGGCGAGCGACGAGTCGAGGTAGCGGTCGCAGACGACGTCGGCCCCGCGCGCGAGCGCCGGCCGCACGACCTCGTCCACGAGCTGCGCGCGGGCGGCGGCGAAGAGAGCCGCCTCGGCCCAGGGCGCGATCCGCTCCCCGTGCAGCAGCAGGGCGCGGACCTCCTCGCCGAGCGCCGTCCCACCCGGCTCGCGCGTGAGGACGACCTCCCGGCCGTCGGCGCGCAGACCCTCCGCGAGGAGCCGCGCCTGCGTGGACTTGCCCGAGCCGTCAACTCCCTCGAACGTGACGAACATGCGAGCGCCGAAGGATACGGCGCCTGCGTGAAGGAGAGGCCGGCGGGGGCGCGAACTAGTTCGCCCCGTGGATCACACGAGAGACCTTCCCTCGCCCCAGCCGTGGCGGTCGGCGGCGCTCGTGGCCGCGACGGTAGCGACGATCGAGCTCTGCATCCTCCTCGTGGCCGGCGCCTTCCTCTTCGGCGAGTTCTTCGCAGACGAGGTCAAGAGGGCCCAGGATCCCGTCACCGTGGCCCGGGCCGCCGGCGAGCAGGAGACGGCGGCGAGCGCCCAGGACGGAGCGGGCCGGACGACGCGCCCGCTGCTTCCCCGCCGCGACGTCTCCGTGCTCGTCCTGAACGGCAACGGCGTCCCCGGAGCCGCCTCGACGGCGGCCGAGCGCGTCCATGCTCGCAACTACGTCGTGGCGGCGACCGGGAACGCGCCGCGCTCGGACTTCTCCCGCTCGGTCGTCATGTACCGGCCGGGCCTCGCCGGCGAGGCGAGACGGCTCGCACGGGACGTCGGGATCCGGCGGGTGGCGCCGCTCGACGGCCTGCGGGCGCGCGACCTGCAGGGGGCGCACGTGGCGCTCGTCGTCGGCGGGTAGCCTGCCCGGCCGCGGCTAGGCTAGGAGCGTGGCCGATCCCCTCCTGACACGCGCCTGCCGGCGCGAACCCGTGGAGCGGACGCCCGTGTGGTTCATGCGCCAAGCCGGCCGCTCGCTGCCGGAGTACCGGGAGATCCGCAGGCGGCACGGGCTCTTCGACATCTGCCGGCAGCCGGAGCTCTGCGCCGAGGTGACGCTCCAGCCCGTCCGCGCGCACGGGGTCGACGCCGCCGTCCTCTTCGCCGACATCATGCTGCCCGTCCTCGGCATGGGGGTGGACGTGGAGCTCGTCGAGGGTGTCGGACCGGTCGTCGGCGAGCCGATCGCCTCGGCGGCCGACGTCGAGCGCCTGCGCGTGCCGGAGCCCGAGGAGACGATGCCCTTCGTCCTCGAGACGGTGCGGCTCGTGCGGGAGGAGCTGGCGCCCGAGCGCGCCGTGATCGGCTTCGCCGGGGGGCCGTTCACCGTCGCGGGCTACCTCGTCGAGGGCAAGCCGAGCCGGGACTTCGTCAAGACGAAGACGTGCATGTACGCCCGGTCGGACGTCTGGCACGCGCTCATGGAGAAGCTCACGGAGACGTTCGCCACGTACCTCCGCGCGCAGGTGCGCGCAGGCGCGGACGTCGTGCAGCTCTTCGACTCGTGGGTGGGGGCGCTCTCCGTGGACGACTACCGCGAGTTCGTGGCGCCGTACTCGGCGCGCATCCTCGCCGCGGTGGCGGCCGAGGCGCCCGCGATCCACTTCGGTACCGGCGCCACGCACCTCCTGCGCGAGCTGAAAGAGGCAGGCGGCGACGTGATCGGGCTCGACTGGCGCATCCCCATCGGAGCAGGCTGGGACCTGGTCGGCCCCGGCCGAGGCGTGCAGGGGAACCTCGATCCCGCAGTCGTCCTGGGGCCGTGGGAGCGGGTCGAGCAGGCGACGGCGCGGATCCTGGACGAGGTCGCGGGCCGGCCGGGCCACGTCTTCAACCTTGGCCACGGCGTGCTCCCGGAGACGGACCCCGCGGCGCTGCGCCACCTCGTCGAGCTCGTGCACGCGCGAACCTCGGTGGAGGTGGCGGCATGACCCACCGCGCCTCGGCTGCCGCTCGGGGCACCCCAGCCCACCACCCGCCGCAAGCCTATCGAGGAAAAACGCGCGCGCGGCGCGCGGTCTGAGCCGGAACCGAGGGGAAAGCGTGTCGAGAGACCTGCGGACGGCGGTGATCCTCATGGCCTACGGCAGCCCGGACCGCGCCGAAGACATTCCCGCCTACTTCTCGGACATCCGCAGCGGGCGCCCCGTCCGGCCCGAGGCCGTCGCGGAGCTCGTCGAGCGCTACCGGCGGATCGGCGGCTCGCCGCTGAACGAGATCGCCGAGGCGCAGCGCGCCGCGCTCCAGACGGAGCTCGGGCTTCCCGTGCACGTGGGCATGAAGCACTGGCGGCCGTGGATCGCCGACGCGGTCGAGGAGGCGCTGGCGGGCGGCACCGAGCGGCTCGTGGGCCTCGTCCTCGCCCCGCATTACTCGCGCATCTCGATCGGCGGCTACCGCGAGCGCCTAGAGAGGGCGCTCGCCGGCCGAGCGGAGCTCGTCTTCGTGGAGAGCTGGCACGACCACCCCCCCTACCTCGAGGTGCTCGCAGGGCGCGTGCGCGGGACGGACGCCCACGTCGTCTTCACGGCGCACAGCCTCCCGGAGCGCATCCTCGCCGAGGGCGACCCGTACCGCGACCAGCTGCTCGAGACCGCCGACCTCGTCGCCCGGCGGGCCGGCCTCGCCCGCTGGTCGTTCGCGTTCCAGAGCGAGAGCCCGACGGGTGAGCCGTGGCTCGGCCCGGACGTCCTCGTCGAGCTCGACTCGCTCCACGCGGCCGGCGTCCGGAAGGTGCTCATCGCTCCGATCGGCTTCGTCAGCGACCACCTCGAGATCCTCTGGGACCTCGACGTCGAGGCACGCGAGAAGGCGGCCGCGCTGGGCCTGGAGCTCGACCGGATCCGGTCGCTGAACGCCGATCCGGCGTTCGTCTCGGGGCTCGCGGACCTCGTGCGGAAGGCCTCCGCGGCCGAAACACGAATCGGAGCCCGATGAGCACCCGCAGCTGTCCCGACTGGCCCGTTCTCCTCGAGGTCGCGCCCGACCTCCACTTCAAGCACTACACGCTCGCCGAGGCGCGGCTCCCCGCCGAGGTGCTCGTCAACCTCCCGGACGTGCCCCTCGAGGCGATCGCCATCTGCGCCGACCTGGAGCACAACGTCTTCAACCCGGCGCACACCGACCAGCGCGTCGCCGCGGCGCTCCAGGGCACCTACTGGTACCCGCTCAACGAGTGGGCCCAGCGCTCGCCGCGGACGTAGACTCGGGGCGTGGGCAAGGGATACGCCGAGGGGCCGGCCGCGGAGGAGCGGTTCGCGGAGCTGGAGCGCGCCGAGCGCGAGAGCGCCGACGCGCCGGCCGAGCGCGCCGCCGTCTACGGCTCGACCGAGGACGACCCGGAGCGCCACTTCCTCGGCTGGCGCGACGAGGTCGACCCGGACGAGCTCTTCGCCAGCGGGACGGCCTGGGGACTCGCGGTCCTGCGCCGCCGGGAGCGCTAGCCGACCGCGTCGGCCCAGAAGACGTCCGTGCGGTACGGGAGCTCTAGGAGCGTGCGCCCGCGCGTGACCGGGTCCCGCTCGAGCAGTAGGCGCACGCGGTCGAGCACGCGCGCCCGCTCGCCGGCCGGCAGCGCGGCCACGAAGCTCACCGACGCGACCCTGGCGACGACGCCCTCCGGCGGCAGCCGCTGCACGTGGTGGAACGAGATGCCCTCGAGCGGCGAGAAGAGGCGCGAGCGCTCGAGCGCCGCTCGCCAGGCGCCCGCCGCGTAGCGCGGCGCCGCTCCGCGGTGCGGCTCCATGATCTCCGTCAGCGCGGCCACCCACGGGACGGTCTCGTCGCGGACGTTCCAGAGCAGGCCGAGCCCGCCGCCCGGGCGCAGCACGCGATGGATCTCGGCGAGGGCCCGCTCCCCGTCGAACCAGTGGAAGGCGGACCCGGCGACGACCGTGTCGACCGAGTCGCCCGCCAGCGGGATCGCCTCGGCGACTCCATCGACACTTTGGACGGCCGGCGACCCGCGCTCCAGCGCCGCGCGCATCTCCGCCACCGGCTCGACCGCGACGAGCTCGGCGCCGGACGGCTCCAGGGCGCGCGTCAGCTTGCCCGTTCCGGCGGCGAGGTCGAGCACGCGCCGGCCCGGCCCGATCCGAAGCGCCTCGACCAGCCGGGCGACGGCCTCGGGCGGATACCCCGGCCGCCCGCGCTCGTAGTCCTCCGCCGCGCGCGGGAAACCGCGCGCGGCGGCGTCGTGGATCGCCGTCCTCATCGCGGACAGCGTACGGCCCGGGGCCTCCGGAGGCCCCGGGCCGCCGCTCGGGAGAAGCTCAGTGGCCGGCGGAGCCCTTCGGGTTCCCGACTTTCAGGAGCCCGACCTGGCCCATGTCCACGCTGGCGAAGGAGTGGGAGACGAAGGGGTACATGCCGGGCTCGTCGATCTCGACGTCGAAGACCGCGCCGCCGCCGGCGGGCACGCCGACCGTCTGGACGCCGGTCTGCGGCTCCGTCATGTCGCCGTTCACCCACGCACGGTCGAGAATCGTGCCGACGACGTGGAAGTCGGTGTCGAGGCTGGGACCGGCGGCGACGACCCAGAAGCGGACGGTGTCGCCCGGGTCGGCCGTGAGCGGGTGGGCGGCGTACTGGCCCGCGTAGCCGTTCCAGGTCACCCAGTCGGGCATCGTCGCGCGCGCCTTCAGCGTGTCGTAGGCGGCGGGCTCGTCCGTGCCGGGCCCGTTCAGGTACCACTCGCTGCCGACGAGGACGAACTCGCGGTCTGCGGGTGGCAGCGGGCTCTCGGCCGGCTGCACGACGATGGCGCCGTACATGCCGTTGGCGATGTGGGCGAGGACGGGCTTCGTGCCGCAGTGGTACATGTAGACGCCCGGGTCGTCGGCGGTGAACGTGTAGGTGATCGACTCCCCCACAGCGACGTCCCGGAAGGCCTGGTCGGGCGCGATGCGCGCCGAGTGGAAGTCGATCGAGTGCGGGATCGAGCCCTCGTTCGTCAGGGTGATCCGGACTTCCTGGCCCTCCCGCACGTGGATCGCCGGACCGGGCGCGCCGCCCTCGAAGGCCCAGGCGCGGTACTCGATCCCCGGAGCGATCTCGACGACGACGTCCTTGAGCGTCAGCTCGACGTCCACCACGTCGCCCTCCGGGATCGGCGGAAGCTCGGCGGGGAACGGCTCGCGCTCGGCGGCCACCTGCTCCGCGTCGTCCACGGTCTGGCCCGCGAAGCTGACGAGGCCCTGCTGGGCCTCGCCCGCCGGAGCCTCGGTGTGAGTGGTGTGAACCCTGGCGGCCTCCCTCGCATCGGCGCGGGCCTTGCCCGCCACGTCGGCCGAGACGGCGGCCACCGTCGTCCCGACGACGGCGGCCAGGGCGAGGAGTGCGATCGCGATGGCTTTCATGGCTTCTCCCGTGTTCGTGTCTGCCCACAGGATCGGCCCGGCCGACGCCCGCGCCATCAGCGAGGAGCCGTCGCGCGGTTGCGGGTCTTCCGCACATCGCCTGCGGCCTTCGCCGCGGGCGGCGGCTCAGCCGGCGGCCAGCTTGCGCAGGGCGTAGAGCAGGATGCCGCCGTGGCGGAGGTACTCGCGCTCGCGCGGCGTGTCGAGGCGCACGCGCGCTCGGAACTCGATCGGCTCGCCGCCGTCCGGCCGCGCGGTCACCCGCACCTCGCGCGCCGCGGCGCCCTCGAGCCCCTCGACGGCGAACTCCTCGTGGCCGGTCAGCCCGAGGCTCTCCGCATTCTCACCGTCCCGGTACTGGAGCGGCACGATGCCCATGCCGATCAGGTTGGAGCGGTGGATCCGCTCGTAGCTCTCGGCGATCACGGCGCGGATGCCGAGGAGGTTGGGACCCTTCGCCGCCCAGTCGCGGGACGAGCCCGAGCCGTACTCCTTGCCGGCGAGCACGAGCAGCGGGACGTTCTCGGTACGGTAGCGCTCGGCGGCCTCGAAGATCGTCGTCTCCTCGCCGCCGGGGAGGTGCACCGTCCAGGTGCCCTCGCTATCGGGCACGAGCAGGTTGCGGAGGCGCGCGTTGGCGATCGTGCCGCGCACCATCACCTCGTGGTTTCCGCGGCGCGAGCCGTAGGAGTTGAACTCCCGCCGCTCGACGCCGTGCTCGACGAGGTAGCGGCCGGCCGGGCTGTCCTCCCGGATCGAGCCGGCCGGCGAGATGTGGTCGGTGGTGACGCTGTCGCCGACCATGACAAGGCAGCGGGCGCCCGCGATGTCCACCAGGGGCGCCGGCTCGGGGCCCATCCCCTCGAAGTAGGGCGGCAGGCGGACGTAGGTCGAGTCCTCGTCCCACGCGAAGAGGTCGCCCTCGGGGACGGGGAGGGAGGCCCAGTGCTCGTCGCCCGTGTAGACGTCGGCGTACGTGCGCCGGAACATGTCCTCCGAGATGGCGGCCGCGATCGTCTCCTTGACCTCCCCCGGCGTCGGCCAGAGGTCGCGCAGGTAGACCTCGGCGCCCTCCGCGTCGCGGCCGAGCGGCTCGCTCGTGAGGTCGACGTCCAGACGCCCCGCGAGCGCGTAGGCGACGACGAGCGGCGGCGAGGCGAGGTAGTTCGCCTTCACCTCGGGGTGGATGCGCGCCTCGAAGTTGCGATTCCCGGAGAGGACCGAGCAGACGACGAGGTCGCCCTCCTCGATCGCCTCCGAGATCTCGTCCGGGAGCGGCCCCGAGTTCCCGATGCAGGTCGTGCAGCCGTAGCCGACCGTCTGGAAGCCGAGCTCGTCGAGGTAGTGGGTGAGGCCGGCCTTGTCGTAGTACTCCGTGACGACGCGCGAGCCCGGGGCGAGGCTCGACTTCACCCACGGCTTGCGGGCGAGGCCGCGCTCGACGGCGTTCTTGGCGAGGAGGCCGGCGGCGACCATGACCGACGGGTTGGACGTGTTCGTGCAGCTCGTGATCGCCGCGATCACGACCGACCCGTCCACCAGGTCGAACGACTCGCCGCCCATACTCACGGGCACCGTCCGCGACTCGTGCTCGACGGTCGGCACCGGGAGTGGAGCCGAGTCGCTGTCGGCGAACGGCTGGTGCCCCGGCGACGTGTGCTCGGGCGGGTCGCTGGCCGGGAAGGAGTCGGCCACCGCCTTGTCCGGCGAGCCGTTCGTGTACGGGACGCCGAAGGTCGAGAGCGAGCCGAGGAAGGACGTCTTCGCGTCCGTCAGCGCGACGCGGTCCTGCGGCCGCCGCGGTCCCGCGAGGCTCGGCTCCACGTCGCCGAGGTCGAGGTCGACGATCTGCGAGTACTCGGGCTCGGCGCCCGGGTCGTGGAAGAGGGCCTGCGCGCGGGAGTACGCCTCGACGAGCTCGACCTGCTCGGCGCTGCGCCCGGTCAGCTCGAGATAGCGGAGCGTCTCCTCGTCGACGGGGAAAAAGCCGCACGTGGCGCCGTACTCGGGGGACATGTTCCCGATCGTCGCCCGGTCGGCGAGCGGCAGGCCGACGAGGCCCTCGCCGAAGTACTCCACGAACTTCCCGACCACACCGACCTGCCGCAGGATCTGAGTCACGGCGAGAACGAGGTCGGTAGCCGTCGCTCCCTCGGGGAGCTGGCCGCTGAGCCGGAAGCCCACGACCTGCGGCACGAGCATCGAGACGGGCTCGCCGAGCAGGACGGCCTCGGCCTCGATCCCGCCGACCCCCCAGCCGAGGACGCCGAGCCCGTTCACCATCGTCGTGTGCGAGTCGGTGCCGATCAGCGTGTCCGGGAAGGCCCACGTGCGCCCGCCCTGCTCCCGCGCCTCGACGACGCGTGCGAGGTACTCGAGGTTCACCTGGTGGACGATCCCAGTGTTGGGCGGAACGACGCTGAAGTTCTCGAAGGCGGTCTGGCCCCAGCGGAGGAAGGCGTAGCGCTCACGGTTGCGCTCGAACTCCCGCTCCGTGTTCGTGCGGATGGCGAACCGCGACCCGAACGCGTCCACCTGCACGGAGTGGTCGATGACGAGCTCGGCGGGAATCTGCGGGTTGATCGCGGCC
>DASTBX010000006.1:0-11229 GCA_035711645.1 Gaiellaceae bacterium
TGAGGAAGTCACGCGCCTCGTCGAGCTCCTCGTCGCTCATCTTCCAGGGATCGTCGACGCCGTTGACGTAGCCCCAGATGACGAAGTTCTCGAGCGGGCTGTCCCACCACGAGATCTTCCCCTCGTAGCGGTCGTCGTAGAAGAGCGCCCACGACTCCTCGCCGTCCGGCTCCACCTCGTCGGAGCGGTAGAGCGGGGAGGAGAAGCCCCAGTCGGACGGGATGAAGTAATGCTGCCCGTCGAGCTGGCCGCCGGTGACGAGCGGCTCCTCGAGGTCGGCGAAGTTCGTGAGGAGCGAGGTGTCCCACGGCTGGACGACGCCCATCTCGACCCAGTTCCCCGTGTAGTCGACACACGGGTGCACGATGTCGGGCCGGTAGCCGGCGCGAACCCTCCCGAGCGCCTGGTCGTCGGAGGTGAGGAACGTGAACTTCGGCTTCCCGCGGGCGTCCACGTACGGCTTCAGGACGCCGTTCTTGCCGCCGTAGGCCGGGTACTCGTACCCGGCCCACTCGAACACCTCCAGGTTGCCCGGCTCCTCCTCGATGGGCGGGCGCTCCTCCTGCTCGGTCTGCGTCTGACCACCGCCTCCCGCCTGCGGCTCCGGCGCGTCGTCGGCGCCGCACGCGGCGAGCACTCCCGATCCCACAGTCAGCGCGCCGAGCTTGAGGAACTCGTCGCGTCCCAGCCGCCGCTCGCTCCGCTCGTCCTGCTCCGCTCCCATGTGACCCTCCTCGGCCCGAGAACTTGACTGACCCGTCAGTCAGGGTCTAGTACGTTAGGGAAATCGACGGACGGGGGGAATGGACGCGATGGCCAAGGGGACGACCACGACGAGGACCGCGAGGCCAACGGCGGACTCGATCCTGGCCGCCGCCGCGCGGGCGATCAACCGCCGCGGCGTCGAGGCGACGCGGATCGCCGACATCGCCGAGGAGGCCGGCACCTCGACGGGAACGGTCCACTACTACTTCGCCACGAAGGACGACGTGCTCCTCGCGGCGCTCAAGTGGGCGAACGAGCAGCCCTACGCGAGAGTGGACGAGCTGCTGGGCCGGGAGGACGACGACGTCGTCCGCCTGGCGACCCTCCTCGAGCTCTCCATTCCCTATCCCGGCCCGCAGCGGGACGAGTGGGTCTTCTTCCTGGAGCTCTGGGGCTGGATCCTCCACCGTCCCGACCTCGTGCCCGACGGGGAAAGCATCGACTCGCGCTGGCGGAGCTACTTCGCGGACGTCGTCCGGTCCGGGGCCGCGAGCGGCGCCTTCCGGCCGGTGGCGCCGCCGGACGAGGTGGCCGACCGCCTCGTCGCGCTCGTCGACGGGCTCGGCCTCAAGGCGGTACTGGGCCAGGCGTGGATGACGCCCGAGCGCATGCGCGAGATCCTCCTCCGCTTCGCGGCCGACGAGCTTTGCGTGCCGTACGAGGCTCTCGACCGACGCTAACCGCGCCGCTCGCGCACCCAGACCGTCACGTCGCCCTCCCGGCCGCCAGCCTCGGTCTCCAGCCGCCAGCAGCCGGCGTGCGGGAAGAGGACGCGCGTGCCCCACTCGCGGCCGGGCCGCGGCCAGCTGAGACCGCCGCCGCGAAGCTGGGGGAGCACCGGCGAGGGCCCGAACTCGACCGCCAGGCGGTGGCCGTCGCGATCGGCCCCGGAGAGCGCTAGGCCGCCCTCCTCGACCGTCTCGGCGCGCCAGAGCACGGTGATCGTCTCGCCCTCGAGCGGCGGATGGGCGAGCCATGCCGACCACATCGCCTCGCCCGCCGGCAGCTCGACCGCCTCGCCCGGCAGGTCGCGAGGCCTCTCAGGGGCGCAGGGAGCGCTCGGCCCGGCCCGGCCCCCGGACGCCGCCGCGAGCCCCGCCACGGCGGCGAGCAGCGCGGCCGGGCCGGCGACGAGGAGAACGACCCGACTCATGCGCGAGGGGTACTATCACCGCCCCGCCAGGCGGGCAACCAGTCGTGCTCGAGCATCTCTTCAGCCCGCTCCGCATGGGGCCGGTCGAGCTTCCCAACCGCGTCGTCTCGACCGCGCACCAGACGACCCTCGTGGAGGAGCACCTGCCGACGGAGGACTTCGTCGCCTACCACGAGGCGCGGGCGCGCGGGGGCGTGGGCCTGATCGTGATCGAGGCGACCGCCGTCCATCCCTCCGGGCTCCTGACGCCGCACACGCTCGCCGGCTATCGCGACGAGATCGCGCCGGCGCTCGCCGGCGTGGCCGACGCGGTTCGCCGCCACGGCACGCGCCTCTTCGTGCAGCTCTTCCACGGCGGCCGCGAGCAGATCGCGAGCCCGCCCCGTGCCCCGGCGCTCGCTCCCTCCGCCGTCCCGAGCCTGCGCTTCCACGTCGAGCCGCGCCCGCTCGCCGCGCACGAGATCGACTCGATCGTCGAGGGGTTCGCCCGCGCGGCCGGGCTCGCGGCCGCCGCAGGTCTCGACGGCGTCGAGGTCTCGGCCGCCCACGAGTACCTCGCCGCCCAGTTCTTCACGGCGGAGCTGAACCGCCGCGGCGACGCGTGGGCCGAGCCGGCCCGCTTCCTGCTCGCCGTCGTCGCGGCGGTGCGGGAGGCGGCGCCCGCTCTGGCGCTGGGCGTCCGGCTCTCCGCCGACTCGGAGCCGGCGCGGGCGGTCGTCGGGGAGATCGCCCCTCGCCTCGACTACCTGAGCGTCGCGCTCGGCGCCTCCTCGACCTACCGGGGGTCGAGCGGCATCGTGCCGCCGCCGCCCGTCGCGGAGAACGCGATCGCCGCCCTGACGGCGCCGTTCCTCGGCGGACCGCCGGTCGTCGCCGCGTCGCGCATCGTCGACCCGATCGAGGCCGATCGCCTCATCCGCGAGGGACGCTGCGACGCCGCCGGGATGACGCGCGCGCTGATCACCGATCCCGACCTTCCGCGCAAGGCGCGCGAGGGGCGGGTCACTGAGGTGCTCCGCTGCCTCGGATGCAACGCGTGCATCGCCCACTACCACGCCGGCACGCCGATCGCGTGCGCCCAGAACCCCCGCACGGGACGCGAGCGGACGCTGGCGGCGCCGGCCCGGACGGCGGAAACGCGGCGCATCGTCGTGGTCGGCGCCGGCCCGGCCGGGGTCGCCGCGGCCGCCGACGCCGCGGCCGGAGGCCACGAGGTCGTCCTCCTCGAGCAAACGGGGCGCATCGGCGGCCAGGCGGCGCTCGCCGGCGCCGCTCCGGTGCACGCCGAGACGGCCCGCACGCTCGTCCGCAACTACGAGCGGCTTCTCGGGGCGGGCGACGTCGAGCTCCGCCTCGACTCGGAGGCCGACGCGGCGGGCGTCGCCGCACTCGAGCCCGACGCGGCCGTCGTCGCGATCGGAGCGCGGCCCTACGAGTCGCCGCTGCCGCTCGACGGCGTCGAGAGCGTGCAGGCGTGGTCGGTGCTCGCCGGGCCGCGCCCGCGCGGGCGCCGCGTCGTCGTCGCCGACTGGGGCGGCGACGCGTCCGGGCTCGCCTGCGCCGAGCTCCTGGCCGCCGCCGGGAACGACGTGACGCTCGCCGTCGGCTCGGCGGCGCTCGGGGAGACGCTCCATCAGTACCAGCGCAACGTCTACGCCGCCCGGCTCTACCGGGCAGGAGTGCGGATCGAGCACCATCTCGAGCTCACGGGAGCCGAGCGCGGCCGAGTCCTCTTCCGCAACCTGTTCGCCCCCGAGGTGGAGACCGAGGTGGCCGCCGACCTGCTCGTACTCGCGCTCGGCCGCGTGCCGGTCCGCGGTCTCGCCGAGGCGCTCGCCGCCCGCGGGCTCGAAGTCCACGAGGCAGGCGATTGCCTCAGCCCTCGGGGCCTTGAGGAGGCGATCCTCGAGGGCACGCTCGCGGCCCGGCGGGCGGCTCAGGCGACGCCGGTCGGCTCGCCCAGCCCGTAGAGATCGGGGCGCCGGTCGGCGAAGACGTCGTTCCGCTCGTTCCAGGCCTTGTCGCGGGCCCGGGCGAGCTCGCAGTCGGCGACCACGAGCCCTGCTCCCTCCCGCGGTCCCGCGAGCAGCCAGCCCTGCTCGTCGCAGACGACGCTCGCGCCGACCCATTCGACGCCGCGCTCCGGCCCGCAGCGGTCGCAGACGGCGACGAAGACGCGGTTCAGGTGGGCGGTCGCGAGCGCGACGGTGATCTCGATCGGCCGCTCGCCCTCGTGGCCCGGAGAGTGCGGGAAGTTGGCGGGGAGGGCGAGGAGGTCCGCGCCGGCGAGCGCCAGGCCGCGCGCGCTCTCCGGGAAGTTGAGGTCGTAGCAGACGCCCACGCCGACCCGGCCGAGCGGCGTCTCGACGACGGGCGCGGGCTCCCCTCCGGGCTCGAAGAAGAGAAGCTCGCGGTCCCAGAGGTGGATCTTGCGGTAGACGGCGAGCACGCCGCTGCCGTCGACGACCGCCGCCGAGTTGAAGAGGACGCCGTCCGGGCCGAGCTCGCAGAAGCCGCCCACGACGACGGCCTCGCCGCGGGCCGCTTCCTCCGCCCAGCCCCGCAGCGCGGGCCCGTCGACGGGCTCGGCGCAGGCGCGGGCCTCCTCGGCCGACTCGAAGACGTAGCCGGAGGTGGAAAGCTCGGGCAGGACGACGAGGCGGGCGCCGGCGGCGACGGCATCGCGCACCGCCTCGCGCGTCAGCCGGCGGTTGCCGTCGAGGTCCCCGACGAGGGGCGCGACCTGCGCGCACGCCACCCGGACGGTCTGGGGCGTCACGTCGCCGCCTCGTCCAGCTCCCGCGCGAGCGCGGTGAAGCGCTCGGGGCTCGCGCCGGACCCGGCCGCGAGGAGCGTGAGCACGACCTGGCCGCGGCGCCAGCCGGCGAGGAACGTCGGCAGCTCCTTCTTGCACGTCCCGCAGCGGGCGAGCGTGAAGACGACGCCGCCCGGCGCGGGGGGCGCGATCTCGGCCGGGGCGGCACGCCCGAGCAGATCGTCTCCGTGGCCGCGGAGCCAGCCGAGGTAGGCGTCGGCGCCGTTCCCGGACGAGAAGACGAGCGTCCGCGCCACGACGCGGTCGAACGTCGTCGTCTTCCCCGAGAACTCCCGCTCCCGCCCGGAGACGTAGCCGAGGTCGCCGAGCAGCCCCTCGAGCGCCGTGGGGTCGAGCGAGTCCTCCGCGAGCGCCACCGCGTCGAGCGTGCGCGCGCGGCTGTCGAGCTCGGGCAGGGCGCCCGCCGACAGCGTCGGGGGCGGGTCGGGCGCGGCGGCCTCGCCGGACCCGCACGCGGCCGCCACGAGGACGACAAGGACGCCTGCGAGCAGGAGCCTCACAGCGACCAGTATGGGCGGAGCGCCTCCCGGACGGAAGCGATCGCGTCGTCGGCGTGGCCGGGGTCGTCGGGGAGGTAGGCGCACGGGTCGTCGAGGCCGGGCTCGGCCCCGAGGACGCCGGCGAGCGTCGCGTGGAGGCAGTAGGCGGAGTACGAGCGCGCGTAGCCGCCCTCCTGCCCGAGGACGATCCGGCCGGCGGAGTGCACCGCCGCGAGGGCCCGAGTCGCCTCGCCGAGCCGGCGGAAGCCCTCCATCGAGACGCACTGGCGGCCGTTCGGGTCGAACTGGTTCGCGTCCTGGCCGCACGCGACGAGGACGAGGCCCGGCGCGAAGGCGTCGACGATCGGCGCGACGACCTGCTCGAACGCCCGTAGGTAGCCGCCGTCGCCGGTCCCCGGCGGCAGCTCGACGTTGACGTTGAAGCCCTCGCCGGCGCCGCGGCCGACCTCGTCCGGCGCCCCGGTCTGCGGGTGTGCGTCGCTCCAGGCGCCGTGGCGCATGTGCAGCGAGACCGTGAGGACGTCGTCGCGGTCGTAGAAGCACTCCTGCGTGCCGTTCCCGTGGTGGACGTCCCAGTCGAGGATCGCCACGCGGCCGACCCCGCTCCGGCGGGCGTGCTCCGCCGCAAGGGCCACGTTCGAGAAGAGGCAGTAGCCGTCCGCCTGCGCCGGCTGGGCGTGGTGGCCCGGAGGGCGGACGAGCGCGTAGGCGACGTCGGTCTCGCCCGCGAGCACGGCCTCACAAGCGGCAAGCGTCGTGCCCGCCGCGGCCAGCGCGGCGTCCCAGGAGCCTTCCCCGACGGGGGTCGACCAGGTCAGGATCCCGCCCTCCCGGCAGAAGCGGCGGATGGACTCGACGTAGGCCGTGTCGTGCACGAGCTCGAGCTCCTCCACGGTCGCGTGGCGTCCCTCGCGCCGGCGGATCCGCTCGGCGAGCGGGCCCCGCTCGAGGACGGCCTTCATGTTGCGGATGCGAACGGCGTTCTCCGGATGGAGCTCCTGCTCGGCGAGAAGCGGCGAGGGAGGCTGCTCGAAGAGCCCGCTGCCGGTGTCGTGCCGCAGGACGTCGTCGTGCCAGAAGAGGTCGATCACGCGGGGCCTCGCTCGGGGGCCGGGGCGGGCGACGGGGCGAGCACCCGGCGCTGCGCGGCGGCGAGGGTCACGACGCAAAGCGCCGCGGCCAGAAGGTAGGCGGCTGCGTCGCCGGCAGCCTCGGCGAGCACGCCGCCGAGCGCGGCCCCGACGACGTTCGCCGGCGCCCAGGCGACGTTGAGAAGCGCGAAGCCGAAGCCCTGGTCCAGCCCGGCCGTCTCGGCGCCGTCCGAGAGGAGCGCCGTTCCCGGCACCCAGTTGACGCCGTAGGCGACCCCGGCGGCGACGACGAGCACGAGGTAGGGCCAGCGCAGGTCGACCCAGGCGATGACCACCGAGAGCGCGATCGCCGCCACCAGCCCGGCGCGGACCGGCGCCAGGCGTCCGTACCGGTCCGACCAGCGGCCGATGAACGGGTTCATCCCCGCCTCGATCCCCGCCGAGAGGAGGAAGGCGGCGCTGATACCGAGCGCGCCCCAGCCGAGCTCGTCGAGGCGGAGCGGCGCGACGACGGAGATGACGCCGAGCAGGAAGGCGGCGAGCGACACGAGCCAGAAGCCGGAGACGATCTCTCGGATGCGGACCGCCTCGCGAAGGGCGCCGAGCGGTTGCGGCTCCTCGGCGGGTTTGAAGGCGGGCGTGAACCACGCCCAGACCGCGAGCAGGACGCCGACGACCGCGACGGCGCCGAACGCAGGCGCCGGGCCGGCGACGGACGCGACACCACCCAGCACCGGTCCGCAGAGCGCGCCGGCCACCGCCGCGCCCATCGTGATTCCGATCAGCTCGCCCCGGCGCTCCCTCGGCGCCGCGGCGACGAGCCAGCTCAGCCCGCCCGTCCACGCGAGCGCGCTGCCGACCCCCTGGCCGAACCGCGCCGCGTACAGCACCCAGGAGCTCTCCGCGAGGCCGAAGGCGACGCTCGTCACGACGATGACCCCGAGGCCGCCGAGCACCGTGGGCTTTACGCCGACGCGGACGGCGAGGACGCCGCTTGGGAGCGCCGCGACGAGGGCCCCGGCCGCGTAGACCGCCGACAGGGCACCGAGCGCGGAGGTCGAGAGGCCGAACTCGTCCTCGTAGTACGGCAGGAGCGGCGCCAGCACGGCGAAGAACGTCGACTCGAGGAGGACGGTCGCGCTGACGAGCGTGAGGAGGCGGCGCACGGCCCGAATCTACTCGTTGGCTGCGCTTACCTCGTCCGCAGCTCGCTCGCCGGCGCGGACGGCGCCTTCCATGAAGCTCGGCAGGTCCGAGGCTTCGGCGCCGGCGAAGTGCAGGCGGCCGTGGGGGTCGGCGAGGCGGCGTCCCCACGTGGTGAGGTGGCCGGGGCCCAGGATGAGGTAGCTCCCGCGCGCGAACGGATCGGCGCTCCAGTCGACGGCTCTCGCGGCCCGCGGCTGCGTGCCGGCGAACGCGAACGCCTGTGCGCGTCGTGCGGCGCCGGCCCCGGCGAAGAGCGCGAGCAGCGGCAGGCCCGGGTCCGGCCGGTAGAGGACGCCGGCAGCCGTCAGCTCCGGCAGCGCGCGGTCGGGCACCTCGGCGAAGGCGAAGCCGACCTTGACCGCGTCGCCGTAGCGGGCCTGCGCCAGCGCGGCCAGCCGGTGCTCGGGCAGCGGCGGCTCGAAGCGGATGAGGCGCTGGCAGGTGAGCGGGAGGGCGAGGACTGCGTGGTCGGCGCGCACCTCGCTTCCGTCCCGGAGCAGCGCCCGGACCGAGCCGTTCACCTGCGCCAGCGCGACGACCTTCGCGCCGCGGCGCACGTCGAGGCCGGCCGCGAGCCGCTCCGCGACCGCGCTCGGTCCGCCCTCGAGCCGGAGCGCGGGCTCGTGCGGCGCGGCACCGGCGGCCACCTTGGCGGCGTACGCGAGGAGCGACATCTGGGAGACCGGGACGCTGGAGGACGCGACGGCATACCGGGTCTCGGCCTCCGCGAGCACGTTGGCGCCGGCCCCGCGCTCGGCGAGCCAGCCGGCGAGCGTCTGCGCGTCGAGGGCGGCGGCACCCTCGATCTCGTCGGGATGCGCGGGGTCGATCCGCCTCGCGAGCGCCGCGATCTCCTCCTCGAGCGCGGCGAGGAGCGGCGACGCCGGCGCCTCGTCGCCCGCCCACGGCCGGCCCGGCCGCGTCCCGATGCCGAGCTCGGACGCCAGCGCGAGCAGCCGGACGTGCGTCGGCCAGAGCGCCTCGCACCCGGCGTCGAAGGGGAGCCCGCCGACGTCGACCCGCCATGCCCGGCCGCCGACACGCTCGCGCGCCTCCAGCACGAGCGGCGCCACCCCTGCGCGCGCCAGTCGGTGCGCGGCCGTCAGCCCCGAGAGCCCAGCCCCCACGACGAGCACGCGGGCTCTTGCCATGCAGTCTCCTCCGCCGCCTGATTGAATCCGGCCGACTATCTCATGGCCGCCGTCACCCACGACCACCTCTGGCGCCACTTCACGCCCGCCGGCGCGGGCCGGATCGTCATCGAGCGCGCCGAGGGCTGCCACATCTGGGACTCGGAGGGAAACCGCTACCTCGACGCGCTCTCCGCCCTCTACTGCGTCAACATCGGCTACGGGCCCTGGCCCGAGATCGCCGAGGCGGCGAAGCGGCAGCTGGAGGAGCTCCCCTTCTTCACGAACTGGGTCGGGTTCGCGACGCCCGCCTCGCTCGCGCTCGCCGACCGGGTGACGGGGCTCGTGCCGATCGACGTCGGCCGCATCTTCTTCGTCGGCGGCGGCTCGGAGGCGATCGAGTCGGCGCTCAAGATCGCGCGTCAGTACCACCGCCTGCGCGGCGAGCCGACTCGCTACAAGTTCGTGTCGCGCCGCAGCGCCTACCACGGCGTCACCATGGGCGCCCTCTCGATCAACGGGAGCCCGGCGCTCCGCTCGCAGTTCGAGCCGCTCCTGCCCGGGTGCCTACGGGCGCCGATGCCGTACCGCTACCGCTGCCCCTACTGCGCCGAGAAGCCGGAGTGCACGCTGCGCTGTGCGGACGAGATCGACGCGATCGTGGAGAACGAGGGGCCCGAGACGGTCGCGGCGGTCATCCTCGAGCCGGTGCAGAACTCCGCCGGGTCGATCGTCCCGCCGCCCGGCTACTTCGAGCGGGTGCGCGAGATCTGCGACGAGCACGGGCTCCTCCTCGTCGCCGACGAGGTCATCTGCGGCTTCGGGCGGGTCGGCGACTGGTTCGGCTCGACCCGCTACGGCATCCGGCCCGATCTGATGACGCTGGCGAAGGGGATCACGTCCGCCTACGCGCCGCTCGGAGCCGTCGTGGCCGCGCCGCAGGTGATCGAGCCGTTCTTCTCGAACGCCAAGACAGCCTTCACGCACGGGATCACCTTCGGCGGCCATCCGCTTTCCTGCGCCATCGGGCTGGCCAACCTCGAGATCATGGAGCGCGAGGACCTCGTCGGGCGGTCGCAGCGGCTGGGGCCCGAGCTGCGCGAGCGCTGCGAGCGCCTGCTGGTCGAGCATCCAATGGTCGGCGACGTGCGCGGCGACGGCTACTTCTACTCGCTCGAGCTCGTGAAGGACAAGGAGACGAAGGAGACGTTCACGCCCGCCGAGCGCGACGACCTGATCAAGGGCTTCCTGACGCCGCGCGCCCGGGAGCTCGGCGTCTACATGCGCTTCGACGACCGCGGCGAGACGTGCGCGCAGTTCGCGCCGCCGCTCGTGGCTGGGCCGGAGGAGTTCGACGAAATGGTGGGCGTCCTGCGCCAGGTGCTCGACGAGGCGTGGGAGCGGCTGGGACTGGGGGGCTGAGGAGGTCGACGTGGCGACGACGGTGAGGACACTCCAGAATTTCGTCGGCGGCGAGTGGGTCGAGGCCACCGGCGCCGACGCGCGCGAGATCGTCTCCCCGGTCACGGGTGAGAAGCTCGCGGACGCGCCGAACGCGAGCGAGGAGGACGTCGCCCGCGCCGCCCGCGCGGCCCGCGAGGCGCAGCCCGCGTGGGCAGCACTCTCGGCCTGGGAGCGCGCCGAGGTGTGCCAGCGCATCGCCGACCTGATCGAGGAGCGCAAGGAGCCGTTCGCGCGCGACCTCTCCCTCGAGCAGGGCAAGCCTTACGTCGCGGAGGCGATCCCCGACATCGAAGAGACCGCCGAGAACTTTCGCCTTGCGGCCGAGGACGTGAAGCGCATGGAGACCGCCGTCATCCCCTCGCAGGACGTGAACAAGCGGATCCTCACCTTCCGCAAGCCGAACGGGGTCTACGCGGCGATCACGCCGTGGAACTTCCCGACGCTCATCCCCGTCGAGCTGATCGCGCCGGGCATCGCCGCCGGCAACACGATCGTCGTCAAGCCGTCCGAGTGGACGCCCGTGGCTATGGCGAACTTCATGCAGATCATGGCCGACGCAGGGCTCCCCGAGGGCGTCGTCAACGTGATCTACGGCGACGGGACGGTCGGCGCGCGGCTGATCCGCGACGAGAACGTCGACTGCGTCGGCTTCGTCGGCTCCCACGCCACCGCGGAGAAGATCGTCCAGGCGGCTGGGCTGAAGCGGACTCTGATCGAGGCGAGCGGCAACGGTCCCGTGGTCGTGTGCGCGGACGCCGACCTGGAGGCGGCCGCCAAGGGAGCCGTCTACGGCGGCTTCTTCTGCGCCGGCCAGGTGTGTTGCGCCACGGAGCGCGTCCTCGTCGACCGGCGGGTGCACGACGACTTCCTCGCGGCCGTCGTGAAGGAGGCCGGGGGCTGGAAGCTCGGCGACCCGTTCGACGACGACACGCTCGTCGGGCCCATGAACAACGAGCCGACGGCGGCCAAGATGGACGCCCACCTCGAGGACGCGGTCGAGCGCGGGGCCGAGATCGTCGTCGGTGGGGCGCGGGACGGCGGGCACCCGACGCGCCTCTACTACCAGCCGACGGTCGTGGACGGC
>DASTBX010000007.1:0-11033 GCA_035711645.1 Gaiellaceae bacterium
AACATGAACTGCGGGAAGAGAGTGTCGGGCAGCGGGTAGTCGAAGTCGTCGATGTACACCGGGTTCGCCGGGTCGTTGACGTTGAACTTCACCCAGCCGCCGTCCCAGTAGGAGACCAGCAGCGTCCAGGTGTCCCCGATCCTCTTCACGACCATGTCGTGCAGGAAGGAGCCCTGGAAGTTGCCGTGCGATACGACGCCTTCACGGGCGACGTCGAAGTCGTTGGCGTCCGTCTCCGAGAGGAGGACCGGATTCCGCGGGTCCGTGATCTCCATGATGTCGATGTCCGTGAATTCCATGTTGTCGGTCATCACGGCGAACGCCCGCTTCTTCTGCTGCCAGATGAAGACACTGTGGATGTGGTTGAACTCGTGCGGGAAGCCCGCTTCACCCGCCGACGGATCGCCGGCGTGGTCGACGAGCTGCACCGGTGCCAGGGGGTTCGTGACGTCCCAGAGCGTGAGACCGCCCTCTCCCGTCTCCTCGTCGCAGATCTCGTTGTTGCCGGCCAGTACCTGCCCCTTGAAAGAGGGCGTGTTCAGGTTGATGACGTGGGCGCCCTCGCCCGGGAACGACCCGTCCGTCCAGTCGATGAAGCCGACCTGCTCCGGATCCGTCGGATCGGACATGTCGATCACAGCGAAGCCGGCGTCCGTACAGCCTTCGGGGTCGCGCACGGCCAGGTACGCGTAGTTGCCGTAGGCCGTCACGTCGGCGACGTCGCCGGGCGCGACGTCGTCGATGTCGACCTGGCCGATCAGCCGGACGTTCTCGCTCGAGCCGGGCAGATGGTCTCCCGGCCCGCCGTGCTGCATGGCGTGCATGGCATGGATCTCAGCCGCCGAGTCGGGGTTCTCGTCCCCGAGCACGCGGAAGTTGGGATCCGCGCTCGCCGCCTGCTGGGCCTGCTGGTCGGCACCGGCGGCCGCTCCGCCTCCCACGAGCGCGAGCGTCACAAGTGCCGCAAGCCCAACGAGGATCCTCCTCCTCATTGCACCCTCCCTCGGTTTTCCGCGGCCTCGGGGGTGGTGGTTGCCGCGGTGATTCACAAGCTACCCCTCGTTCCCGAGCCCCCTGAGCGGCGGGGACTATAGATGACGGCGCGCTCGTTGAAAAGTGGGCGAAGGGTCAGTCGTCGACGACGAGGTGCGTGACGGGGAGCGAGAAGCGCGCCAGGGCCTCGCCGGCCGTGCCCTCCTCGAGCCAGCCGGCCTCGTCCTCTCGGCGGGTGACGAGGAGGAGCTCGTCCGCCGGGAAGGTGCGGAGGGCGTCCTCGATCGCCTGCACCGGGTCGGCATCCCCGACCTCGGTCTCCACCGGGGCGTCGGGAGCGACCGCCCGCCCGACTTCGCCCGCACGGTCGGCCGCCTCGGCCCGCGCTTCGTCCTCGTCGCTCGCGAGCCAGTCGAGCGGCGAGAGGTCGGAGGCCGTCGCGACGACGCGCACCTCCGCGTCCTCGGCGCCGCTGTGGCGGCGCACCTGCTCGCGCAGCGACTCTCCCTCGACGGGCGCGGTCGTGACGACGAGGAGCCGGCGGGCCATGCGGGACCTCTACCCGAACGGGGGAACGAGGCAAACGCAGGGGGCGTCGAAAACAGGGCCCGCGCGGCCGCTGCGGTCCTTGACGGTCTTTCCTCGCCCTCGGCATTGCGCTCGCCGCCTCCGCCGGCCCGACCGCGGCCGCCGGGCCGGGCGTCGTCGCCTGCGTCGTCGGGCCTCCGACCGCAAGCGGTTCGTCGAAGCCGACCTGCTGATCGAGGCCGACCTGGCCGGGTGGCTCGGAGGGACCTACCGCTGGACGACCGGCGACCGGCCGTGGGCGGGCGGCGGCTTCGGCGAGCTGGCGCTCCTCGACGTCGTGACCCACGAGTGGGGCCACTTCGCCGGGCTCGGCCACGTGAACGGCTCACCCGAGCTGACGATGTTCCCGTCGGTCCACGACGGGATGCAGACGCTGGGCCGCGGCGACATGAAGGGCGTCGTCGGGTTGTATCCCGCCCGCTAGCGCGCGGGACGAGCTCAGTCGCCCCAGTCGAAGTCCCGCGAGCGGCCCCAGAGCGTGTCCTCGGGATCCGCGGGCGCCACGGCTCCGTCGGTGTCCTCGCCGGGCCACGCGAGCACCGGGCTGCGCTCGAGCTCCGGCTCGTTGCCGCTCAGAGTGTCCTCGAGGCGCGCCTGCTCCTCGGTCTTGAACAGGGGGTGATTCTCGAAGGGGTCGGCGACGCGGTAGCGGTCGATCGGCATGGCGCCGTCGAGCTGGGAGTTGCGCCGCTTCAGCTCGAGGTGATCCTCGATGATCTTGGCGAACGTGGTGTCCTTATCGCTGCTCACTCGCACCTCCAGGTCGGGAACGGGGGACGGCGCCGGATTCTAGAGCACCGGACGGCACCTGCGAACGCTAATCGCGGGCGCGGACGATGGGACCGGCGTCCGCGGAGACGACGCAGTTCTTGCCGGCGTGCTTCGCCTGGTAGAGGGCGTCGTCGGCCGACGCGAAGAGCGAGGCCGGCGTCGGCGAGTCGGGGAAGGCGGCGACGCCGAAGCTGGCGGTCACCGCGACGAGCGCGCCGGGCTGGGTCGTCATCGGCCGCGAGGCGAGCGCACGGCGCAGGCGCTCGGCCAGCCGGCGGGCACCCTCGAGGTCGGTCTGCGGGAGCAGGACGGCGAACTCCTCGCCCCCGTAGCGCGCCGGCAGGTCGATCTCGCGCACCGTCTCGCGGAGGATCTCGGCGAAGGTGCGGAGGACGTCGTCGCCGGCCTGGTGGCCGTAGCGGTCGTTCACCTGCTTGAAGTCGTCGAGGTCGGCGAGCACGAGCGCGAGGCCGCCGCCGAAGCGCTCGGCGCGCGAGATCTCGGCCTCGAGCGCCTCCTCGAAGTGCCGCCGGTTCGGAAGCTCCGTCAGCCCGTCGGTGTTCGCCTGGCGCTCGACGAGCCGGTGCAGGCGGGCGTTCTCGAGCGCGATCGAGGCCTGGGAGCCGAGCCAGTGCGCAAGCTCGCGGTCCTCGTCGGCGAAGTCGGCCTCCCGCGGCGTGAGGTAGAGGACGCCGCTCTCGCGGCCCTCGTGGCCGAGCGGGATCACGAGGGGCCGGCCGCCGTGGTCGGGATCGCCCGCGCGCTCGATCTCCTTGCCGTCGACGACGAGCCGGCCGCCCGCGGCGCCGGTCGCCTCGACGGTGCTCCCGACGATGACCTGGAGGAGCGCGTAGGGGTCGTGCGTCGCGGCGAGCGCCGCCCCGAAGCGCGCGACGGCGTCGCGCACACGGCCCCGCTCCGAGGCGAGCTCCTCGAGGTGCTCCTCGAGCTGCTCGGCCATCTCGTTGAACGCGCGGCCGAGCGCGGCGAACTCGTCGCGTCCCCGCGCGGGGACGCGACGCTCGAAGCGACCGCGGGCGACGGCGCCGGCCGCGTCGGCGAGCTCGCGGAGGGAGCGGACGATCGTGCGCCCGAGCGCATAGGCGAGGATCGCGACCGCGAGCATGGCGACGATCGAGAAGAGCAGGAACCGCTCCCGCAAGTCGCCGGCCGCCTCGTCGATCGCCGAGCGAGGGGCGAGCGCGAGCATCGTCACCGGCGGGAGCCCGATCTCGGCGTCGGCGGCGAGGAGCTCCGTCGCGATGGCGCGGAAGCCGATCCCGCGCAGCTCGATGTAGCGAGGCCCGTCGGCCGGGAGCTCCACGGAGCCGCCCAGAGCGCGGGGTGCGACGACGCTGCCCTCCGCGACGAGCGCGAACCGGTCGCCCGCGTCGAGCGCCGCCTTCGTCTCGAGGCGCTCGACGAGCTCCTCGTCCACGGGCACGCTCACCGCCACCGAGCCGACCGTTGCTCCGTCGCCGCGGTCGAGGACCTTCGCCTCGCGCGTGGCGGCGAGCTCGGGCGGCTCCTCGCCGGCCAGCAGCTCGCCGCGCTGCGAGTAGAACGCAGCGTGGGGCACCTCACGCGCCGTCCGGACGAGAGCGGAGCGGTTGCTCGTGGCGAGCGCACGCTGGATTTGCGTGGCGCGCGCGAGGGACGTCGCCGTGCCTGCCGCGGCCTCGAGCTGGTCCTGGTACTCGGCCTGTGCGACCCGGATCGCGGTGCTCAGCCTGGAATCCGCCTCGCCGAGCTCGCCCCGCGCGGCCACCTCGTTGAAGCCCACGTAGGCAGCCACGAGCGGCAGCAGCGCGAGCAGCAGGAAGTAGACGACGAGACGGAGCTTGAAGCTTCCCATGTGGGTGAAGAGTCGGGTGATGGCCGTCGTTGAAGCCGATAGGTCCATCGGCCGCAGGGCAATCCCTCTTTAGGGTGATCCGACGGGGCGGCGAGGGCCGGGCTAGAAGATCGGCCGGTCGAGGACGACCGCGATCACCATGCCGAGGAACCAGCACGTTGTCGCTACGGCGAGCGCGACGGGCACGAGCGGGCGCCGGTGGTCGCCGATGGCGGCCGCGAAGAGCGCCACGAACACCGCCCCCGTCCCCAGCCGTCCCGGGTAGTAGACGAGCGCCACGACCCCGCCGACGATCGCGAACGTCGCCAGGAAGTCGGCGACGAGCGCCGTGGCCGTCGGGCGGCCGCGCAGCTCGCTCTCCCGGGCGCTCACCGGGCCCGGGAGGCCCGGGCCGCAACCGGGGCCGTCCGGTGGGGACGGCGCTCGGGCGAGCCGTGCGGACGCGAGCGTCTACCGGAGACAGGCCTCCGGGGGCCGGGGCGGCCGTGGTCGAGAAGGCCTCCACCCTCGCTCCCCTCTGCGTTTCCGGCCGCCGGGGTCGGGGGATCCTTCACCGACCACCAGATCACGTAGGCCAGGTAGAGCGCCGGGATCTTCAGCGCCACCGTGAACCAGAGGGTGAACCACAACATACGGGCGTGAGTGTAACCTAGCCCGCTTCACGCAAACACCGACCGTTGGGACGGCGCCGCTGCGGCACAGTCAGGCGCCTCCCCCGGGCCGCCCACGCCCAGCGGCGGCCCACTGCGGTAGTTGAAAGGGGGACGTTCGTGGACCCAGTCGACGTGCGCGCGCTCCTGCTCGCGCTCGCAAGCTCACTCGCCCTGGCGGCCTCTGTCGGGGTCGCCGCCGCCCAGGAGCCGGCGGAGACGGATCCGGCGACGGCCGCGGAGGCCGACGCGGAGACCGGGCCCCAGCCCGTAGCGGTCGCGGCCGCGAGCCCGGAGCGCGTCCGCGCGCTCCGGAGGAAGATCCGGAAGCACCGGGCCCGGACCTGGCACTGGCAGCGTGTCATGGGAACGCGCAGGACGCCCACGGCCTACGCGGAGCGACGGACGAGGTCGCTCGCCCGGTTGATCCGGATCCGCAACGCCTGGCGGGCGCATGCGAACCGGGCCGTGCGCCGCGCCGAGCGGGTGCCGCACAGGGCGGCCTGGCGCTGCATCCACCGTCACGAGGGCTCGTGGGACGATCCGAACGCGCCGTACTACGGCGGCTTGCAGATGGATCTCACCTTCCAGCAAACGTACGGGCGCTACCTGCTGCGCAAGAAGGGCACCGCCGACCGCTGGCGGCCCCGCGAGCAGATGTGGACGGCGGAGAAGGCGCGGCGCTCGGGTCGCGGCTTCTATCCCTGGCCCAACACGGCCCGCCGCTGCGGCCTCATCTGAGCGCGCCCGCGGCGGTAGTCAGCGGACGTCAGGCGGGCGCAGCACGGCGAACTGGTCGGTGACGGCGAGGTCGCTGGCGGCGAAGCGGAAGACCGCAGCGGGGCGGCCGCCTGCACGGCCCGGCGGCCGCGTCTCGCCCGTCGGCTCGAGCAGGCGCCGCCGGAGGAGCACCCGCTGCAGGTTCGTGGCCGAGACGTCGTGCCCGAGCGCCGCCCGGTAGAGCGCGCGCAGCTCCGAGATCGTGAAGGAGGGCGGCGCGAGCGCGAATCCGATGTTCGTGTAGGAGAGCTTCGCTCGCAGCCGCTCGCGCCCGGCGAGCGCGATGTCCCGGTGGTCGAACGCCATCGCCGGCAGGTCGTCCACCGGATGCCAGGCGGTGTCGCCCGGGACGCTCGGATCGACGTGAGCGGGCACGAGGCCGAGGTAGGCCGTCGCGATCATCCGCCGCTCGGGATGCCGGCGCGGGTCGCTCCGCGTCTCGAGCTGCTCGAGGTGGGCGAGGTCGCGGACGTCCACCTTGGCGGCCAGGTGCCTCCGGAGCGACCGCTCGAGCGTCTCGCCGGGCTCGAGCCGTCCGCCCGGAAGCGCCCAGGCGCCCAGGAACGGGCGGCGCGCGCGCTCCCAGAGGAGCACCTGCAGCACGCCGTCGCGGACGCGGAGGACGACGGCGAGCGCCTCGTGGGCGGCGTCGGCTGCTGTGGTAGACTTCGGCTTCAAGTTATCGACTGATAGACGAAAACCAAGTGGAAGGATAGCGACGTGAAGGCACTCATCATCGTGGACATGCTCGAGGACTTCGTGGGCGGCAAGCTCGCCAACCCGAAGGCGCAGGCGATCATCGAGCCTCTCCGGCGGCTGCTCGCCCGGGCGCGGGAGGAGGGCTGGGTCGTCGTCTTCTCGAACGACGCCCACCAGCCCGGCGATCCCGAGCTGAAGGTCTGGGGCGAGCACGCCATGGCGGGCGACCCGGGCGCCGAGGTCATCGCCGAGCTCGCGCCCCGCGAGGGCGAGATCATCTCCCCCAAGCGCGGCTACGGCGCATTCGACGGCACGGGCCTCGACGAGCAGCTCCGCGAGCGCGGTGTCGACGAGGTCGTCATCACCGGCCAGCACACGCATATCTGCGTCCGCCACTCCTCCTACGGCGCGCTCATCCGCGGCTACGAGATCACGATTCCGCGGGACGCCGTCTGCGCCTTCGAGGGCGTTAGCGAGGAGGACGCGCTCGAGTACCTCAAGGCGACGTACGGCGCCACGGTCACGACCGTCGACGAGCTCGTCGGCGCGCCCGCTCCGGTCTCGGCCTAGCTTCTGCGGCAGCGGCGCCGGCCTCTGCGATGGCCGGCGCCGCCTCTCTGCGACGGGCGGCTAGGCTGGCCGGGTGAATCGCCTGGCGGCCGAGACGAGCCCGTACCTCCTCCAGCACGCCGACAACCCGGTCGACTGGTACGCATGGGGCGAGGAGGCCTTCGCGCGCGCGCGCGAGGAGGACAAGCCCGTGCTCCTCTCCGTCGGCTACGCCGCGTGCCACTGGTGCCACGTGATGGAGCACGAGTCGTTCGAGAACGAGGAGATCGCGCGGCTCATGAACGAGCACTACGTCTCCGTCAAGGTCGACCGGGAGGAGCGGCCGGACGTGGACGGGCTCTACATGGACGCCGTCGTGGCGATGACCGGCGCCGGCGGCTGGCCGATGACGGTGTTCCTGACCCCCGACGGCAAGCCCTTCTTCGGAGGCACCTACTTCCCGCCGGAGCCGAGGCGCGGCATGCCGAGCTTCCCGCAGGTGCTGACGGCGGTCGCCGAGGCCTACCGAACCCGGCGCGGCGACCTCGAGCGCCAGGCGGAGGCGCTCGTGGAGGCGATCAGGCGGGCGAGCGAGCAGCCCCCGTCGGGCGAGCCGCTCACGACCGGGCTCCTGTCGGGAGCGCTCCCGCGACTGCGCAAGCTCTTCGATCCGGCGGAGGGCGGCTTCGGGCCGGCACCGAAGTTCCCCGCCGCCTCGACGATCGAGCTGCTCCTGCGGCTCCACGCCCGCGGCGGCGCCGACGACGCGCTCCACATGGCGACGCTGACGCTCGACCGGATGGCCGCGGGCGGCATGTACGACGTGCTCGGGGGCGGCTTCCACCGCTACTCCGTGGACGCACGCTGGCTCGTCCCCCACTTCGAGAAGATGCTCTACGACAACGCGCTGCTCGCCTCGGCGTACCTGCACGCTTGGACCGTGACGGGAGAGGAGCGCTACCGGCGCGTGGTCGAGGAGACGCTCGACTACATGCTGCGCGAGCTGCGCCTGCCGGAGGGCGGCTTCGCCTCGGCGCAGGACGCGGACACCGACGGCGTCGAGGGCCTCACGTACTCGTGGACGCCGGAGGAGATCGAGGCGGTGCTCGGCGAGGATCGCTCCGCATGGCTGCAGCCGTTCGAGGACGGCCGCTTCGTCCTCCGGGGCGAGCTCCCGGCGGACGCCAGGGCGGCGTTGCTCCGTGCGCGCGAGAAGCGCCCGCAGCCGCTGCGCGACGACAAGGTGCTGGCCGGCTGGAACGGGCTCGCCCTCGCGGCGCTCGCGGAGGCGGGAGCTCTCCTCGGCCGTGCCGACTGGCTCGACGCCGCGAGGGCGCTCGGCGAGTTCCTGCTCGAGCCTCTCTCGGGCGAGGGCGGTCGCCTCCTGAGGACGTACCGGGAGGGTGAGGCGCGCATCCCCGCCTACCTCGAGGACTACGCGAACGTCGCGAACGGGCTCGTCGAGCTTTCGTGGGCGACGGGCGAGCTGCGCTGGCTCGAGGAGGCCCGCCGCCTGGCGGGGCTCATGGTCGACCTGTTCGCCGATCCGGAGCGGGGCGGGTTCTACGTGGACGCGCCGTCGGATGGAAACGGCCTCGTCGCCCGCCGCAAGGAGTTCGACGACCACCCCACGCCGGCCGGCAACTCCATGGCCGCGTTCGTCCTCCTCCGGCTGGCGCGGATCTACGGGGACGAGGAGCTCGAGCGCCGCGCGGTCGGGGTGTTCCGCCTGGCGTTGCCGCTCATGGAGCGGGCGCCCGGCGCCGTGCCCCACCTGCTCTGCGCGCTGGACCTCCATTTCTCCCCGCCGCGGGAGGTCGCCGTGGTCGGGGAGTCGGAGGAGCTGCGCGCGGCCGCGCTCTCGGGCTTCCGGCCGAACACCGTCTTCGCGTTCTCGCCCGAGCCGACGAAGGCGGTGCCGCTCCTCGCCGGCAAGGGGCTGGTGGCCGGCGCGCCCGCCGCCTACGTGTGCGAGAGCTTCGCGTGCCAGCGGCCGGTGACCGCCGCCCACGAGCTGCGCCGCCTCCTCGCCGGCGACGCGGCCGCGTAGGCGCCCCGCGGCGGCGGCCTCGGGTCGAGCCCGGCCGTCTCCGACCCCGGGCGCGTCCCGACCAGCTTGTGCTCCACGAACACAAAGGGGAACCGCCCCGCGAACAGGTCGGCCAGGAGCCTGTCGAGGTCGTCGGCCCGCTGTCGCTTGCGTTCACGCTCGGCGATCAGGATGCGCCTGACGCTCGAGTAGCTCGGCCGCGGAACACCCAGGCGAGCGGCAACGGGCCGCAACAGCCGCCAGGCCTCGGCGTACGGCATGCCGAACGCGTCGAGGATCCGGAGCGCCTGGACGAACTCGCGGTGGACGGGAGGATGGAAGGCCACGGGCCGAGCATGGGCCGGAAGAGCATGTGCGTGTGAGACACAAGGCGCGGGGGGCGTGCCGATCTTGTGCCGGCGCCGTGCTTGCGAGTGGCTAGCGGCGCGCGGCGGCGAGGAGGTCGGCGACCGCGCGGAGGTCGTCGACGAAGGCGGCGTAGGCCTCGCGGCGCGACTCGTCGTCGGGGGCGCGCAGGATCGAGGACGGGTGCACCGTCGCGAGGACGTGGGGGGCGAGGTCGGACTCGACCGGCACGCCGCGCTGCTTCGTGACCCGGAAGCTGCGGCCGAGGAGCGACTGCGCCGCGGTCGCGCCGAGCGCGACGAGGGCCTCCGGGCGCAGCACGGAGAGCTCGGCGTCGAGCCAGGGGCGGCAGGCGGCGAGCTCCTCCGCGTTGGGCTTCTGGTGGATGCGCCGCTTGCCGCGGGCCTGCCACTTGAAGTGCTTGACGGCGTTCGTCACGTAGGCGCGGCGCCGGTCGATCCCCGCCTCCTCGAGCGCCTCGTCGAGTACCCGCCCCGCAGGGCCGACGAACGGGCGCCCCTCCCGGTCCTCGCGGTCGCCCGGCTGCTCGCCGACGAGGACGACCTCCGCCTGCGCCTGCCCCTCCCCGAAGACGGTCTGCGTCCCGGTCTTCCAGAGTGGACAGGCGCGGCAACCGGCCGCGGCCTCGCGGAGGCGGGACAGCGTCGGCCGTTCCGGAACGAGCGGCGCGGCGGTTCCGGGATCGTGAACCGGCACGAGGGGGTACTACCCCGGCTCTTGGAGTTCCGCACCCTCCTCTACGGCGACTGGCATCCGCTCGTCCGCGACCCGCTGGACCTGCTTCGAGCCGTTTTCGTCGCCGGCGCGGGCGTCATGGCGCTCCTCGGCGAGCCGGGCGCGCTCAACGCCGCCGTAGCAGCGGCGGCGGTCGTCGGCGTCCGCTTCCTCGACCTGCCCCGGCTCTTCGACCTGGCCTTCGTCCTCGTGATGGCGCTGACCGGCTGGGGAGAGGCCCTGCGCCTCTACGACCGCTTCGGCTACTACGACATCGCCGTCCACTTCCTCGTCCCGCTTCTCGGCGCGCCGATCGTCTACGTCGCGCTCGCCCGCCTCGACACGCTTCCAGACCCCGTGGACGCCACCGACACCCGCCGCCACCTCGTGGGGATCTTCGTCGTGACGCTCGCGCTCGGCCTGGCGATCGGCGCCGCCTGGGAGATCCTCGAGTGGTCTTCGGACGAGCTCCTCGGGACGGAGCTGACACGCGGCGAACAGGACACGATCGCTGACCTCGTCGCCGACGCCGTCGGCGCGCTCGCCGGCGGAGCGCTGCTCGTCGCCTGGACCGTCGTCGGCTGGGGAACCGTGCGCCGGCTGCCCGGCGGCGCGGAGACCCGGGACGACTAGACGGCCGTCAGGCGCGGACGACGACGGGCGCACCCAGCGGCACGAGCCGCAGGAGGCGCTGCAGGTCGGCGTCGCGCCCGCGCGGGCACCCGGCCGAGACCGCGGCGCCCACCGAGGCGGGATCGTTCGTCCCGTGCACGGCGATGCGGTCGCCGCCGCGCCAGCCCGCCGGCAGCCGCGGCTGGTGCGCCGAGAGAGCGAGGATGCAGCAGCCGTAGTAGGGGCCGTAGCGCGCGCCGGAGAGCTTGTCGGTGACGGCGAAGCGGCCCAGGGGCGTCGGCGACGTGGCGCGCCCGACGCCGACAGTCATCCTGACGAGCGCCCGGTGGCCGCGGCGGACGACCAGGCGCCGCGCGGAGAGGTCGATCAGGACCCGGACTCGCGT
>DASTBX010000008.1:0-20832 GCA_035711645.1 Gaiellaceae bacterium
GTCGTGCGGGTCGTCGAGGTGGAGGGGTTGTCGCGCGAGCTCTGCGGCGGCACCCACGTACGCTCCACCGCGGAGATCGGCCCGTTCGCCGTCCTCTCGGAGGGCTCCGTGGGCTCCGGCGTGCGCCGGATCGAGGCGGTCACGTCGGGCGAGGCTTTCGCCTACCTGCGCGGCCGGGCGCACGAGGCCGATGAGCTGCGGCAGGCGCTGGAGGAGGCGCGCCGGCAGTCGGCGCGGAAGCCGGCGGCGGCCGAGCGGCCGCACGCCGTCGTGAACGAGCGCGAGCACGAGGTGGCCGGCGTCCGGCTCTACCTCGCCGAGGTCGAGAACGCGGACGCCGAGACGCTGCTCGAGGTCTCCGACCGAGAGAAGCAGCGGCGCAGCCCGGCGGCCGTCGTCCTCGGCGCGCGCCAGGACGGGCGCGTCCACCTCGTCGTCAACGTCGACCAGGCGGTCGTGGACAGGGGCGTCAACGCCTCCGACGTCGTCAGGGCGGCGGCCGCGCTCGTGGGCGGCGGGGGAGGGGGGAGACCGACGATGGCCCGCGCCGGCGGCCGCGACGCGGAGAAGCTCGGCGAGGCCCTCGCCGAGGCCGAGAAGGCCCTCCTCGCCGCACTCGGCTGAGAGCTCGCCACCCGGGCGCCAGGTGGACCGGGGCGGCGACCGCCGCGAGTACAATCCCGCCGCGGTGAAGGTGCTCGCCCTTGACTACGGCGCCGCGCGGACCGGTGTCGCGGTGTCGGATCCCACCGGCACCGTCGCACGGCCGCTCGACGTCGTCGAGCGGGCCGGCACGGACGCCGGCATCGCCCGCCTGCTCGAGCTCGCGCGCCGCGAGGGCGTCGAACACGTCGTCGTCGGGCTGCCGGTCACCCTGCGCGGCGAGCACGGCTCCCAGGCGGAGGAGACGCGGCGGTTCGTCGAGCGCCTGCGCGCCGCCACCGACCTCACCGTCGAGACCTTCGACGAGCGCTTCACGACGGCTCTCGCCCGGTCGGCCGGCGGCCGGGCGTCCGAGGACGCCCTCGCCGCCGCCCACCTCCTCAGCGGCTACTTGCAGTGGAAGACGACGGCTCGCCCCGCCTGAGGCGGGACTATCGCCGGCGGGGCGGCCGGCTGGCCGCGCTCTTCGGCGTGCTCCTCGGCTTCGGGCTCGCCGCCGCGATCGCCTACGCCGTCGTCGAGATGGGCGGCCGCGGCGGCGGCTCCGACGCCGGGGCGACGAGCAGCGCGGCCGGGGAGACGGCGCCGCCGAAGCCGGTCCTGCGCATCGTCTTCCCGGAGGGCTTCACGCGGAAGCAGATGGCCAACCGCATCACGGCCGTGAACGAGATCGCCGAGGAGGAGCGGGGGATCTCGCCGGCGCTCCGCGAGCGCGCCTACCTGCGCGCGTCGGAGCAGGTCGACGACCTCCCGGCGCAGTTCGCCCGCGCCGACCCGCCGCACCTCGAGGGCTTCCTCTTCCCGGCCACCTACGAGTTCACCGAGGACACGACCTCGCGCCGGCTCGTGCGCCTCCAGCTCGACGCCTTCACCCGGGCGTGGGAGCAGGTGGACGTGAAGTACGCTCGCTCCAAGGACCTGACGCCCTACGAGGTCGTGATCATCGCTTCCATGGTCGAGAAGGAGGTGCAGGTAGCGCGCGAGCGGCCGCTCGTCGCGGCCGTGATCTACAACCGCCTCCGCGCCGGGATGCCGCTCGGCATCGACGCGACGATCCGCTACGGCCTCGACATCCCGCCGACGAAGGCGATCCTCCAGAGCCAGCTCGAGTCGGACAACCCGTACAACACGCGCAACCGCGCCGGCCTGCCTCCGACGCCGATCGCCAACCCGGGGCTCGCCTCCCTCCAGGCCGCGGCGCACCCGGCCGACGTCGACTTCCTCTACTTCGTCCGCAAGGCCGACTGCAGGAGCCACTTCTTCACCGCGAGCGA
Organism: Gaiellaceae bacterium; assembly: GCA_035711645.1. GTDB lineage: Bacteria > Actinomycetota > Thermoleophilia > Gaiellales > Gaiellaceae > JAIBJN01. The sequence continues at coordinate 1,938 of DASTBX010000008.1, forward strand.
GCAGGAGTTCCTGGACTACCCGCGCGCGGGCCTCCAGTGCTGAGCGGCGGCACGCGGCTCGTCGGGCTTCTCGGCAAGCCGGTCTCGCACTCCCTCTCGCCGAGGATGCACAACGCCGCGTTCGCCGCGGCCGGCCTCGACTGGGCGTACGTGGCCCTGCCGGTCGAGCCGGAGCAGATCGAGGCCGGCGTCGCGGGGCTCGTCGCGCTGGGCTTTGCGGGCGCCAACGTGACGATCCCGCACAAGACGGCCGTGCTCGCCTACTGCGACGAGCTCGACGCCGTCGCCGAGCGCTGCGGGTCGGTGAACACGCTCGTCGTCCGAGACGGCCGCGTGCTCGGGTCGAGCACGGACGGCGGGGCGGTCACCGGGGCCGTCGAGGCTGAGGGAGCGCGCACGCTCGTCCTCGGGACGGGCGGCGCCGCGCTGGCCGTGGCGACCGCGCTCGGCGACGCCGGCTGCGCCTCGCTCTGCGTCGCCGGGCGCTCCCCCGAGCGCGCGCACGCCCTGGCGCTTCGGCTTCGGACCCTCTTTCCCGACCGCCCGGTGACGGCCGGCGAGACGTGGCCCGCCGCCCGCGGCGACGCCGACCTCGTCGTCAACGCCACGCCCGTTCGGCACGACCCGGTCGTCGAGCTCGCCGGTGTCCGGCAGGTCGTCGACCTCGCGTACCGGGCCGACGGCGGCGAGACCGCGCTGGTCACCGCGGCGAGGACGGCCGGCTGCGGGCGCGTCGTCGACGGCCTCGAGGTCCTCGTCGCTCAGGGCGCGGCGTCCTTCGAGCGCTGGACGGGGGTCGCGGCGCCGGTCGAGGCCATGCGCGCCGCGGTGCGCGAGATCGAGCGGCCGTCGTAGTCTTCGCCGTGTGAGCCTCACGCTCGTCACCGCGGGCGAGTCGCACGGGCCTGCCCTCGTGGCCGTGGTCACCGGGCTCCCGGCCGGGCTCGTGCTCGAGCGCGCGGCGATCGAGGAGGACCTGCGCCGACGCCAGCAGGGGTACGGGCGCAGCCCGAGGCAGCAGATCGAGACGGACGAGGTCGAGGTGCTGGCCGGGCTCCGCCACGGGCGCACGCTCGGGACGCCGCTCGCGCTCGTCGTCCGCAACCGCGACCACAGGAACTGGGCGTGGGGGATGAGCCCGTGGCCTCCCGAGGGCGAGCCGGCCGGGAAGGGCAAGGAGGCGGTGACGCTGCCGCGGCCCGGGCACGCCGACCTGGCCGGCGCGCTCAAGTACGGGCTCGACGACGTGCGCGACGCGCTCGAGCGGGCGAGCGCCCGCCACACCGCGGCTATCGTCGCTGCGGGCGGCGTGGCGAAGGCGCTCCTCGGCGAGATCGGCGTCCGCGTCGAAAGCGAGGTCGCCGGCGAGGGCCTCGAGGCGCAGATCGACGAGGCGCGGGCCGACCGCGACACGGTCGGCGGCGTGGTGGAGGTGCGCGCGCTCGGCGTCCCGCCGGGGCTCGGCTCCTACGCGACGAAGGAGGAGCGCCTCGACGCTCGCCTCGCCTGGGCGCTCATGGGGACGCAGGCCGTCAAGGGCGTGGAGGTCGGCGAGGGCTTCGCGCTCGCTCGGCTGCTCGGCTCGGAGGCCCACGACGAGATCCTCCGCGACGAGCGCGGCTATCGCCGCGAGACGAACCGCGCCGGCGGGATCGAGGCCGGCGTCTCGAACGGGGAGGAGATCGTCGTCCGCGCCGCGATGAAGCCGCTGCCGACGCTCATGAAGCCGCTGCGCTCCGCCGACCTCGAGACGGGCGAGCCCGCGCAGGCGCTCGTGGAGCGCTCGGACGTCGCCGCCGTCGAGGCGCTCGCGGTCGTCGCCGAGGCGTGCGTCGCCTTCGAGCTCGCCAGCGCCGCCCGGGAGAAGTTCGGCGGCGACGCGCTCGCCGACTTCGTCTCGGCGTGGCGGGCCTACGTCGAGCGCATCCCGTGGTCGGCGCGGTAGGGCGCCATCTCGCGCTGGCCGGCTTCATGGGAGCCGGCAAGTCCACGATCGGCGCTCGCGTCGCCGAGCTGACGGCGCGCCCGTTCGTGGACCTCGACGCCCTGATCGAGAAGCGGCACGTGCCCATCCCCGAGCTCTTCGCGCGCGGCGAGGCCGAGTTCAGGCAGGTCGAGGAGGAGATCCTCGCCGAGGTTCTCGCCGGCCCCGAGGCGGTGATCGCGCTCGGCGGCGGCACCGTCCTCTCGCCGCTCAACCGCGAGCGCCTGCGGGCGCGGGCCTTGACGGTGTACGTGGACGTCGACGTCGAGACCGCGTGGCGGCGGGCCCGCGAGACGGCCCGTCCGCTCGCGCAGAGGGAGGACGATTTCCGGCGCCTGTACGCCGAGCGGCAGCGCGTCTACGCGGAGGCGGCGGACGGCGTCGCGCGCGACGTCGACGGCGTCCTGCTGGCGGCTCTCGTCATCCGGCTCCGCGGCGAGGCCGACCTTTCCGGACCGGCCGCCGTCGTCGCCGACGAGCGGGTGGCGGGTCTGCACGCGCCCCCCGTCGAGGCGCCCGTGCACCTCGTCCCCGCCGGAGAGGCGGCCAAGACGCTCCAGGTCGTCGAGCGGCTCTGGAGCGAGCTAGGGCTCGGCCGCGACGGGACGGTCGTGGCCTTCGGCGGCGGCTCGACGACCGACGTCGCGGGCTTCGTGGCGGCGACCTACCTCCGCGGCGTGCCCTGGATCGGCGTCCCGACTACGCTCACAGGGCAGGTCGACGCCGCGATCGGCGGCAAGACCGGGATCGACACGAGGGACGGGAAGAACCTCGCGGGCGCGTTCCACTTCCCGGCTCAGGTCGTCGTCGACCCGGATCTCCTCGTCACGCTGCCCGAGAAGGAGCGCCGCGCCGGGATGGCCGAGGTGGTCAAGACGGGGCTGCTCGCCGGTCGCGACCTCTGGGAGCTGCCCGAGGAGGAGATGATCCGCGCCTGCGCCGCCTACAAGGCGGGCGTCGTCCTCTCCGACCCGTACGAGCGGGAGGGCCGGCGCGCCGTGCTCAACCTCGGGCACACCTTCGCCCACGCGCTCGAGGCCGGCTCCGGCTACCGCGTCCGGCACGGCGACGCGGTCGCGCTCGGGCTCCTCGCCGCGCTCCGGCTCTCGGGCCTCTCGACCAGGGCCGTCGAGGACGTCCTGCGTCCGGAGCCGGTCGCGGCGGACCTCGACGCAGCGTGGACGGCGCTCGGGCGCGACAAGAAGGGAGAGGGCGTCTTCGTCCTGCTCGAGGCGCCCGGAAGGCCCGTGGTGACGACCGCTTCGGCCGCCGACGCGCGGGCGGCTCTGGCCGCGCTGATCCGCCAGTAGACTCGCCCGGTGCAGATCGCCGTCGTGAACGGGGTGAATCTCGACGTGCTCGCCAAGCGGGATCCGACGCTCTATGGGGGTCTGGGCCTGGGAGAGCTCGAGACCCGGATCTACGCCTGGGCACGGGAGCTCGGCTGCACGGCGCGCTGCTTCCAGACGAACCACGAGGGTCAGTTCGTCGAGTGGTGCCACGACGCGGGCCAGTGGGCCGACGGGCTCGTCGTCAACCCCGGCGCCTGGTCGCACTACAGCTACGCCATCCACGACGCGCTCGAGGTCGTCGACGTACCCGTCGTCGAGGTGCATCTCTCGAACATCGAGGAGCGGGAGGAGTGGCGCCGCGTGTCCGTGATCGCCGACGCCGTCGCGCACCGGATCGTCGGGAAGGGCCCGGAGGGCTACCGCGAGGCGCTCGAGTACCTGAAGGAACACGCGTGAACGAGCGCGTCGAGCGACTCCGGGCACGCCTGGACGAGTTCGGAGCGGCGACGTTCCTGGCCACGAACCCGGTGAGCGTGCGCTACCTGACGGGGTTCGACAGCTCGAACACGGCGCTGCTCGTGAGCCGCGAGAGGCTCACCGTCGCCACGGACGGCCGCTACACGGAGGCGGCGAGCGCGCTCGACGGCGTCGAGGTGGTCACGACCGACCGCGACCTGCTCGGCTGGCTCGGCGTCCGCCTCGCCGACCTCGCCGAGGGCCCGGTCGCGTTCGAGGCCGAGACGGTCACGGTGGCCGGCCACGAGGCGCTTTCGGCCGACGGCACGGCCCTCGTCCCTGCGAAGAGCGTGGTGGTCGGGCTGCGGGCGGTGAAGGACGACGGCGAGCTCGAAGCGGTGCGCCGTGCCGCCCGCGTCACGGTCGATGCGTTCGAGCGGCTCGCGCAGGAGCCTCTCGTCGGCCGGACCGAGGCGGAGGTCGCCTGGTGGCTGGAGCGGGCGCTCCGGGACGAGGGCGCCGACGCGATGGCATTCCCGCCGATCGTCGCCTCGGGGCCGAACGCCGCGCTGCCGCACCACCATCCGGGCTCGCGCGAGATCGGCGCGAACGAGACCGTGGTAGTCGATGCCGGCGCGCTCGTCGACGGCTACTGCGCCGACTGCACCCGCACGTTCGCCACGGGCGAGCTGCCGGAGCGCCTCCGGGCCGCCTACGCGCTCTGCCGGCAGGCGCAGGAGAGCGCGCTCGCCGCCGTGCGGCCCGGCGCGACCGGCGTCGACCTCGACGCGGTCGCGCGCACGGAGATCGAGGCGTCGGGGCTCGCGCCCGTCCTGCACGGGCTCGGTCACGGCGTCGGCCTCGAGGTGCACGAGCTGCCGGTCCTGCGGCCGACCTCCACCGACGTCCTCGCCGCCGGAAACGTCGTCACCGTCGAGCCCGGGGTGTACCTGGCGGACGAGGGAGGCGTCCGGATCGAGGACCTCGTCATCGTCGGTGAGGACGGGCCCGACGTGCTGACCACGTTCACGAAGGATCTGTTGACCCTCCACTAGACTTCCGCCCCGTGGCGGAGACCGTCTCCACGAACCAGTTCAAGAACGGGATGCACGTCGAGCTCGACCGGCAGGTCTGGCGCATCGTCGAGTTCCAGCACGTCAAGCCCGGCAAGGGCGGCGCGTTCGTCCGCACGAAGCTGAAGAACCTCGAGACCGGCGCCGTCGTCGACCGGACCTTTCGCGCGGGCGAGAAGATGCCCCGCGTCCACACCGAGACGAAGAACGTCCAGTACCTCTACGACTCCGGCGACGAGGTCGTCTTCATGGACGAGGAGACGTACGAGCAGCTCTCCCTGCCGCGCGGGGACGTCGCGCAGGAGCTCGACTTCCTCCAGCCCTCCGCGACCGTCCAGCTCCTCACCGTCGACGGGCGGCCGGGCGGGATCCAGCTCCCGGCTTCGGTCGAGCTCTCGGTGACCGACACGGAGCCGGGCGTCCGCGGCGACACCGTCTCGAACGTGACGAAGCCCGCGACGCTCGAGACGGGCGCCGTCGTGCAGGTGCCGCTCTTCGTGAACGTGGGCGACCGCGTCAAGGTCGACACCCGCGAGCGCCGCTACATCTCACGGGCCTGAGCGCCGTGCCGCGCCTGGTCGACACGACGATCCGGCTGCTCTCGCAGGAGCCGCTCGCCGAGCGCGTCTCGGCCGCGGGCCTGTACGAGCTCGCGGCGGAGCTCGACGGGGCCGGCTTCGCGTGCCTGGAGGTCTCCGGCGGCGGCTGCTTCGACGCTGCGGTGCGGCGCGGCGTCGAGAGCCCGTGGGAGCGCATCCGCGCGATTCGCGCGCGCTGCTCGACGCCGCTCGGGATGGCGCTGCGGGGGCGCTTCCTCGTCGGGTCGCGGCCGGTCTCCGGCGACCTCGTGCGCCGCTTCGTCGCGAGCGCGGCGGCGAGCGGCATCGACGTCTTCCGCATCCACGACCCGCTCAACGACCTCACCAACCTCAGCGAGGCGGCGGCGGCGATCCGCGAGGCCGGCAAGGAGCTCTCGGTCGGCCTCGTGCACAGCCCTGGGCCGACCGGCGAGACGGAGCTGCTGCTCGAGCGCGCCCAGCATCTGTCCGAGCTCGGCGCCGCCCGTGTGCTCCTTCACGACCCGGCCAGCTCGCTCGACCCGGCGAAGGCACGCGAGCTCGTGGAGCGGGTCGGGGAGGCGAGCGGCCTGCCCGTCGGCCTCCACTGCCAGGGCGCCGGCGGCGTGGCGCTCGCAGCTGCGATCGAAGCGGTGCGGGCAGGCGGCACGCACGTCGCCTGCGCGCTCTACCCCGTCGCCCTCTCGCTCCACCGCGTCTCCGCCGAGTCCTTGACGCGCTCCCTCGCGGGGCTCGGGCTCGACACCGGCGTCGACCTCGAGGGCCTCTGGCGCGGCTCCGAGCTCGTGGACGAGGCGCTCGGCGACGAGCCGGTGCCGCCGCTCTCGCCCCGCGTGGCGGTCCGCGCGGCCGAGTACAGCCTGCCGGCCGGTTTGGTCGCGGAGCTCGACGCGAGCCTCCGCGCGCACTCCTCCTCCGACCGGCTCGACGAGGTGCTGGAGGAGCTGACGACGATCAGGCGGGAGTGCGGCTGGCCGCCGCTCGCCTCGCCGATCGGGCAGGTGCTCGGGTCGCAGGCGCTCCTGCACGTCCTCTCGGCGCAGCGGTGGCGCTTCGTCGTGGACGAGCTGCGCGACCTGGTCGACGGCCGCTACGGCTCTCCCCCGGGACCGATCGACGCCACGGTGAAGCGCGCAGTCGAGCTGCTCGGAGACGGCGCCGGGGAGGCGGACGCCGTGCCCGCCGCCCTCGAGGACCTCAAGGCCGACGCCGCGGGCCTCGCCGCGAGCGAGGAAGAGCTGCTCCTGCTCGCGCTCTACGGGGAGGCCGCCGAGCCGCTGCTCCACTCCGTGCGGGCGCGGGGCCGCCGCGACGAGTCCGAGACGGCCGGGCTGACGCCGAGCGAGGCAGAGCGGCTGCGGGAGATCATCCAGGTCGTCCAGGAGTCGGGGATCGCCGAGGTGACGATCGAGGAAGGGGAGATGCGCGTCACCGTACGCCGGACGGACGAGCGCGACGATGCGGCCATCGCCCAGGTGGCCGTGCCGGTCGCGCCGGTCCACGAGGAGCCCGAGGGCGCCACGGAGCCTCCGGCCGGCGACCTCATCCGCGTCGAGTCCCCGATGGTCGGGACGTTCTACCGGGCGCCGCAACCGGACGCCGACCCCTTCGTGGAGGAGGGCGACACCGTCGGCCCCGGGCAGACGCTCTGCATCCTGGAGGCGATGAAGCTCATGAACGAGGTGCAGGCCGAGGCGGAGGCGGTCGTGCGGCGGATCTGCGTCGAGAACGCCGAGCCGGTCGAGTACGGGCAGCTCCTCTTCGAGCTCGAGCCGCTGAACGGCCGGCCGCTCGACGCGCTGTAGGCGGCGCGAGGTTGTTCCGGCGGATCCTGATCGCCAACCGCGGCGAGGTCGCCGTCCGGGTCGTGCGCGCCTGCCACGAGCTGGGGATCGAGGCGGTGGCCGTCTACTCGACCGCGGACCGCGACTCGCTCCACGTCCGGCTCGCCGACCAGGCCGTCCACGTCGGCCCTCCGGCGGCGTCGGCGAGCTACCTGAACATCCCCTCGCTCGTCGCGGCGGCGAACACGACCGGCTGCGAGGCCGTGCACCCCGGCTGGGGCTTCCTCGCCGAGAACGCCGCCTTCGCCGCGGCGTGCGAGGACAACGACCTCGTCTTCGTCGGCCCGCGGCCGGAGTCGATCGAGGTCATGGGCGACAAGATCAGGGCGAAGGAGACCGTCGCCGCGGCCGGTCTGCCGCTCGTCCCGGGCTCGAACGGCGCCGCGTCCCTGGAGCAGGCTCGAGCGCTCGCCGCCGACGTCGGCTTTCCCCTCCTCCTCAAAGCGGCCGCCGGTGGGGGCGGCCGGGGAATGCGCCTCGTCGGCGCCGCCGACGAGCTCGAGTCCGCGTACTCGACGGCCGCTGCCGAGGCCAGGGCCGCGTTCTCGGACGGCTCGCTCTACGTCGAGCGGGCGATCGTCGGCGCGCGCCACGTCGAGATCCAGGTGCTCGGCGACGGCGAGGGAGGCGTGCTCACCCTCGGGGAGCGCGATTGCTCCATCCAGCGCCGCCACCAGAAGCTCGTCGAGGAAGGGCCGTCGCCCGCCGTCACCGACGCGCTCCGGACCGAGATGGAGGACGCCGCCCGCCGCGCCACCGAGGCGCTCGGCTACCGCGGCGCAGGCACGATCGAGTTCCTCCTCGACGAGGAGGGCCGCTTCTACTTCATCGAGATGAACACGCGCCTCCAGGTGGAGCACCCGGTCACCGAGCTCGTGACGGGCGTCGACCTCGTCCACGCCCAGCTCGGCGTCGCGGCGGGGGAGGGGCTTCCGCACGAGGGGCGCGCGCCGCTGCGCGGGCACGCGATCGAGTTCCGGATCAACGCCGAGGATCCCTCGCGCAACTTCCTTCCGGCGCCCGGCACGGTCACGCGCTTCCGGCCGCCGCTGGGGCCGGGGGTGCGGGTCGACACGCACGTCGTGGACGGCTACGCGATCCCGCCCTTCTACGACTCCCTCGTCGCCAAGGTGATCGTCTGGGCGGAGGACCGCCGGGCCGCGCTCGGCCGCGCCCGGCGGGCGCTGACAGAATTCGAGCTCGAGGGAGTCCCGACGACACGCGATCTGGCCATCGACATCCTCGCGAGCGAGGAGTTCTCGAGCGGGCGCTACACCACCGCCTTCCTCGAGGAGGCCGGCGCCGATCTCGCCGCGCTCTCCGGAGGGGCGGCGTGACGAGCCGCCGCGCCGCCCGGCGCCTGGCGCTCGAGCTCCTCTACCAGTGGGACCTCACGCGGCAGCCGCTCGCGAGCCTGCACGAGGGCGACGTCGACCCCTTCGCGCTCGAGCTGGCCGGCGGCGTGGTCGCCGGAGCCCGGGAGCTCGACCGGCGCATCGACGCCGCCTCCGACGACTGGCCCGCCGACCGCCTCGGCGTCGTGGAGCGGAACGTCGTGCGGATCGGCCTCTTCGAGCTGGAGCGGGGCGAGGTGCCGGCCGAGGTCGCCATCGACGAGGCGGTCTCCCTGGCCAAGCGCTATGCGAGCGAGGACGCCGGCCGGCTCGTCAACGGCATCCTCGGCCGTGTCCTCCGGGAGGCGCGGCAGCCGTGAGCCAGCCGGACCCGGTCGCGCGCCTCCAGGAGCTGCTCGAGAAGGTCGAGGCGGCGCGAAGGGAGCTCGAGGGAGCGGAGGATCCCGAGCGCGCCGTGCAGGTACTGCAAGAGCTCTCCGAGCTCGCGCGGGAAGTGCAGGCCGAGGTCGACCGCGCGCGCCGGGACGCCGATGCATCGCCCTGACGAGCTCCGGGGCCTGGCGGAGGACTTCCTGGCCGGGCTGTCGTTCGCGGCCGAGCTGGGCAGGCTCGAGGAGGCGCTGCGCTACTCGCTCCTCGGCGGGGGAAAGCGCATCCGTCCGGTGCTCTGCCTGGCCACCGGCGAGGCGCTCGGTCGCGAGGCCGTCGAGCTGCTTCCGGCCGCCTGCTCGCTGGAGCTCGTCCACACGTTCAGCCTCGTCCACGACGACCTCCCGGCGCTCGACGACGACGACCTCCGGCGTGGGCAGCCGAGCGCCCACGTGCGCTTCGGCGAGGACGTCGCCATCCTCGCCGGCGACGCGCTCCTCGCCGAGGCGTTCCGGTTGGCTCTGGGCTACGCCTCGCCCCTCGTCGCGCGCGAGCTCGCCGAAGCGACGCTCGGCATGATCGGAGGCCAGTACCTGGACGTCACGACCGACGGCGACCTGGACGCCGCGGGGCTGCGGCGCCTCCACGCCCTCAAGACCGGACGGCTCCTCCGCGCGGCGGTCACCACGGCGACCGCGGTCGCGGGCCTCTCCGACGAGGAGCGGGCGCCCTGGCGGTCGCTCGGCGAGGACGTCGGGCTCCTCTTCCAGATCGTCGACGACGTCCTCGACGCCACCGGGACCGTGGAGGAGCTCGGAAAGACGCCCGGCAAGGACGAGGCGGCCGGCAAGGTCACGTACGTCTCGCTCCACGGCCTCGAGCGCGCGCGGGAGCTCGCAGAGGAGACGCGGGGCCGCGTCCACGGGCGCCTCGCAGAGCTGCCCGGCGACACGACCGTCCTCGCCGAGATCGTGGACGCGGTGCACGACCGCCGCAGGTAGCGGCGATGCTCCACCGGACGACGCCGGAGGGGACGGTGGTGATCGGGCAGCCGGCGCACGCCCACGTCGCCGGCCGGCTCGCGCGCGCCTGGGCGGAGCCCTTCGAGCCGCGGGAGGAGGTTTGCCTCGCCGCCGACCAGCACGACGTCGGCTGGACTGCCTGGGAGCTCGCGCCCGAGCTCGACCACGCCACAGGGCTCCCGTACACCTTCTCGGCGCTTCCGCCCGTACGCCGGCTCGCGCTGTGGACGGGCGCCGGCGAGCTCGTCCTGCCGCAGTCGCGCTACGCGGCGCTCCTCGTCTCCCTCCACGGGACGCTGCTCGTCGAGCGCTTTCCACCCGCCGGCGGCGAGAAGGTGGAGCGTGCGGTCGCCGCCTACCTCGAGCGCGAGAAAACCTTCCAGGCAGGCCTGCTCGAGAGCCTCCGCGCCGACCCGTGGTATGCGCCCCACGCGACCGGGGAGGCGATCGCCGCGAACCGCGAGCTCGTCTTCGCCTGGGACGGCTTCTCGCTCGCGCTCCTCCACGGCGTCGCAGAGGAACGGCGTGCGGGCGGCCGCACCCTCGCCCCGGCCGAGGGCGACCCCGCCCGCGTCACCGTCTCGCCGTGGCCCTTCCGCGGCGACCTCCTCGAGGTGGCCTGCGACGGACGCCTCCTGCGCGGCCCGTTCGCGGGCGACCGCGAGCTCCGGCAGGGGCTCGCGGAAGCGCCCTGGCTGACGATCCGCATCGAGCTGGTTCCCGGATGACCGGGGCGCTCTTTCGTGACAGTTCGCCGGGTGGGCGACCCGCTAGCCTCTCGCCATGAGCAGGGCCACCAGGAAGCGGCTCGACGTGCTGCTCGTGGAGCGCGGCCTTGCGGAGACGCGCTCTCAGGCCCAGGCGCTCGTCCTCGCCGGACGGGTGAAGGGCTTCGCGAAGGCGGGCGACCAGGTCGAGGAGGACGCCGAGCTCGTGCTCGACCAGGGGCCCCGCTATGTCTCCCGGGGCGGCGAGAAGCTCGCGCACGCGCTCACCGAGCTGGAGATCGACGTCGCCGGCGAGGACTGCCTCGACGTCGGCGCGTCGACCGGCGGCTTCACCGACTGCCTCCTCCAGGCGGGCGCCGCCCGCGTCTGCGCGCTCGACGTCGGCTACGGGCAGCTCCACCCGCGCCTGCGGGCCGATCCCCGCGTGACCGTGCTGGAGCGCGTGAACGTCCGCGACCTCGAGTGCGACGACCTGCCCTTCCGGCCGGCGTTCGTCACGTGCGACGTCTCCTTCATCGGCCTCGCGAAGGCGCTGCCGCCCGCGCTCGCCTGCGCGGCACCCGGTTGGCGCGCGGTCGTGCTCGTGAAGCCGCAGTTCGAGGCCGGTCCCGAGGAGGTCGGGAAGGGCGGCGTCGTGCGCGATCCCGAGGTGCGGCGGCGCGTGCTGGACGACGTGGCGGCGCTCGCTCCCGCCTGGGGCGCCCGTGTCCTCGGCGTGGTCGAGTCGCCGCTCCGCGGCCCGAAGGGCAACGTCGAGTTCCTCCTCCACCTCGCCGAGGAGCGTTAGGGCGTGGCGCCCGTCCGCAGGATCAGCGTCATGGAGACGTACGGCCGCCCGGACGTGGTGGCCGCAGCGCGCGCGAGGTTGGAGGGGGCAGCCGCAGCTGCCGGCGTCGAGGTGACGCCCGTCGAGGACGGCGGGCTCGACCTCCTGCTCGTGCTCGGCGGCGACGGGACGATGCTGCGCGCTCTGCGGGCAGCGTTCGGCACCGGGACGCCCGTCTTCGGGGTCAACTTCGGGCGCGTGGGGTTCCTCACCACGGCCGACGAGGACGAGCTCGACACGGCGCTGGAGCGCGCGTTCGCAGGCGACTTCCGCGTCGTCGAGCTCTCGACGCTGACGGCCCGGCTGGACGCGGAGGAGCAGCCCGCGGTCAACGACGTCGTCGTCACGAGCTCCCGCCCCGGCCGCATGGTCGACCTCGGCTGGGAGATCGGCGGCGAGCGCCTGGGCGACCAGCCGTGCGACGGGATGATCTGCTGCACCCCGTCCGGCTCGACCGCGTACAACCTCTCCAACGGCGGCCCCGTGATGATGTGGGGTCTCGAGGCGATGGCGACCACGTTCGTCGCGCCCCATTCCATCCGCCAGCGGCCGCTCGTCGTCCCGCGCGGGCTCGACCTGCGGATCACGAACCGCTCGCACGAGCTCCCCGTGACGGTGCTCGTGGACGGCACCGTCGTCACGGAGCTCGAGCGCGACGGCGAGATCTCCGTCGCGGTCGGGGACACGAGCTCGCGGCTCGCCGTGCTGCCCGAGGTGACCTTCTTCTCCCGCTACCACCAGGTCTTTCCGTAAGGCGCGATGCTCAGGCGACTGCGCATCGAGAGCTTCGTCCTCATCCGCGAGGCCGACCTCGCGTTCGGGCCCGGCCTGAACGCCGTCACGGGTGAGACGGGTGCCGGCAAGACGATCCTGGCCCAGGCGATCGGGCTCCTGCTCGGCGCTCCCGGGGACGCGAGTTACCTGGGGCCGGGCGCGGACGAGGCTTACGTCGAGGCAGAGCTCGACCTCCCCGAGGGCGTCCTCGACGAACCCGGCCTCGAGGCGATCGCCGAGCTGCGCCCGCCCGGCGAGGAGGGGCTCGTAGCGGCGCGCCGCGTCTTCGCGGACGGGCGCACACGGGCTTACGCCTGGGGCCGCGCCGTGCCGCGCGAGGAGGTGGCCGCGCTCGTGGAGCGCCTGCTGGCCATGTCCGGCCAGTTCGAGCAGCGGCGGCTCGCCCGGCCCTCCCACCAGCTCGACGTGCTCGACGCCTTCGTGGGCGAGGAGCAGCTCGGCCGCCGCGCGGCCCTGGCGCGCGCCTGGCGGGAGCTCCTCGCAGCCAGGCGCCACCACGACGAGCTGGCTGCTGCGGCCGCCGGCCGGGCCGAGCGCCTCCGCGAGCTCGAAGAGCTCGTGGGGCGCACCGAGGGCATGCAGCCGGGCGCGGAGGAGCGCCTTCTCGCCGAGCGGGAGCGGCTCCGTCACGTCGGGGAACTGGCCGAGGCCGCGGCCACGGCCGCGGAGGCGCTGGCGCCCGAGGAGCCGGACGTCGCCGGGGCGGCCGAGCGCCTCGCCGTAGCCGTGCGCGAGCTCGAGAGCGTCGCCGGCCTGGCGCCGGAGCTGCACGAGGTGGCGGGCGACCTGGGGGAGGCCGGGATCCGCGTCCGCGAGGGAGCGTCGACGCTGCGGGCGTTCCTTGCCTCGCTGGAGGCCGAGCCCGGCCGCCTCGAGGCGCTCGAAGGCGAGCTGGAGCGCATGGCGGAGGCGCGCAGGCGCTTCGGGGCCGCCACGACGGACGACCTGCTCGCGCGGGCCGCCGCGGCGCGGACGGAGCTCGAGCAGGCTGCCGCCGGCGTCGATCCCTCCGAGGCGGCGAGGCGTGCCGCCGCGGCCGCAGAACGCGACGTCTCCGACCTCTGCGCCGCGCTCTCGGCGGCCCGCTCCCAAGCCGCCGCGCCCTTCGCCGAGGCGGTCGCCGTCGAGCTGCGGAGCCTCGGGATGGGAGACGGCGAGTTCCGGGTCGAGCTCTCCGCGCGCGACGCCGGGCCGACCGGGACGGACACCGCCGCGTTCCTCGTCCGTCCGAACCCGGGCCTCCCGTTCGCGCCGGCGGCCGAGACCGCCTCCGGCGGCGAGCTCTCGCGCCTCGCCCTCGCGCTGCGCGCCGTCGCCCACGCCGCGGCCGGCGAGCCGACGATCGTCTTCGACGAGATCGACGCAGGCATCGGCGGGCGCACCGCGCACGCCGTCGCGGAGGCGCTCGCCCGCCTGGCCGGCAGGGCGCAGATCCTCACGATCACGCACCTGCCGCAGATCGCGAGCGTCGCGGACGCCCATTTCCGCGTCGAGAAGGTGCCGGGCGATCCGACCCACACGCGCATCGAGCGGCTCCCGGAAGGCGAGCGGAAGGACGAGCTCGAACGTATGCTGGGCGGGGCCGAGTTCCTTTCCACAGTGCGGCCCTGATGGCCACGTTCGTCGAGTACACCGGCACCGCGAGGCTCGACAGGCGCACCAAACGCCTGGTGAAGCGGCTCGGCCCCGACGACATCGCCATCATCGACCACCCCGACCTCGACCGCATCTCGGCCGAGGAGCTCCTCGAGAGCGGGGTCCGTGTCGTCGTCAACGTGTCGGCGTCCTCGACCGGCTCGTACCCGAACGCCGGCCCGCTCGCCCTCGTCCGCGGCGGCGTCTGCCTCATCGACGCCCCGGGCGCCGACCTCTTCGAGGAGGTGCGCGACGGAGAGCACCTGGTCGTGCGCGGCTCGACGCTCTTCCGCAACGGCTCCCGGCTCGTGGTCGGCCGGGCGCGGGCGGCGGACGAGCTGGCCCGCGACCTCGACGAGCAGCGCAGCCGGGTCAGCGAGGCGCTCGAGGCCTTCGCCGAGAACACGCTGCGCCACCTGCGCGAGGAGACGGCCCTCCTCTCCGAGGACGTGCACACGCCGCAGCTCAAGACGCGCTTTCGCGACCGGCACACGCTCGTCGTCGCCCGCAGTCCCGAGACGAAGCGCGACCTCCGGATCGTCGGCCCCTACGTCGCCGACTTCAAGCCCGTGCTCGTGGGCGTGGACGGCGGCGCCGACGCGCTCCTCGCGGCCGGCTACCAGCCCGACGTGATCGTGGGCGACATGGACTCCGTCTCGGACGAGGCCCTGCGGTCGGGCGCCGAGCTCGTCGTGCACGCCTACCCGGACGGGCGCGCGCCCGGCCGTGACCGGCTCGACCGCCTGGGGCTGCCGTCGACCGTCATTGCGTCCCTCGGCCTCTCCGAGGACGCGGCCATGCTCCTCGCCTACGAGAAGGGCGCCGAGCTGATCGTCGCCGTGGGCCCCCGGTTCAACCTGATCGAGTTCCTGGAGCGCAACCGCGCCGGCATGTCGTCGACCTTCCTCACCCGCCTGCGCGTGGGGGAGAAGCTCGTCGACGCCCGCGGCGTCTCGCGCCTCTTCCGGCCGCGGGTGGGCTTCACGGTGGTGCTCGCCTTCGCCTTCGCGGCGGTGGCTGCCGTGGCCGCGGTCCTGATCGCCTCCCCGGAGCTGCGGCGCCTCGCCTCCCTCATCGGCGCGCGTCTGCGCTCCCTCGTCGGGCTGGAATGAGCCTCGTCGAGGCGACGGGCGAGCTCCTGTCGCCGCGCCCGGACGCGTGGGCGCTCGTCTCCGAGCCGTTCCACCTCCCCGACTGGTGGCCCGCGTACACGGGCGTCGAGCCGGACCGGCGCGGCCTTGCCGAGAACGCGCGCTGGGGGGTCGTCCGCAGCAAGGCGCCGGGCTTCCTCCGGCGCCCCGAGGGCGAGGGCGTGATCGTGATCATGCGGGTCGTCGAGGGCTACGAGCTGCGCTGGCACGATGTCAGGCAGGGGCTCGACGCCGGCGTCCTCCTCGACAACGCCGGCACGGGCCGGACGCGCGCCACGACGTTCGTCTCCGGCCCGTGGCTGCGCCTCGTCGCCGAGGGCGCCCGCGGCCTCCCCCAGAGCGCTCTGACGCGGCTCCAGGATCTCTGCCAGACAGCCGCGGCGCTCTGACCGGCCAGCATCTACGCTGGCCTCGGTGTTCGGCCTCCGCTACCACGTCGCCTCGCTTGCGGCCGTCTTCGTCGCCCTGGCCGTCGGCATCCTCCTCGGCGTGGCGATCTCGGGCCGGGTGACCGATGCCGGTGAGGGCCTCGAAGAGGAGCTCCTCCGCGGCGAGAACCAGCGCCTGCAGCAGGACCTCGACTCGGCTCGCGCAGCCGCCGACGCCGCCTCCCGCCGCGGCGAGGCCTCCGAGGAGCTGATCACGCGGGCATATCCGACCCTCATGGACAACCGCCTCGAGGACGAGAACGTCGCCGTTCTCTTCCTGGGACCGGCGGACGGAGCGCTGCGGGCCGAAGTCGAGGGCGCGCTCGCGGACGCCGACGGCGGGGCGCCTTCGCGCGTCGTCGCGCTCGACGTCCCGATCGACGCGGAGGAGCTGCAGGCTGCCCTCGAGGGAGACGAGCTCCTGGCAACGTACGCCGGCGACGGCGCCGACTTCTCGGACCTCGGCCGCGAGCTCGGCCGGGAGCTGGTCGAGGGCGGCGACACGCCGCTCTGGAGCGCCCTCTCGACCAGGCTCGTCGAGGAACGGTCGGGAACGAGCTCGCTCCCCGTCGACTCGGCCGTCGTCGTCGCCACGTGGCTCCCCGAGGAGCCGGCGGAGGAGGACCCCGACCCGGCGACGACCTCGCTCATGGAGGGCCTCGTTCGCGGCGTCGACGGGACGGGAGCGCCGGTCGTCGGCGTCGCCGCCAGCGACGATCCTTCCGCCGCCGTCGAGTTCTACCTCGACCACGGCGTCTCGGCCGTCGACGACATCGACACGCAGCCCGGCAGGCTCGCGCTGGCCCTGCTGCTCGCGGGCGCCGAGCCCGGCCACTACGGCCTCTCCGAGGACGCGGACGCGGTCGTACCCCCGATCGAGCCGCTCACGGTCGAGAGTGAGTAACGGGCCCGACGGCCTCACGATCCTCGTCGCGGCCCGAGACGAAGAGGACCGGATCGGAGCCACTGTCGCCGCGCTGAAGGAGGACTTCCCCGAGGCGGAGGTGATCGTGCTCGACGGCCGCTCGGGCGATCGCACCGCCGAATGCGCCGAGGCTGCCGGCGCCGCCGTCCTCCGCCTCGAGCGGCTCGGAAAGGGCGAGGCGCTCTCGGCGGGGGAGCGCGCCGCGCCGCCCGGCCCGCTCCTTCTCTGCGACGCCGACCTGCGCGGCTCGCTGCGGCCGCTGCTCGCGAGCGGCGCCGACCTGGCGGTGGCGAGCTTCCGGCGGCGGTCGGGCGGCGGCTTCGGGATCGCGAAGCGCCTCGCCCGCGAGCTCGTCCGGCTGCGAACCGGCGTCGCTCCGCGGGAGCCGCTCTCGGGCCAGCGGCTCGTCGGCGTCCGCGCGCGAGCCGCCTGCTTCCCCCTGGCGCCGGGCTTCGGCTGCGAGGTGCGCATGACGATCGACGCGCTCCGCGCCGGGCTCCGCTTCGAAGAGCTCGAGCTCGACCTCGACCACCGGGCCACCGGCCGGGACGTCGCCGGCTTCGCCCACCGCGGCCGGCAGCTCCTCGACGCGCTGCTCGCCGCCGGCCCTCTCGCCCTCAACCACCGCGGGCTTCGGCTGCCGCTCGTCGGCTGGACGACGGCGAGCCAGGGAGACCCGGGCATCACGCTCGTCATGCTCCTGGGCTTCCTCGACGACGCCTACGGCGGCGAGGCGCGCGGCTTCCGCGACCACCTCCGCGCCCGCCGCACGACCGGCGTCGCAAAGCTCGTCGGCATCCCGCTCGTGGGGCTGCTCCGGACGCGCAGCCTCAGCGGAGCGCTGCTCTTCGCCCTCGCGGCGAACGCCCTCAACCAGCTCGACACGCGGCCGGGCCGCTGCCTGAAGGCTTACCTGCTGGCCGCGCTGCCGCTGCGCGCGCCCCTCGGGCTCGCCGTCCTGCTCCTTCCCTACGATCTCCGGGAGAGGGCGATGCTGGGGGACGCGGGATCGAATGCGCTCGGCGCCATGCTAGGGTTGAAGTCCGTGGAACGCCTCCACGGAACGGGCCGCTGGGCCGCGATCGGCGCTCTTGCCGGCCTCACCGTCCTCGGCGAGCGCACGTCGCTCGGCCGCCTGATCGAGCGAACTCGCGGGCTGCGCGAGCTCGACCGGCTGGGACGGCTGCCATGAGGGAGCGCGCCACCAAGTACGTCTTCGTGACGGGCGGCGTCGTCTCGTCGCTCGGCAAGGGGATCAGCGCCGCCTCGCTCGGCCGCCTCCTGAAGGCGCGGGGCCTGCACGTGCAGGTACAGAAGTTCGACCCCTACCTGAACGTCGACCCGGGGACCATGAGCCCCTTCCAGCACGGGGAGGTCTTCGTCACGGAGGACGGGGCCGAGACGGACCTCGACATCGGCCACTACGAGCGCTTCATCGACGAGAACTTCTCCCGCTATGCCAACCACACGTCGGGCTCGATCTGGTACGCGGTCATCCGCAAGGAGCGGAAAGGCGAGTACCTGGGCTCGACCGTGCAGGTCATCCCGCACGTCACGAACGAGATCAAGGAGCGCATCCGGCGCGTGGCGAGCGTCTCGGACACCGACGTCGTCATCTCCGAGATCGGCGGCACCGTCGGCGACATCGAGTCGCTCCCGTTCCTCGAGGCGATCCGCCAGTTCCGCCGCGAGGTCGGGCCGGAGAACGTCCTCTACCTGCACGTCACCTTCGTGCCCTTCATCGAGACGGCCGGCGAGCTGAAGACGAAGCCGACGCAGCACTCCGTCAACGAGCTCCGCCGCATCGGTATCCACCCAGACGTCGTCATCTGCCGCTCGGCCGACCCGCTCTCCCGCGACATCCGCGAGAAGATCGCCCTCTTCGCGGACGTGGACGCAGAGGCGGTGATCGCGAACGAGGACGTGAGCGACGTCTACCTCGTCCCGCAGGCCCTCCGCGCCGAAGGGCTCGACGCCCTCGTCTGCCGCAAGCTCGGCCTGCCCGACGTGGAGCCGGATTTGGGGGAATGGGACGAGCTGGCGCGGAGGATCTCGGAGCGCGACGGGCAGGTCGTGATCGCCCTCGTCGGGAAGTACGTCAAGCTCCAGGACGCCTACCTCTCCGTCCACGAGGCGCTCAAGCACGCGGGCATCCACCACGGCGTCAACGTGAACGTGCGCTGGTTCGACGCCGAGGGAATGAGCCTCGAGGAGGCGGCTGCCGAGCTGGAGGGCGTCGACGGCGTGCTCGTCCCGGGCGGCTTCGGCTCGCGCGGCTGGGAGGGCAAGATCACCGCCTGTCGCGTCGCCCGCGAGCGGGACGTCCCGTACCTCGGCATCTGCCTGGGGATGCAGGTGGCCGTCTCGGAGTACGCCCGGCACGTCGTCGGCCTCGAGGGCGCCAACTCGACGGAGATGGACCCGGAGACGCCGT
>DASTBX010000009.1:0-8939 GCA_035711645.1 Gaiellaceae bacterium
AGGTATAACGTCTCCTTATGGATACGCGCCAGCTGGCCGCCTTCTGCACCGTCGTCGAGCGGCGGAGCTTCTCGCAGGCGGCGGAGCGGCTCGGGGTGACGCAGCCCGCCGTCAGCCTGCAGGTGCGCGCCCTCGAGGAACGCCTCGGGCAGCGGCTCCTCGACCGCTCGGGCCGCCGCGTCGAACCGACGGAGGCCGGCACGCGCCTGTACCGCAACGCGCGGCGCCTCCTCCAGCTCGAGGAGCAGCTGCTCGAAGACGTCGCCGCCGCGGACGGCGGCGGGCTCACCGGGACGCTCGCGATCGGCGCCTCGACGGGCCCGGGCGCGCACCTCGTCCCGCTGCTCCTCTGCGAGTTCCAGCGCGGTCACGAGGAGCTGCATGTGTCGCTCTCGATCTGGGACACGCACGCGGTCAGCGAGCGCGTCGCCGAGCGCGAGGTAGAGCTGGGCGTAGTCGGGGCCCGGCGGCGGCACCGCTCCCTCGCCTTCGAGCCGCTCGCGCGCGACGAGATCGTCCTCGCCGTCCCGCCCGCCCACCCGGCTGCCGGCGGCACCCTCGCGGCCGACGACCTCCGCGACGAGACGCTGATCGTGATGCAGGAGGGCGCCGGGGTCCGCCAGGTCGTCGAGGAGGAGCTCCGCCGGGCCGGCCTGAAGTTGCGCACGCTCGGCCCGAAGCTCGAGCTCGGCCTGCAGGAATCGGTGAAGAGCGCCGTCGCGGCCGGCTACGGCGTCGCCTTCATCTCGCGAACGGCGATCGAGGGCGAGCTCGCGGCCGGCACCCTGGCGGCCGCCCGCGTCGCCGGCATCGAGCCCTCGCGCCAGCTGTACGTCGTGCGCGCCAGGGGCCGCCCGCCCAGCCGCGCCGCCGAGGCGTTCCTCGCCTTCGCCCGGGAGCGGCTCGGGTGATCGTCCGCTGGGGCCTCGAGGAGTATCCAGGTCTCCTGGCGGAGCTCGGGGTCGATAGGCCCCTGCTCGTCACCACGAAGCGCTGGACGACTGTCGACCTTCCCGCGTACCGGCGGTTCGACGGCGTCCGGCGGCACGTGCCCCGCGAGACCGTCGAGGAGGCGACGGCCGCGGCCGAGGGCGCCGACAGCCTGGTGGCGCTCGGCGGCGGCAGCGCGATCGACACGACGAAGGCCGTCAGCGCCGCCACGGGGCTCCCGGTCGTGTCGGTCCCGACGACCTACTCGGGAGCCGAGTGGGCCTCCGGCTACGGGGTCCGGGACGAGGAGCGCGGCGTCAAGGTCGGCGGCGGCGGCGCCCGCCTGGCGGGGATCCTGTACGACGTCGGGCTGACGCTGACGCTGCCGGAGGGCGAGACGGGAGGGACGGCGCTGAACGCGCTCGCCCACTGCGCCGAGGCCCTCTACGTGGCGGGCCGCAACGCCGAGGCGGACGAGCACGCGCTCGTCGGCGCCCGCCTGATCGCGGCCAGCCTCCCGCGCGTGCTCGCCGACGGCGCCGACCCGGACGCGCGCCGGGAACTCCTCGAGGGCGCCATGCACGCGGGGGCGGCGCTCGGGAGCGCCGGTCTCGGGCTCGGGCACGCGATGGCGCAGGCGCTGGGCGGGCGCTACGGGATATCGCACGGCGCCCTCAACGCTGTGTGCCTGCCGCCGGCGCTGCGCTTCAACGAGCCGGTCGCCCGCGAGGAGATCGCGCGCTTCGGGGAAGCCGTCGGCGCGGAGGGCAGCGCCGACGCCAGGGTGGAAGAGCTGGCGCGCCTCGCCGGCTTCGAGCGTCTCCGCGACCTCGGCGTGCCGGAGCCGGAGCTGCCGCTCGTCGCCGCCGCCGCGGCCGAGCGCGCCGGCGCGAAGGCCAACCCGCGCCAGGCCTCAGCCGCCGAGATCGCCGAGCTCCTGCGCAGCGTCTGGTAGCCCGGCGGCGGGCCGCACGACGAGGTCGAGCTTCGTGACGGCGAGATCCTCGGGCCGGTAGCCGCGAAAGCGGGGCGCCGGCTCGATCCGGCGCAGCGTCTTCGCCAGCTTCGGCCGAGGAGTCCTGGAGCGCTCGGCGACGATCTCGAATCCTGCTGCCTCGAAGAGGCGCAGGTAGTCGGGGCGACGGAGGCGGTTCTGGAAGCCGAGCTCAGAGTTGAGGAGCCGCCAGGTCGAGTCCGAGTAGCGCAGGAAGTTGTACGGCGAGAGGCTGCGGTCGAAGTACGAGAAGTGGTCGCGGAGGTCGATCGCGGAGCTCATCGCGCCGCCGGCGGCGAGAAGGCGGCGGCACTCGGCCAGCAGCGCCGGAAGCTCCTCCACCGGAACGTGCTCGAGCGTGCTCGTGCTCGTGACGAAGTCGACCGACTCCGAGGGAAGCCCGGTGCGACAGGCGTCGCGCGGGGCGAGGTACTGGATGCCGAACTCGGCGGCAAGCCGGTCGAGAGCGCCGTCGTGCCGCCCTGGGCGCCGCAGCGGCCGCCCGGCGTCGGTCTCGAGCTCCGGCGCGAGCTCCCGGAGTCGTCGGAGCGTCGCGGCCACGAGCTCGGCCCGCACGTGCGGGCGGAGGTCGACGAGCACCTGGCGGTCGACGCCGAGGGCCCAGAAGGAGAGCGGCACGGCGAGGTCCCAGCCCGCGCCGACCTCGTAGAAGACGGCGTCCGCGAGCGGCCGCTCCGGCCCGTGCCGCGCGTACGCCTCGACGTGCACGAGGGCGCGCCTGAACTTGCGCCGGAAGCCGGACTCCGAGGCCGGGAGCGTCCTCGACACGTGCCGCTGGAGGAGGTAGTTGGCGCTCTCGGCCCGCGGGAGGGCGCTCACGGCCCTCTGCAGCGCCGCCTTCGCAAGCCAGTGCATGGCCGCCGGGCACGATAGGGCAGAATGCGGCCGATGGCCGACGATTGGCGCCTGACCGTGGACTTCGACGACGAGGGCGACGGCACGCAGCTCGTCGAGTGGCTGAGCGCGCTCCGCTTCGAGGCCGACGAGCGCGACCGGATGGGCGGCCGCGTCGTCGTCAGCCGCGACGGGCCGCGGGTCTTCCTCTACGCCGACACGGAGGCGGATGCCCGCGACGCGGAGGGCCTCGTCCGCAGCCACCTCTCCTCCGAGCGGCTGCAGGCCCGCGTCGAGCTCGAGCGCTGGCACCCCGTGGAGCAGGACTGGAAGAACGCCGCGCTGCCGCTCCCGCAGACGGACGAGGAGCTGCAGGCAGAGCACGACCGCCAGCAGGCGCGCGAGGCGGCCGAGTCCCGCGAGCACGGCCATGCCGAGTGGGAGGTGCGCGTCTCCTTCCCCGACCGCGACGCGACGGCGGCGCTCGCCGACCGGCTCGAATCCGAGGGCATCCCGGTAATCCGGCGGTCGACGTTCGTCCTCGCCGGCGCGGCGAACCGCGACGAGGCCGAGGCGCTGGCCGAGCGGCTGCGCGGCGAGGTCCCCGAGGGCGCGCGCGTCGAGGTCGAGCCGGGGGGCGGGATGGTGTGGGAGGTCACGCCGCGGAACCCCTTCGCCGTCTTCGGCGGTCTCGGCGGCTGACAGGCTGCGGCCGCTCCGGTACGCTTCCTCCGTTCCAGTTCCGCGACGAAGGGAGGGGCAGATGAGTGTCGAGAGTGCGCCAGCGCCCTCCCCGCGCGGTCCCGCCGGCACGACCTGAGACTCTCCGAGCGGCGGACGGTCACGCGGGGACCCGCGTCGTTCCCTGCTGCTCGTGGAAAGGAGTCCCGTCTTGCCGTACGACCTGAGCGCGCTCGGATGGACCCCGAGCCGCGACGATGAGATCGCGCCGCACGCGGCCCGAGGCTGCGTCCCCGCCCGCGTCGGCGCCCAGCACCGCGGCACCTACGTCGTCCATACCGCCCCCGGCGAGCGGCCGGCCGAGCCTGCCGGTCACCTGCTGCACGCGGCCGCCGGCGCCGCCGACCTTCCAGTCGTCGGCGACTGGGTGGCCGTCCACGATCCGCCGGGCGCGGCGGCGGCGGTCGTCCACGCCGTTCTTCCACGCCGGAGCGCGTTCTCGCGCCGGGCGGCGGGGACCGCCGTGGCCGAGCAGGTGGTGGCGGCCAACGTCGACGTCGTCCTCGTCGTCACCGCCGTCGGACGCGACCTGAACGCACGCCGCCTCGAGCGCTACCTCGCGGCCGCGTGGGACAGCGGCGCCGACCCGGTCGTCGTCCTCAACAAGGCCGACCTCGCCGACGACCTGGACGCGGCTGTCGCGGAGGCTGAAGCGGTCGCGTTCGGCGTCCCCGTGCACGCGGTGAGCGCGGTCGCCGGGACAGGCGTCGACGAGCTCGCCGGGTACGCGGCCGGCGGCCGTACCGTCGCGCTGCTCGGCTCCTCCGGCGTCGGCAAGTCGTCGCTCGTCAACCGCTTGCTCGGCGAGGAACGGCAGGCCGTCCGCGACGTGCGGAGCGGAGACTCCAGGGGGCGGCACACGACGACCGCCCGCGAGCTCCTGCCGCTGCCCGGCGGCGGGCTCGTCCTCGATACGCCCGGAATGCGGGAGCTCGGTCTCTGGGACGCCGACGCCGGCGTCGATCGGACGTTCGCCGACGTCGCGGAGCTTGCCGCCGGCTGCCGGTTCAGCGATTGCGCTCACGAGCGCGAGCCCGGCTGCGCCGTCCTCGCCGCCCTCGCCGACGGGCGCCTCGAAGCGGAGCGGCTGGAGAGCTACCGGAAGCTGCTTCGGGAGCTCCGGCATCTCGAGGTCAAGGCCGACCCCGCCGCGCGGGCGGAGCAGCGCCGCCGCCGGCGCCGCTTCGCCCGCTCCATGCGAAGGAGCGCCTACTAGCCGTGGACCTCCGGCCCGGAGCCGAGCTCGAGACCCGGCCGCGCCTGGCGCGGCTGGCGCTTGCGCAGCCCCTGCGGATCAGGGACTTCGCCCTGCTCTGGACCGGGGCGACGGTCTCGCTGCTCGGCGACGGCATCTTCATCGTCGCGATCGCCTGGCAGGTCTACGAGCTCTCGAACGTCCCGACGGCGCTCTCGGTCGTCGGCCTCGCGTGGACGGCTCCGCTCGCGGTCTTCCTGCTTGCGGGCGGGGTCGTCTCCGACCGGGTCGACCGGCGGCTCGTCATGATCGCCGCCGACGTGGTGCGGGCTCTCGCCGTCGCCACGATCGCGGCGCTCTCCCTGACGGGCCATCTGGAGCTCTGGCACCTCGTCGCGCTCGCTGCGGTGTACGGGAGCGGCGAGGCGTTCTTCGGGCCCGCCTTCAGCGCCATCGTCCCGCAGATCGTCCCGCGTGAGCTGCTCCTCGAGGCCAACTCGCTCGACCAGTTCATCCGGCCGTTCGCCATGCGGCTCGTCGGGCCGGCGCTCGGCGGCTGGCTCGTCGCGTCCTTCGGCGCCGGCGCTGCGTTCGTCGTCGACGGAGCGTCGTTCCTCGTCTCCGCCGTCGCAGTCGGCCTGATGGCGCCCCGCCCGCTGGCACGAGCCGCCGAGCGGGCGCCGAGCGTGCTGGCGGAGCTCCGCGAGGGCCTCGCATTCGTCCGGGCGCACGTCTGGCTCTGGGGGACGCTGCTCGCGGCGGCCTTTACGCTGCTCGCCTACTGGGGACCGGTCGAGGTGCTCGTCCCCTACCGCATCCGGAACGACATGGGCGGCGGCGCGGACGACTTCGGCTACGTGCTCGCGCTCGGCGGGGTCGGCTCGATCGTCGCCGCCCTGGTGCTCGGCCAGTACGGGCTGCCGCGGCGGCACGTCACCGTCATGTACCTCACGTGGGTCGCCGGAGGCTTCCTCGTCGCCGGCTTCGGGCTCGCGGCGACGCTCTGGCAGGCGATGGCCGTCAGCTTCGTCCAGGGCGGGCTCTTCACCGCCGGGCTCGTCATCTGGGGGACGCTCATGCACGCCCTCGTGCCCACGGAGCTCCTCGGCCGCGTGACGAGCCTCGACTGGTTCGTCTCCACGAGCCTCGTCCCCGTCTCCTTCGCCCTGACCGGCCCGCTCGCGGCCGGGCTCGGCGCCGAGGCGACCCTCGTCGGAGGCGGCGTCCTGGTCGGCCTCGCGACGCTCGCGTTCCTCTTCCTGCCCGGGATGCGGGACACGGAGCGCTCCGACGTCCTCGCAGGCATCCGCGGACGCCCTGCGCCGACGGCGGAGTAGCGGCGGCGGGTTGCCTGTCGCCCCGGCGGCCGTACGCTGAGACGGTGGGGCGCTCGTCGAGGGGACCGCGCTGGATCGAGTGGGCGCCGGCCGTGGTCTTGGTCGGCGGCGCGGCGCTCGTCGTCGCCGTCCATCCCGACCCGTTCGGCGGCTGGGGGCTCCTGGCGCTGGGCCCGCTTCTCTTCCTTCCGGCCTACGCGCTCGTCTTCCGCACGCCGCCGCGCGGGCGCCGGGTCGCGGCGGCGAGCGTGGCCGCGCTCGCCTACGCGCTCGTCTACGGTGTCGTCGCGGGGCTCGGCGACGAGTCACTGCGCGAGGTCAGGCGTGCCGTGTACGTCGGGCTTCCGGCCCTCGGCCTCGTAGTCATGCTCGTCTGCCTCGCCGCCGTCGAGCTCGCCGGCGCAATGGCCGTGTGGCGGCAGTCGGCGCATCACCCCGAGGAGCCGCGCGGCGACGGCGAGATCTGGCTCGAGTACGACCTCGACGGCGGGTCGAACGGCGGCGGGGCCGAGCTGCTCGAGCCGGGGACGTCCGAGGTGCTCGTGCGAGCCCCGGAGCAGTCACTCGGTGTGGCCTGCACGAAGCGGGGCGACGGGACGGCGTCGAAGCACGCGACGATGACCGTCGTGCGCCAGTCGAGCGCCAGCCGAGGATAAGCGTCCCAAATGCATAGGATTAGCTGAATGCTGGTATAGTCCACGCGTGCCCGAGACGATCTCCGTCGACGTGCTCGTGGTCGGGAGCGGGGCCTCGGGGCTCGCCGCCGCCGTCTCCGCGGAGCGGGCCGGCACGCGCGTCGCGCTCGCCACCAAGGGGTCGCTCTCGTCCTCCAACTCGGCCAAGGCCCAGGGGGGCATCCAGGCGGCCTTCGGGGAGGACGATTCGCCCGAGCTGCACGCAGAGGACGTCTGGCGCAGCTCGCACGAGACCGCGGACATGGAGCTCGTCCGCATCCTGACTGCCGAGGCGCCGGCCACGATCGGCTGGCTCGAGGAGCACGGGGTCGAGTTCACGCGCAACGGCGGCGGATATCGCCTCGCCCGTTGCGGCGGCGCGAGCCGCAGGCGCCTGCTCCAGGTCGGGGACCGCACCGGCCACGCGATCACGAAGGCTTTGCGGGACGCGGTCGAGGCCTCGCCGACGACGACCCTGCCGAAGTCCCCGCTCAGGGAGCTGACGCCCACCGAAGGCGGGTGGCGGGCGCGTTGCGGCGACGCGGTCGTGGAGGCGGGCGCGGTCGTGCTGGCCGCCGGGGGGCGCTGCTTCCGCGAGGCGAGGGAGCGCGGCGAGCTCTCGACGAACCACCCCGGCGCGACCGGGGAGACGACCCGCATCGCGGCCGACCTCGGTGCCGAGAGCCGCGACCTCGACGCCCTCCAGTACCACCCGAACGGTGGCGCCTGGCCGGCGAACATGCAGGGCTACTCGATCCCGGAGACGACGCGTGCCTACGGCGCCGTCCTCCTGAACGCGGACGGCGAGGAGTTCACGGACTCGCTCGGCCCGCGCGACGAGGTCTCGCAGGCGATTTTCGACGAGGTCGAGGCCGGCCGGGGAGTCGAGACCCCGGACGGGCGGCCCGCGGTCTGGCTGGACACGACCCGCATCGCCGAGGCGGACGCCTGGGTGTCCCTTCCCTACATGCTCCGCCGCTATCGTGCGGGCGGCATCGACCCGCTCGCCGAGCCCATCCTCACCTACCCGGTCCTCCACTACCAGAACGGCGGGCTCGTGATCGACGAGCACGGGGAGACGACCGTCGAGGGCCTCTACGCCTGCGGCGAGATCGCCGGCGGCACGCACGGACGGAACCGCATGATGGGGAACTCGCTGCTCGAGTGCTGCGTCTTCGGCCGGCGTGCGGGCAGGGCCGCGGCCGAGAAGGCGAGGAGCTGAGCGTGGCCGTCGCCACCGATCTGCAGAAGGTCGTCGAGGACGCCGCCGCGTACCTCTACGTCTGGGCGCTCAAGGACATCCCGCAGGACCTGCGCGACGCGCTCGCCGACGCGGCCGGGACGGAGACCTCGGTGCCGGGCCGGCGCGTCCTCGAGACGATCCTTCGCAACGTCGAGGTCGCCGAGGAGGAGCGCAACCTCGTCTGCCAGGACACGGGCATCGCGGTCTACTACTGCCGGGTGGGCGAGGGCTTCCCGCTCCATCCGGCGCGGATCTACGAGGCCCTCTACGACGGCACCGAACGCGCGACCGTCGAGCATCCACTGCGCTCGAACACCGTCCACACGCTCACCCGCGAGAACACCGGCCAGAACGTCGGGCACCGCGTCCCGATCGTCCACTGGGACTTCGTCCCCGACTGGGACGGGCTGGACGTCAAGTGCGTTCCCAAGGGCTCCGGCTCCGAGAACATGAGCTTCCTGAAGATGTGCGTCCCCGCGGACGGCGTGGCCGGGATCAAGCGCTTCGTGCTCGACTCGATCGTCGGCGCCGGCGGCAAGCCGTGCCCGCCCGGGATCGTCGGCGTCGGGATCGGCGGCTCCGCCGACTACGCCATGCACCTCGCCAAGGAGGCGATCGCACGGCCGGTCGGGACGCGCAACCCCGATCCGCTCGTGGCGCAGCTCGAGGACGAGCTCAAGGAGCTGCTCAACGAGACCGGGATCGGGCCGATGGGCCTCGGCGGCGACGTCACCGTGCTCCAGTGCCACGTCGAGCACGCCGA
Organism: Gaiellaceae bacterium; assembly: GCA_035711645.1. Classification (GTDB taxonomy): domain Bacteria; phylum Actinomycetota; class Thermoleophilia; order Gaiellales; family Gaiellaceae; genus JAIBJN01. Next base: position 8,733 of record DASTBX010000009.1, read on the forward strand.
CACGCACATGACCCTCAACCCCGTTGCCGTCAACTACCAGTGCTGGGCGGCGCGACGCGCGAGCGCGCACGTGAGCGCCGACGGCACCGTCGACTACGACCGGGAAGCGTGATGGCGGCCTCTGCAGAGCTGTTCCGTTCGGCCATGGCGGTGCCTGGCACCGGCACGGCCGCGCCGGTCGCGTCCGTATGCGCCGCGGCCGTCGGC
>DASTBX010000010.1:0-10290 GCA_035711645.1 Gaiellaceae bacterium
CTCGCCCGCCGTCGACGACGTGGACGCGTCCCGGGAAGCCGTCGAGCGCGGCCAGTAGGCACGGCACGAGGCGGGGCCTCCCGGCCGGGACGACGACGTCGACGGAGACGGTCAACGGTGCCTCCGGACGAGGAAGCAGCCGATCGCAAGGAGGTCGATCGGTGCCGAGCCGAAGCATTCGAGCGCGTCGAGCGGGTCGTCGACCATCGGCCGTCCGCGTGTGTTGAGGCTCGTGTTGATCACGACCGGCAGCCCCGTCCGTCGCTCGAACTCCTCGAGCACGTGGGCCACGAGCGGCTCCTCGGCGGCATCGACGGTCTGCACGCGCGCCGTTCCGTCGACGTGCACCGCCGCCGGGATCCGCGCTCGCCAGGCGGGCCTGACGCGGTGCGTGAAGAGCATGAACGGGCTCGGCAGCGGGCCACCCTCGAAGATCTCCGCGGCGCGCTCGGCGAGCACCATCGGCGCGACGGGCCGAAAGGACTCGCGCCCCTTCACGGCGTTGAGACGGTCGAGGTTCTCGGCCTTGCCGGGATGGGCGAGCAGGCTGCGATGGCCCAGCGCGCGCGGGCCGAACTCGCTGCGCCCCTGGAACCAGGCGACGATCGCGTCGTTCGCGAGCGCCTCGGCGACCGGGCCCGCAACGTCCTCGGTCGCCTCGTGCGCAACGCCGGCCTCCTCGAGAACGGCCTGGATCTGCTCGTCGGTGAACGACCGCCCGAGCGCGGCGCTCCGCATCGGCTTCGTGCGCTCGCCGCTTTCCGAGCTCACGGCGAGCGCCGCCCCGAGCGCGGTCCCCGCGTCGCCGGCCGCCGGCTGCACCCAGATCTCCTCGAACGGCCCGCGCTCGTAGAGGACCGAGTTCGCGACGCAGTTGAGGGCGACGCCGCCGGCGAGGACGAGCCGCGACTCGCCCGTCTGCTCGTGGACGTCCGCTGCGAGCGCGAGGAGCACCTCCTCGAGCCGTCGCTGGACGCTCGCGGCAAGGTCTGCGTGCACCGGCTGCCATTCCTCGTCGCGGGCCGGGGGCGCAAGCTCGTCCCACGGGACGGCCGCGCACGTGAACCGACCCCGTCCGGTGGGGCGGACGAGCCCACGGAGCGCCTCCAGCGCCGACGGCCGCCCGTACGCCGCGAGCGCCATCACCTTGTACTCGTCCGAGGCACGACGGAACCCGAGGTGCTCGGTCGCCTCCTCGTAGAAGAGACCGAGCGAGTCGGGGAGCGGCTGCATGTGGAGGACCTCGAGCCGCTCCCCGTCATAGCGTCCCGTGAGGGACGAGGTCCGCTCTCCGCGTCCGTCGAGCACGAGGACGGCCGCCGACGAGAACGGGCTTGCGTGCGCCGCGGAGGCCCCGTGCGCCACGTGGTGCGGGACGAACCTGACGCGGTCGGGATCGAGGCCGGGCAGCGCTGTCGCGAGAAACCGTGGGGCCCGCTCGGCGTACAGCGTGCGGAGCGGCTCCCACCCGTCGGCCGTCACGTCGCCGTTCAGCCGTGGAGCGAGGGCCGGGTCGTACGAGTAGCCGATCGCGTCGAGTTCCGAGGCATCGAGGCCCGCCTCGGCGAGACACCAGCGCGCGGAGCGCTCCGGCAGCTCCCAGGTCGAGAACGGCACGGCCGGCTTCCCGTGCTTGCGACGCGTGAACCGCTCCTCTTCGGCGGCGGCGACGATCTCCCCGTCGACGACGAGAGCGGCGGCCGGATCGTGGAAGACGGCGTTGATCCCGAGAACGTTCAAGGAGAGAAGCGGCTTCCCCGCTCCTCGAATCCGAAACACTTCGGCAGCCATAGTGTTTGGCGCTTCGCGTTCCGGCGAAGCACCGCCTCGTGGACCGACGCTGGCCGATCCGGGCGCAGGAGCTTCTCGGCCTCGCGGTGCGCATCGGCGAGGTGGACGTCGGGATCGTCTCCGACGTGCTCTGCGCGCGTGACCTCGGGCACGTGCTCGGCCTCGAGGTGCGCGACAAGGGGCGCCGCAGCTTCCTGCCGTGGGTCGCCGCCGAGATCGAGCCGGGCCACATCGCGCTCCGCTCCGTCTACTCGCTCCTCTCCGCCACCGAGCTCGCGCTCTACGTCGACAACGGCGTCAGCCTCGCCAATCGCGCGAAGGCCGGCGCCACCGGGCTGTGCGTGGAGCGCGAGGGCAGGCTGCGACCGCAGGCGGCCGCCGTCACGCCGCTCGAGAACGAAGCGGCCTAGCCGGCGCCCTGCGGCGCGCCGCCTGCTCGAGCACGTCCGTCCACCGCTCGGCGAAGCGCTCGATCCCGCACCGCTCGCGGCCGAGCCGGCGCGCTCCGGCGCTGAGGCGGCTCGCCTCGGCCGGATCGGCGAGCAGCCGCTGCATGTGCGCTACGAGCGCGTCGACGTCGGTGTCGACGTAGCCGCAGACCCCGTTCTCGATCGCGCGGGACATCTCCGTCGTCGCGAGACCGACGACCGGCAGCCCGACCTGGAGCGCCTCGCAGACCGCGAGGCCAAGGCTCGTCCAGCGGATCGGGTTGAAGAGGAACCGGTAGCGCGCCGCGAACGCGGCGAGCTCGGGCGGGGGGATCTCGCCGAGCCCGCCGAGCTCGGCGGAGCCCATCCCGACGAGGTCGAGCGGCAACTCGTGCCGCACGCGCTCGAAGACGTCCGCGCCGAGCCGCCGCCCACGAGGGCCGAGGTTGTTGACGATCACGAGGCCACGCTCGAGCTCGCCGGTCCAGCGGACGTCCTCCGGAACCTCGACGCCGTGCTCCACCACCGTCGTCGGGACCTCACCGCAGTCCCACATCAGCTCGTTGAAGTGCGTGACGTGCACGACGAGCACGGCCGGGTCGTCCACGTGGTGCCTCGTTGCGTACGCGCTCTGCCGCGGCGGATCGTGCTCGAGGTAGACGGCGGGGAGCCGTCGCTGCTCGTCCGAGAGGAGCTCGAACCGATCGCGCTCCCAGGCGTCCTTCGACTGGTAGAGGACGGCGTCGATGTCGAGCTCGCGGACGTCCTCGACGGCCATTTCGTGGAGGTTGTCCGGCCACGGGAACGAGCCGGCTCGGCCGCCGTACGGGTGGCTGCGGTCGGGCCGGACGGGCAGGAAGAAGTCGTGGCGGGCGCGGCTGAGATACAGCAAGTAGTTGCCGTGGACGTGCCACGTGAGGACGCGCGCCATGCGGCGGCACTACCCGGGTCTGCCCTGGGATAAGCCGAGTGGTTACGACGGGCCTCCGGTGGGAACAGGGAAGGAATGAGCGACGACCGAGACCGCCGCGACGACGAGCGTTCCCCGAGCGCGCCGGAGAAGCCGGACTACCAGACCACCGAAAGGACCTGGCTGTCGCCGGAGAGCGACGACCCGGAGCGCGAGGAGGCCGCCGAGCGAGCGCGCAAGGCGGTCGAGCCCGGCCGCCCGCGCGAGTAGCCGTTACGTCGAGGCCTGCGCAGCGGGCTCCTGCCGACCGCGCGGTAACTCCGCCGCTCTCGCGCGGACCGGCACGCGAACGGCGACGACCGCCACCAGCACGAGCGCGCCGCCCGCAAGCTGCGCCGGCCCGAGCGACTCCCCGAAGACGACGAAGGCCAGCCCGATCGTGACGACGGGCTCCAGCGTCGAGAGGATCGACGCGGCCGTGGGACCGACCCGGCCCAGTCCCCCGAAGAACAGCGTGATCGCCGCAACCGTCGAGACGAGCGCGATCGCCGCGAGCCACCCGAGCCCCTCGGGGCCGACGCCGGAGAGGTCCAGGTCGCCGAGGGCGAGCGCCGACACGGTGAGGGAGACCGCCGCTCCGGTGCAGACTAGGGCGCTGAGCGTCAGCGCGTCGAGGCGGATCGCGACGCCCTCGGAGACGAGGATGTAGGCGCTGTAGACGACGGCCGCGGTGAGGCCGAGCGCGACCCCGAGCGGGTCGAGCGCACCCGCGGCGCTCCCCGCGAGCACGAGGATCAGCCCCGCGCACGCGAAGCCCAGGGCGAGGGCGGTTCGGCCGCTCGCCCGGTCCCGGCCGAGGACGATCGCCGCCACGGTGACGATCGCCGGGAACGTGTAGACGAGCAGCGCCAGCAAGGACGCGTCGATCCGCTGGAGGGCAGCGAAATAGCAGCCGGCCTGGGCGCTGTAGCCGACTGCGCCGAGGCCCAGCGCCAGGCCGACGTCACGGCGCGGCAGGGCGGAGACACGCCGGGCGGCTCCGGACGCGACGACGAGCACCCAGAACACGGCCGCGGCGAGCGCGAAGCGGACGGCGAGCAACGTCCCCACCGTGGCTCCCGCGTCGTAGGCGAGCTTGCCGAAGATGCCCATCGTCCCGAACGCGGCCGCGGAGCCGAGGCAGAGGAGGACACCCGTGCGAGCCATGGCCGTACCCTGCCCGCCGCACACATGAGTAGCAATTATGATTCCTAAGCACAAACCAGTAGCATTTCTTCACGATGCTCGACCTCCGCCGATTGCGCCTGCTGCAAGAGCTCCGCGACCGGGGCACGATCGCTGCGGTCGCCGAGGCGTTGCAGTTCACGCCGTCCGCGGTCTCGCAGCAGCTCGCGGTGCTCGAGCGCGAGGCGGGCGTCGAGCTGCTCGAGCGCGCGGGTCGCGGCGTCAGGCTCACCGACGCGGCGCTCGTCCTCGCGACGCACGCCGATGCGCTGCTCGAGCGCGCCGAGCTGGCAGAGGCGGAGCTCGCGGCGGCCGCGGGGGCCGTCGTCGGACGCGCGCGCGTCGCCTCCTTCCAGTCCGTGGCCCTCCGGCTCGCGGCGCCGGCGCTCGAGCAGCTCGCGCGCGACGCGCCGGGGCTGCGGTGCGAGCTCGTCGAGGCCGAGCCGGAGCAGTCCTTGCCCGCGCTCGCGCTCGGGGAAATCGACCTCGTGCTCGCCGACGAGTGGCAGCAGCAGCCGCACCCGCGCCCGCCGGGGGTCTCGCGGCGCGTCCTTCACCGAGACCCGCTGCGGGTGATCGTCGCCGAGGGGCACCCGGCCGCGAGGCGGCGCCGGCGCGCCGTGCCGCTCACCGAGCTCGCCGGCGAGGCCTGGGTGACCGGCCATCCCGGGATGGGGTGGGAGGAGATGACGAGCCGCACGTGCAGGACGCTCGGCGGCTTCGACCCCGACATCCGCCACCGCGCGAACGACAGCGTGCTCGCGCTCGCCCTCGTGGCGCGGGGGCTCGCGGTGACGCTGCTGCCCGAGTTCGTGGTGACCGGCTCGCATCCCGGGGTCGTCGCGCGCGAGATCGCCGAGGGCTCGGTGCACCGGACGATCTACGCAGCGACGCGGGCCACGGACGCGAAGCGCCCCTCCGTACGGGCGCTGGTTACCGCGGTCGAGGCCGTCGCGCGCGAGCTCGGCTGGCCAGCCCGACCGGCAGCCTCCAGCGTGGGCTACGGTCGAAGGAGATGAGCCACACTCGTCTCTACGCCGCGACCGGCGACTCGGTCGCACGGCTCGATCGCGCGGGCGACGGCTGGACCGTGAGCACGGCGCTCGTTGGGACGGGCGCACAGTGCCTCGCGGTCGATCCAGCGGACGGCAACCGTCTGTACGCCGGCCTGCGCGAGGGCGGCGTGCGCCGCAGCGCCGACGGCGGCGCGACCTGGGTCGACTCCGAGCTGCCTGCGTCGGGCGTGTTCTCGCTCGCCGTCGCGGCCGACGGCGCGGTGTACGCAGGGACCGAGCCGAGCGCCCTCTACCGAAGCGATGACGGCGGCGCCAACTGGCGCGAGCTTTCGAGCCTGCTCGAGCTTCCGTCGCAGCCGACCTGGAGCTTCCCGCCGCGCCCGTGGACGTCGCACGTCCGCTGGGTCGCGCCGAGCCCGCACGACCCGGACGTCCTCTTGGTCGGGATCGAGCTCGGCGGGCTGATGCGCTCGACCGACGGCGGCGAGACGTGGCACGACCACCGGCCGGGCGCGGAGCGCGACGTCCACTCGCTCGCCTGGCATCCGACGGCACGAGGGCGGGCGTACGAGGCGGGCGGCGGCGGCGCCGCCTGGAGTGAGGACGGCGGCGACACCTGGCAGGCCGCTGACGAGGGGCGCGACCGCCACTACACGTGGTCGGTCGCGGTCGACCCGGACGACCCCGAGCTCTGGTACGTCTCGGCCAGCACCGGTCCGTTCGCGGCCCATGGCGGCGGCGATGCACAGGCGAGGATCTACCGGCGCCGGAACGGCGGCTGGACGGCGCTCGACGGCGGCCTCCCCGATCCCCTCCCGATGCCGTACGTGCTCGTCACGACCGGCGACCGGCTCTATGCCGGCCTCGCCGACGGCCAGCTGTGGGAGAGCGGCGACCGCGGCGACAGCTGGCAGCGCTGCGAGCTCGGCGGCTTCGCGCTCGAGCGCATCGTGGCGCTGGCGACGGCCTGACTCACACGAAGGCGAGGACGCCGTCGAGCGGCCGCGGCACGCGGCCGAGGTCGAGCGCCTCGACGAGCAGCTCCGCGTAGCGGATCTTTCGGTTGAACATGAAGCCCCACAGCTGATCCTCGCGCGGGCGGTCGCGGTGCGCGGGCTGCTTCTGGTACGTCCGGAACGAGCCGAGCTCGCCCTGCTCTGCGAGGATTCCCTCGACCGCGTCCGGGCCGACCGCCTGCACGAGCTCTCCCTCGAGGTCCGGATCGCAGACGAAGAACCCGAGCGCCTCCATCGACCCGCGCGTGAGCCCGGCGCCGTGCCCTAGTCGCTCGAGCGCCCGCGCGAAGTGCCGTTCCTCCGCCGCGTCGCACAGCCCGGCGACCTTCGCGCCGACCCCGCGCGGGCCGAACAGGTCGAGGGCGTTCCGGATCGCCTGCGCGCCGCCGATCGCAACCACGACGACGCCTTCTGCCGCGAGGTCGCGGCCGAGGCGGCGCGCCAGCGCCTCCACGGCGATGCGATCGCTCGTCCCCTCGACGAGCACGACGGCGCGGGCAGAGGCGACTGCCTCTTGGTGAAGCGAGGAAAGGCCGTCCATCCGAGCATTCTTGCGGCGGTTTGCGCCCCGAACCGAGCGGTAAGCCGTAGTGCGAGCAAGGGAAGGAGCCGAAATGCCCTCGCGAAGGACAGGGCAGGCGTGATCGCAGCGGCGCTCGAGATATCCGACGCCACGCTGACGACGGCCGGAATTCTGCTGCTGACGGTCGTCGCGGTGGAGCTCGGCGGGCTGACCGTCCTGCGCATGACGCGCGGCTCGCAACCCGCCACCGGCTTCCAGAAGGCGTTCGCGCGCGCCGGCCACGCGCACGCCGGGGTGTTCGTCCTCTTCGCCATCGTGGCGCAGCTCCTCGTGGATGCAGCGAGGCTCGACGGCATCGACGAGCTGATCGCGCGCGACGGCATCTGGGTGGCCGCGATCCTGTTCCCCGCCGGCTTCTTCCTCTCCTCCGCGGGCAGGGGCCGCACCGAGCCGAACCGGCTGATTTACCTGCTCTACGCGGGGATCGTCGCACTGACCGTAGGCGTCGTCACGCTTGGCATCGGTCTGCTCGCCGCGTAGAGATGCGGTCGCACCGCCGCCTTCGCCGACCCTGCGGGCCACGTCTGGGAGATCGCGCAGGAGCTTCCGTCCGGCGACGCCCCGTAGGGGGACTGTCACCGAGTGGGGGTGTCGTGCGCCGCGAGCAGGTCTCGCACGCGCACCTGCTCGGTGAGCAGGCGGCGGAACCGGTTCGGATCGTTGCCGACGTACGCGCGGCAGAGGTCTCGCCCGGCCGAGTACGTGAGGATGTACGTCCGCGAGGCCGGCTCCTCGAGGAAGCGGACCACGTGCGCGGCAAGCTGTGAGGTCTGGAGCCCCCAGCGCTCGAGGTAGGCCTGCACCTCCGCGCTGTCAGCTCCACGCTCGTACATCAGCAGAGACGCGTTCACCTCGGCTGCGGAGAGCGGCTCGCGGGCACGGTCGACGGCCAGGGCGTGGGCGAGATCGAAGTCGACGCCGGCGTCGTGCAGGACGGCAGCGAGCCGGCCGGCGCCCTCTCCCTCGAGCAGGAGCCGCGGCGCGATGGTGGCGATCCCCTCCGCGACGAGCGACTGCGGCGTCGGGACGAGCACGATCGTCTCTTCGAGCAGGCCCCGGCCCCGGACGAGGACTTCCTCCTTGCTCGAGCGCTCGGCGTGATGACCGGGATAGGTCTCGTGCATCGTCAGGACGAGCAGCTCGATCGCGGACAGAGGCAGGTCGACGTTCACGGAGATCCGGCTGCGGAGATCGCCGAGGTACTCGCAGAACGCGAGCCACGGCTCGTCCCGAACGATCTCGACCTCGACTCCTTCGCCGTCCGGGAGAGAGACCAGCTCGAGCGTCTGTGCGCGGGCCTCCTCGATGACCGCGGCGACCGTCGGCTCGATCAGCTCCGTGGGGACGCGGATCGACGCCTCCCAGCGCTCCAGGCGCTCGCCGAGTGGGCCGTCGCCGGGGAGCAGCTCGTCCAGCTCGGCGTGCGCCGACGCGAACACCGCCTCGTCGGTGAAGGTCGGGCGAACGCCGTAGCAGCGCTCCACCTCGTCGGCGTAGGGGACCGTCTCGCCCGCCAGCACGCCGGCGTACGCGCGCAGACCGAGCACCTGGTCGCGGAGCCAGCCGTCCTCGAGCTCGTCGAGCAGGCCATCCGCGGCGGCGACGAGCTCGGGCGGGGCGACCGGCGGCTCGGCCTCAACCGCCGCCGCCAGCTCGGGCGGCCCGAAGTACGCGTCGACGAGCCCGTCGACATGGCGCCCGAGCTGGAGCCCCAGGCGGAGGTACCGCGCGGCGGTGTCCGTCGCCGCGCCGATCGTCTTCGGCGTAGCCATGGGCTCGAGGAAGCTAGCGACCCAGGCGCGCCTGGATTGCCGCGCGGGCGCGGTCGAGGGTTTTCGGATCGTTGTGGAGCAGGAACGCGGTGTTCGCCATCAACAGGTAGGCGTCGATCTCGAAGGCGACCTGGCCCGGGTCCTGTCCTGCGCCGAGCTCGCCCTCGCGCTGAGCCTCGTCAGCCAGCTCTTCGAGCGTCTCGAGGAACTCAGCGGAATACGCCGCGATCCGCTCCTTGACGGGCCCCGGGTGGGTGTCGAACTCGGCCGCGGCCGACGCGAAGAAGCAGCCGCCCGGGAAGACCCGGCGTTCGAGATGGTCGAGGAACGACTCGGTCACTCCCTCGAGACGGGCGCGCGGCGACTCGATCGCCTCGGTGGGAGCGATTACGTGCTCCTGGAAGATCTCCGCAGCGGTCTCGATCGTGGCGAGCTGGAGCTCTTCCTTCGAGCCGAAGTGCGCGTACAGGCCGCTCTTCGACATCCCGATGTGCTCCGCGAGCCGGCCGATCGAAAGGCCCTCGAGACCCTCGACGGTGGCCAGCTTCGCCGCGGCATCGAGGATCGTTCGCCTGCTGCGCAGGCCGTCCTCGCGCTGCTTGCGGACCTTCCTTGGCTCTGCCGTTGCGCTCACGCTTGACAAATTAGCACGATCGGTCGTAATATCAAGACAAGAACGACCGATCGTGCTAACTAACCAAAGGAGAGAGTCATGACCGTCACTGCCGTCCTCACGCCGTTCGGCGCGGCTCGGCTCGCAGGCCTGGTGGCCGGCGAGGTGATCACTTCCGGCCACGCCGAGTACGACGCGACGCGACGTGTGTGGAACTCGATGATCGACAAGCGGCCGGCGGCGATCGTGCGCTGCGCCCACGCCGACGACGTCGCGACCGCGATCCGCTTCGCGGCGGAGCACGGACTGCCGCTGGCCGTGCGCGGCGGCGGCCACAACGTCGCGGGCACAGCCCTCGTCGACGACGGCCTCGTGCTCGATCTGTCCGCGCTGCGGGGCGTCAGTCTGGATCCGTCCGGCCGCACGGTGCACGTGCAGGGCGGCGCGACATGGGCGGACGTCGACCGGGTCACCGCGCCGCTCGGCGTCGCGACACCGGGCGGGGTGGTCTCCGAGACCGGCGTCGCGGGCCTGACGCTCAGCGGCGGGGTCTCGCACCAGCGCCGGCGCGACGGGATGACCGTCGACAACCTCGTCTCCGCGGACGTCGTGCTCGCCGACGGCCGTCAGGTGCGCGCGAGCGCTGCCGAGCATCCGGACCTCTACTGGGCGCTGCGCGGAGGCGGCGGCAACTTCGGCGTCGTCACCTCCTTCGAGCTCCGCCTCCACGAGCTCGGGCCCGAGGTGTTTGCCCTCAACGTCGCGTACCGCCTGGAGGATGCTCGGCAGGTGCTCGCAGGCTGGCGGGACGCTGTCGCCAACGCTCCGGACGAGCTCTCCACCGCGGGGCTGATCTGGTCGCTGCCCGTCGTCGACGAGCTTCCGGAAGAGCTGCACGGGTTGCCGTACGTCGGCGTGGCCGGCATGTGGGCGGGAA
>DASTBX010000011.1:0-38757 GCA_035711645.1 Gaiellaceae bacterium
GGACCGCCGATCGCCGCTCCCTTGCCGACGCCCTCCACCATCCCGAACGCGCTCGCGCGCAACCGCGTGGGGAAGAGCTCCGACGTGTACGGGTAGACCGCGCCCCAGGCGCCCAGGTTGAAGAAGCCCACGAAGAAGAGAGCCGCCACGTACTGCGGCGTCGAGTCCGAGACGGCGAAGGCGTAGGCGGAGACGCCGCCGAGCGCGAGGAACGCCGCGAGGGTCGGCTTGCGGCCCACCCGTTCGACGAGCCAGATGGCGGCTGCGTAGCCGGGGAACTGGGAGAGCGCCGAGAGCGCGAGCAGGAGGTAGACGTCGATCGTGAACCGCTCCTCCGTCTGGAGCACGAACGGGAGCCAGAGGAAGAGCCCGTAGTAGGAGATGTTGAGCGCGATCCACACGAGGACGATCAGGGCGGACGTGCGGCGGAGCCGGCGCGAGACGAGCTCGACGACCGAGGCACGCGGCTCCGATTCCGCGGCGAGCGTCGCCGGATCGACGTGGCGTCCCGTGATCCGGCCGAGGACGCCGGCAGCCTCGGCCGCCCGGCCTTGGCGCGCCAGCCAGTAGGGGCTCTCGGGCAACGCGAGGCGCACGGCGAACGCGAGGAACGCCGGGAACGCCGCCGCGAGGAAGAGATAGCGCCAGGCGTCGTCCCCGCCCACCTGCTCGAGGAAGAGCCAGGAGAGGCCGGTGGCGGCGAGCAGGCCGACCGGCCAGAAGAAGTCGAGGAGCACGAGGTAGCGGCCGCGCTTCTGCGGGGGCAGGTACTCGGCCAGCATGGACGGGTCGACGACGAGCATGCCGCCGAGGCCGATGCCGGCGAGGAACCGGAACGCCGAGAGGGAGCCCGGCCCCCAGGAGAGCGCGGTCAGCGCGGTGAAGAGGGCGTACCAGAGGATCGACGCCTGGAACACGCGCCTGCGGCCGATCCGGTCGGCCAGGCGGCCGAGGACGAGGCTCCCGACGAGGGAGCCGCCGAGGGCCGAGGCCGCGATCCAGCCCGCGTAGCTTCCCGAGAGATCCCAGAGTGCCGTGAAGAGGGGGACGGTGAAGCCGACGAGGAGTATCTCCATGGCCACGAACGTCCACGCGAGGCCTGTGAGGAGGACGGCACGCCGGTGGAAGCGCGTCAGGCCGCCCTGGCGGAGGACCTCCTCGACGCCCAGGCGCCGTGCGACCGGTAGTGCCCCTTCGAGAGCCATGCGACCGAGCGGTTTGCGCCTTATAGGCAAAAACCCGCCGGCGAAGTCTACCAGGAACTGCCAGGCGGTCAGGGACGCTGCGGCACGGGTGCCGGAGCGAAGGCCTCCTTCACCTTCCGCCGGACGCGCACCGTGAGCCCCTCCTCCACCGGCTGGAGCCCCCCGAGCTCGAGGCGCGCGAGGCAGACGTCGCCGTCCCAGCGCACCGCGGTGAACCCGAAGTCGGCGAGGAAGTCGGCCGGGAACACGGTCCGGTGGACGAGGAAGCGCTCGTAGCTCGACTCGCTCTCCGGGTAGCGGTAGCCGAACGTCTCGATCGCCTTCACGCCGCGGTCGCGGGCCTCGCCGATCGCCGCGAGGAAGAGGCTCTGGAGGACCCAGGGCGTCGCCAAGTCGACGACGTAGGCGCACGTGACGAGGACCGCGTCGGCCGACGGAGGGCCGGCGGGGAGCGAGAACGCGCGGGGAAAGTGGCCGGACGGCCCGTACTGCACGAAGCCGAGCCGGCGGCCCCCGTCGTCCTCGTAGATCGTTCCCCAGGCGCCCCAGTCGTCCTCGATGCGCTCCGCCCAGCGCTCCTTCGCGGCCGCCCGGCCTGGACGCGACTGCCAGAAGACGCAATCCACGCAGACCGGCGGAGCGTCTCCGATCGTCGCGCCGGTGACGGGCTGGAGCCGGATGGCCATTCCGGCGGCCGAGTCTACTCGCGCCGTCGCAGGACCAGGAGCGTCGCCTCGGGGCGAGCAAGGAGGCGGAACGGGACGAAGCTCGTCCCGAGACCGCGCGAGACGTGGAGCATGCCGATCGGAAGCTCGAAGAGCCCCTCCCAGAACGGCGCGCGCAGGTGCTCGAGCCGGATCTTGCCTCGCGGCGTCGGGATGCAGATCTGGCCGCCGTGCAGGTGCCCGGCGAGCGTGAGGTGGAAGTCGCCCGGGCGAAGGCTCCAGACGGCGTCCGGGTAGTGGACGAGCAGGAGGCGCAGGTCGGCCTGACGGTCCGAGAGCGGCCCGAGCGGATCCCGGAGGCGGCGCGGGTCGGCCCCGGCGACCTGCACCCGGCTCCCGTCCACGTCGACGACGACGGACGCGTGCTCGAGGAGCCGCGCCTCGTCCTTCCGCAGGTCGGAAAGGTCGGCGGGGCTGGCGAACGGGTCCCGCGTCTCGGCGACGTCGTGGTTCCCGAGGATCGCGTACGTCCCGTGGCGGGCCCGCAGCCGGCCGAGCGCCTCGCGGAGCGCCCGCTCGCCGCGCCCCCGGCTGACGAGGTCGCCTGTGATCGCGACGAGGTCCGGCTCGTGCTCCGCCGCCCAGGAGACCGCCTTGCGGACCGTGCGCCCGTTGAAGGACATCGTGCCGAGGTGGAAGTCTGAGAGGTGGAGGACGGCGAAGCCGTCCAGCTCCGGAGGCAGCCCGTCGATCGGCACCTCGCGCTCGCGCAGCTCGACCCACTGCGCCTCGAAGAGCATCCAGCCGAGCCCGGCCGCCGCGAGCGCCGCCCCGGCGGCGGCGAGCCAAGCCAGCACGTCCTAGCGCTGCGCTCGGGCCCGGGCGATGTCGGCGCGGAGCCGCTGGCGCGACGCGTCGAGCTCCCGGCGGAGACGCTCGGCGCGCTCCCGCGAACCGCCGTTTCCGGAGGGGTCGTGAGCGGCGGCGCGGCGGGCGGCCACGACCGCCGCGCCGGCGCCGGCGGCGGCGACCGCGAGCACGAGCAGGCGCCTCGGCATCCGGTGGATCTTAGTGCGCAAGTTTTTCCGGCCGGCGGCGTCTGTGGAGATGGAGGGGCATTACCGGCCCGGTTCTTTCCGAGGAGAGCCGGGCCGGTCCCTTCTGTGGAAACGGTTCGCTACGGCGCTTCGAGCTTCTCGAGCACCGGCTCGACGGAGACGACGTGGCGCTTGAACTTCAGCTCGGAATCCTCGAGCCCCGCCGCCACGCCGACGAGCTGCGAGAGGTGGAGGATCGGCATCTGGAACCGCTGCCCCGTCTGCGCCTCGAGCTTCGACTGCCAGGCGTCGAGCGAGAGGTGGCAGAGCGGGCAGGGCGTCACCATCGCGTCGGCGCCGGCCTCGATCGACTGCTGGATCGGCTGGATGAGCTCGCCGAGGGCCGTCTCCTCGCGGGCCTGGATGATCGGGAACCCGCAGCACTTCACCTTCGCCGGGTAGTCGACGGCCTCGCCGCCGCAGGCCTCGATGATCGCCTCGAGCGACCACGGCCGGTCGGGGTCCTCGAAGCCGAGCAGCTTCGAGGGCCGCAGGATCTGGCAACCGTAGAAGGGCGCCACCTTGAGACCCTTGAGCCCCTTGTGGGCCACCTGCTTCAGCTTCTCGTAGCCGTCGCCCTCGGCGACGAGCCAGAGGAGGTGCTTGACCTCGACTCCGCCCGAGTACGGCGGCGCGCCGACCTTCTCGAGATTCTCGCTCACGCGCACGCGTAGCGCGTCGTCGCCCTGGAGCTGGAAGTTCGCCTGCCGCAGGTTGAGCGTGCAGACGTTGCAAATCGTCATGAGCGTGTCGCACCCGGTCGCCTCGGCGTAGGCGAGGATGCGCGCGTTCAGGTGCAGGTAGTAGTCCGGCTCGGCCTCGTGGATGTCGCCCGCGCCGCAGCACGTGACGGATTCGAGCTCCTCGAGCTCGATCCCGAGCTTCGGCGCGAGCGCCTGCGTCGAGCTGTCGAGCTCCTTCGCGGAGAGCGAAGCGAGGCAGCCCTTGTAGTACGCGACCCTCACCGGCTCATCCCTCCGCGTGCGGGGTCGGCTCGCCCGGCGTGACCGCCGGCGCGTCGCGCTGCACTCCCCCGTGCTCCGTGTGCTCGATGCGCGCGAGGGCGCGCTCGCCCTGGACGATCCCGGCCGCTCCGTCGCGTCCCTGCGCCCCGACGAGCTCGTGGAGCGCGCGCGCCTCCTGCACGTTCTTCGCCACGTGCGGCGGGAAGGGAAGCGGCACTTTGCCGTGCTTGAAGAGGTTGAGCGCGAACTTCGTCTCCTTGATGGCGGCGGCGACGCCCTGCGTCTTCGGCACGAGCTCCGTCTCGCGCAACCAGCCGGTCGTCTTCGCCGAGTGGACGAACCACTTGGCGTGCTTGGCGCCCATGTCGCGGTCGATGCCGACCCGGATCGACTCCGCACCGAGCTTGGCGATCGCGTCGCGAGGGTCGACGCCCTTGGGGCAGCGCTCGTTGCAGAAGTAGCACCGCGTGCAGTCCCAGATGCCGTGCTCGTCGTTGTAGCGCTCGAGCCGCTCGATCTTCGTCCGGTCGCGCGGGTCCCCGACGAAGCGGAAGCCCTTGGCCAGCGCGGCCGGCCCGAAGAACTCGGGGTCCGACTCCATGGAGTTGCACTCCGAGACGCAGCAGCCGCACATGATGCAGAGCGCCTCCTTGTGGATCGGGTTCATCTCCTCCTGCGAGTGGATGAACTCGCCGTGCTCCGGCACCTCCTCGTACCCGGTGTCGAGCCAGGGCTTCATCGTCCGGATCTTCGTCCAGAACGGCTGCATGTCGACGACGAGGTCCTTGAGAACGGGCATGTTGCCCATGGCCGAGACCACCGGCACGTGGCCGCGCTCGACGATGGGCTTCATGCGCTCCTTGCAGGCGAGGACGGCGCGGCCGTCCATGCGCATCCCGCAGGAGCCGCAGATCATCATGCGGCAGCTCTTCCTGTAGGCGAGCGTGCCGTCGACCTGGTCCTTGACGATGTCGAGGACGTCGAGCAGACAGGCCCACTCGGGCGCCTCGACCTCGTAGTGCCTGAGCTCCCGCTCGCCCGAGTCGGGGTCGTAGCGCCAGATCTTCAGTGCGACGTCCACTCAGAGACCTCCCTGGAGAAGATCGCCCAGCTCCGTGACCTCGTCTGCGGGCGGGGGCTCGATCTCCACGTCCGCTCCGAAGTCGTAGAGCTCGAGCTCGACGTTCGTGCCGTCGCCGTCACCGACGGTCGCGCGGCGCACGAGCCCGTCCGCCCCGACCCAGACGTCGATCCGGCTCGAGGCCACCGTCCCGCGGTAGCGGGTCGTCTCGACGCCCCGAACGCGCTCGCTTCCGACCGCCTCGAAGGCCCCGGCGGCCTCGAGCGTCTCGAGCAGCCGAGCAGGGTCGCCTTCGCCGAGATCGAGGTACTCGTCGAGCACGCCCGAGTCGACGGCGAGGTCGACGCCGATCCAGTCGGCGCCCCCCGAGACGAGGCCGGGTAGCAGGCCCGCCAGGCCGGAGAGGCGCAGGTAGAGGGCTCCCTCGGCGTACACGGCCTCGACGTCCGCCGGGAGAAGGCCGCCCGCGGCCTCGGAGAAGTGGAGCTCGACCCGCGCGCGGTGTCCGGCGAGCTCCCCCTCGCCGGTGAACGGGCCGCCCCGCCCGCCTTCGCCGCGCAGCGTGAAGCGTGCGCTCTTCGCGTCCACGGTGCGCGTCGCGGCCTGGACGACGTCGATCTTCGGGAGTGGCTTCGGCTCGGTCGCCTCCGAGCCGCCGCAGGCGGCGAAGAGGAGCGCGGCGACCAGCGCGGCCGGGAGGAGAAGCGCGCGCCTCATTAGTACGTGCGCTCCTGCGGCTGCCACTTCGTCGCGCGCACGGGCTCCCACGCGAGCTGGGGGCGGTCGTCCACCCACGTGACCATGGTGTGCTTCATGAAGTTCTCGTCGTCGCGCTCCGGGTAGTCATACGGGCGAGCGTGGGCGCCGCGGCTCTCCTTGCGCGCGAGGCCCGCCTCGACCATGCACGCCGCCAGCTCGAGCAGGAAGCCGAGCTCGAGCGCCTGCGTGAGGTCCGAGTTGAAGACGTCGCCCTTGTCGTCCACGACGACCTGCTCGTAGCGCTCGCGCAGGCCGGCGACGATCTCGCCCTGCGCGCGCATCTGCTCCTCGCGCCGGAAGACGCCGAAGTTCTCGTGCATCGTCGCGGCCATCTCATCGCGGATCGCGTGCGGCCGCTCGCCCTTCGCGCGGTCGAGCATCGTCCGGAGGTCGCGCTCGGCGTCGGCGAGCGCCGAGGCCGGCGGCGCGACCACCGTGTTCGCGAACGCCCACTCGGCCGCCGCGCGCCCGGCGCGCTTCCCGAAGGTGATCGTCTCCATGAGCGCGTTCCCGCCCAGGCGGTTCGCGCCGTGCACGGAGACGCAGGCGCACTCGCCGGCGGCGTAGAGCGCCTCGAGCGCCGTCTTGCCGTCCAGGTCGGTGTCGACGCCGCCCATGTGGTAGTGGGCGCCGGGCCGGACCGGGATCGGGTCGTGGATCGGGTCGACGCCGGCGAACACCATCGAGAGCTCCCGCGTCCCGTGCAGGCGGTCGATGATCCGGTCGGCGCCGAGGTGCCGCAGGTCGAGGAGGACGTTGCCGTCCACGCCGCGCCCCTCGTCGATCTCCGTCTGCTCGGCGCGGGAGATGACATCGCGGCTCGCGAGCTCCATCGCGTTCGGGGCGTAGCGCGTCAGGAAGCGCTCTCCCTCGCCGTTCAGGAGGTAGGCCCCCTCGCCGCGGCAGCCCTCGGTGATCAGCACCCCCGAGGGCGAGAGCGTCGTCGGGTGAAACTGCATCATCTCCATGTCCTTCAGCGGCACGCCCAGCCGCAGCGCCATCGCCATCCCGTCGCCCGTGCACGCGTACGCGTTCGTCGTTCCCGTGTAGAGGCGGCCGGCGCCGCCCGTGGCGAGGATGACCGTCTTCGCGCCGACGAGCTTGAGACCGCCGTTCAGCAGATCCCAGGCGATGACGCCCTGGCAGCGGCCGTCGTCCTCGACGAGGCGCCAGGCGAACCACTCGTCGTACACGGTCAGGTCGCGCTTCATCACCTGCTCGTAGAGCACGTGGATGAGGACGTGGCCCGTGATGTCGGCGGCGTAGGCGGTGCGCGGCTCGCCGGCCGCGCCGAAGGGACGCTGGGCGATGCGGCCGTCGTCGGTCCGCGAGAAGACGGCGCCCCAGTGCTCGAGCTGGTAGACGTCGTCGGGCGCTTCGTTGCAGAGCACCTCGATGGCGTCCTGGTCTCCGAGGTAGTCGGAGCCCTTGACCGTGTCGAAGGCGTGCTTCTCGGGATCGTCGTCGGAGGCGTTCCCGAGCGCCGCGTTGATGCCGCCTTCGGCGGCGCCCGAGTGGCTCCGCACCGGGTGGATCTTCGAGATGACGGCGACGTCGGCGCCCGCGTCGAACGCCTCGATCGCGGCGCGCATGCCCGCGCAACCGGCGCCCACGATCAGGACGTCGTGCTTCGCTTCCACCGCAACGGACGCTACACGATGCGCCTCTGGAGTTGCGCCGGTCTGGAAACGCCTTGCCCGGGTAAGATCCGGCCCGTGGCGAAGATGGCCTTCCAGCTCCCGCGGGCGGCCCGGCTGATCACGAATCCGAGCGCCGGGGAGCTCCAGCAGCTCGCCGCGGCGATGCCCAACGCGCGCTGGACGAAGTACGGGAACGTCAACGTCCAAACCGAGGTCCTCGCCCGCTCGACGCCGTCGACCTTCATCGTCGACGACGACCCTGACCCGGGCGTCGAGCGCACCGTCGGGCGCGATGTCGCCCAGGAGTGGGCGGACCGCCAGGACGCCTACATCGCCGGGCAGGAGATGATCCTCCTCGACGGCTACCTGGGCGCCCAACCCGAGTTCCGGGTCCCCGTCCGGCTGTACATCGAGGCGGCGAACGCCAACATCGCCGGCATGCAGCAGCAGCTCTGGTTCGAGGTCGACGACTCGGAGGGCTTCGAGCCCGAGCTGACGGTCGTCTACACGCCGAACCTGCCTGCGCCCGGCTGGCCGGACGAGCGGCTCATCCTCGTCGACCTCGAGCAGGGGGTGAACCGCGTCCTCAACTCCGACTACTTCGGCGAGTCGAAGAAGGGGATCCTCCGCATGTGGAACAAGCTCGTCTACGACCGCGGCGGCATCCCGCTCCACGCGGGCTGCAAGGTGATCCCGACGGCGCGCGGCGAGCGCGTCGCGATGATCGTCGGCCTCTCCGGGACGGGGAAGACGACGACGACCTTCACGCGCCAGAACGGCTCCCTGCCGGTGCAGGACGACTTCGTCGCGTGGATGCCGGACGGCGCCGTCTACGCGACCGAGAACGGGTGCTTCGCCAAGACGTTCGCGCTCAACCCGGAGGACGAGCCGACGATCTACGGCGCGGTCACGCAGCCGCGCTCGTACCTGGAGAACGTCTCGCAGGCGGGCGACGAGGTCGACTTCTACGACGAGAGCTACACGAAGAACGGCCGCGCCACCTTCCCCTTCGACGTGCTCGAGTCGGCCGCCACACGCCCCATCGACGAGGCCCACTCCCTGCTCATCCTGAACCGGAACGAGGGCATCATCCCGGCGGTCGCCAAGCTCGAAGGGCCGCAGGCAGCGGCCTTCTTCATGCTCGGGGAGACGACGGGCACGGCGGCCGGAGGCGCCGCCGAGGAGGGGAAGTTCCTGCGCGTGCCGGGAACGAACCCGTTCTTCCCGCTCCCCCACGACCTCCAAGGCAACCGGTTCCTGGAGCTCCTCGAGGAGCACCCGCTGGAGGTTTACCTCATGAGCACGGGGAGCGTCGGCGGCCCGGCGACGGACGAGCGCGCCCGCAAGGTACGCATCAAGCACTCCTCCGCGATCGTCAAAGGCATCGCCGAGGGCACGATCGAGTGGCAGGACGACGCCGACTTCGGCTACCGCGTCGCGCGGCACGTGCCCGGGATCGACGCCGAGGACGAGGTCGTGCTGCGGCCGCGCGAGCTCTACGAGTCCCAGGGCCGCCTCGACGAGTACGAGCGGCAGGTCGAGCGCCTGCACCGCGAGCGTCGCGAGTTCCTGAACGGCTTCGAGAGCCTCTCGGCCGAGATCGTCGACGCCGTCGGCTAGCCGCCGCGCCGGCGCCGGTACTGGAGCCTTTGCGCCTCCTGGATTTAGTCTGATATAAGACTATTTGTGGACAGACGGCTCGCGACGGTCGAGAACCTCGGCTTTCTCCTCGCCAAGGCCTCGCAGCGCTGGAACGAGGTGCTCCACGAAGAATTCGTGCGCGAGGGGTTCGCCGAGGTGCGCCCCGCCTACGGCTCCATCCTGCTGCCGCTCTTCGAGGAGGACGGCCTCAGGATGGGCGAGCTCGCTGCGCGGGCGCGGCTCTCGAAGCAGACGATGACGACTCTCGTCCGGCTGCTGGAACGGAACGGGCTCGTCGCGCGCGAGCGCGACCCTGTCGACGGTCGGGCGTTCCTCGTCTCGCTGACCGACCGCTCGCGCGCGTTCCGGCCTGTCGCCGAGCGCGTGCTCGCACGGCTCGAAGAGCGCGTTGCAGGCGGGCTCTCAGCTGCCGACCGGACCGCTCTCACCCACTCTCTCCAGGAGGTCATGTCGCTATGAGGTCCGAGACCGTGACGCGGGTGCTGCCCGCGCCGAAGAACGAGGTGTTCGCCTACCTCGCCGACGTCGAGAACCTGCCCCGCTGGGCGACCGAGTTCGCACGGGAGCTGAAGGTCGAGGACGGCCGCCACAAGGTGGTGAACGGCCTCGGCGAGTTCTTCTTCAGGATCGAGGCCGATCCCGAGACCGGCGTCATCGACATGCTCGCCGGCCCGAGCGAGGACGAGCTGGCGCTCTTCCCGACCCGGGTCGTAGGGCTCGGCGCGGACACGAGCGCCTTCACGTTCACGATGTTCCAGGGCCCCGGGATGCCGGACGAGCTCTTCGAGGCCCAGCACGCCTCCCTCCTGCGCGAGTTCGAGAACATCGAGCACGAGTTCGCCCGCTGAGCCGTCAGGCGCGCGCCGGGATGCGGGCGGGCGGCAGCTCGGCCTCGAAGGACGCCCGCTCGGCGTAGCGCAGCGCCGGCGGCCCCTCGAGGGAGAAGCCGAGCGCGAGCAGCGGGTCGGCCCGCACCGGCCCGGTCGGCTCGGCCCGCCGCCAGCTCGCCTCGCCGCGCCTGATCCGGAAGGCACGGACGCCGGCCGCCTCGTACAGCCCGACGGCGTGCTGGCCGAGCTCGCTCGGCTCGGCGGGCCCCCGGGGGTCGAACGGGATCGAGACACCGAGCCCGCCCGCTTGCACGAGCCCGGCGCGGACGCGGATACGAGCCGCCCGGACGGGGATACCGAGGAGCGCCCCGCCCAGGCCGGGAAGCGTCGTGCGTAGGGCGAGGAAGAAGACGGCGGTCTCCTCCCCGTGCTCCACGTAGACGCGGACGTTGAGCTGCGAGAAGGGGACGAGCGGCAGCATGCCCAGCCGTCCGCTGCGCCAGCGGAGCGCCGCGACGGTGACGAGGTGGCGGCCGTCGACGGGCGCCGGCGTGAAGCCGGGCGGAAGCGCGGCGGCCACCCGCTCGGCGTCGGTCTCCCAGCTCGCAAGGAGGAGATCGCGGACCGCATGGCGGAGCACCACGGCAGGAAGCCTAGGGGCGAGGCGGAACAGCGCGTCGTGGAGACGAGGACCGCGATCGACCGCTTCCTGCGCAGCCAGTCGCTCTCCGACGCCACGCGGCGCGCATACGCCCGGGATCTCGACGAGCTCGCCTCGTGGCTGCGCCGGAACGGCCTCCGGCTCGACGACGTCGACGCGCGAGCCTTCGCGCGCTACGCGGCCGAGCTGGGCGGCGACCGGCCGGGGAGAACGCCTCGGAAGCTCGCGCAAACGACCGTGGCGCGGAAGCTGGCGGCGGTGCGCTCGCTGCTCCGCCACGCGCTCGGGCCCGGCCGGGTACCCGACCTGGCGGTGTCCGGCCGGAGGCGGCGCCGCCTCCCACACGCGCCGCGCCCCCACGAGACCGACGCGCTCCTCGCCGCCGCCGAAAAGCAGGGCGCGCTCGGGCTTCGCAACCGCGCGCTCCTCGAGCTCGTCTACTCGGCCGGCCTGCGGGCCCAGGAGGCCGTCGACCTCCGGCTCGCAGACGTCGACTTCGAGCAGGAGCGCCTCCACGTGCGCGGCAAGGGAGGCAAGGAGCGCGCCGTCCCGCTCGGGGAGGAGGCCGCCTACCGCCTGCGGCGGTACCTCGAGGAGGGGCGACCGCAGCTCGCGCGCGGGGCCGTGGACGCACTCTTCCTCTCCGCGCGCGGGCGGCCGCTCGACACCTCCACCCTCCGCCGCCTGCTGCCGAACCCGCACCGGCTACGGCATGCCTTCGCCACCCACCTCCTCGAAGGAGGCGCCGACCTGCGCACGATCCAGGAGCTCCTCGGCCACTCGTCGCTCTCGACGACCCAGATCTACAGCCACGTCGACGCGAAGCGCCTCCGCAAGGTCTACGACCGTGCCCATCCGCGCGCCTGACCCTCGCGGCCATGTCAGGGGTCTGACCCCTGACACGGCCCGCCCGGGCGCGTCCAGGTGGCCGGCAGGTCGACGGCCCCCTGCGTGGCGAAACGCCTCCTGCTGCTGGCATTCGGAATCCCAACCGGCCGCTTGCGCCACGCCCCGGGGTCTGACCCCATGACACGTCCGGTGGAGACGGACCCGGAGGTCGACGGCTTCCTCGCGCTCCTCGCGGCGCGACGGGCGCCGCGGACCGTGGACGCCTACCGCCGGGATCTCGCCGACCTCGCCGCGTTCCTCGGCGGTTCGCCCACCGGGGCCGGCCCCGAGCAGATCGAGGCGTGGCTCGCGGATCTTCGCGCGCGCGGGCAGGCGCCGAGCTCCCTCGCCCGCCGCGCCGCGGCGGCGCGCACGTTCTACCGCCACCTGGTCGCCCTCGGCCGCCGCGCGGACAACCCGGCGGCCGACGTGGACCTCCCACGCCGGCGGCGCCGGCTGCCCCGTTCCCTGTCGGTGCGGGAGGTGGAGCGGCTCATCGACGCCGCCAACGGGACGACTCCGAGGAGCCTGCGCGACCGCGCGCTCGTCGAGCTCCTCTACGGCGCCGGCCTGCGCGTGAGCGAGGCGGTCGGGCTCGACCTGGGGGGCGTCGACCTGGACGGCCGGACGGTCCGCTGCCTGGGCAAGGGCGACAAGGAGCGCGTCGTGCCGCTCGGGGCGAGCGGTGCGGAAGCGGTGCGCCGCTACCTCGCGCGGGGGAGGCCGTACCTCGACCGCCGGCGACGGCCCGAGCTCTTCCTGAACGCGCAGGGCGGGCCGCTCACCCGGGCGGGCGCCTTCCTCGTCCTGCGCCGGCTGGCGGCGAGGGCGGGCCTCGACGCCGAGCGGATCCACCCCCACCTGCTCCGGCACTCGTTCGCGACCCACCTCCTCGAGGGCGGCGCCGACCTCCGCAGCGTCCAGGAGATGCTCGGCCACGCCGACCTCGGCACGACCGAGCTCTACACCCATGTTTCGGACCGGCGGAGGCGCGAGACCTACTTCTCAGCGCACCCACACGCGCGGCGAACCCGTTCCCCTTGAGGATCCATGGAATCCCTCGACCCCAACGTCCTCGGTCCGCTCGCCCTCGGCGGGGGGCTGAGTCTGCTGCTCGTCTGGCTCGGCGAGCGCTACCGGATGCTCGAGCACCGGCACGAGGGCCGCTGCCCCGCGTGCGGCGTCGTCCGCCGCCGGGGCGCGTGCAGCTGCACCAGGTAGGGCTTCAGGCGACCCCGGCCGCCTCGCGGACCTCGCCGATCCGCCCGCTCCGCACGTCGTAGACCCAGCCGGAGAGCTCGAGCGAGCCCGGAAGCAGCGGCGACTCCCGGATGGCCCGCAAGCCGTCCCGCACGCTCGTCTCCAGATCGCCGAAGGGCAGGAAGTCGACGTCGCTCGCGTCCGCGCCGGTCTCGGCGGCCAGGCGGCCGCGCAGTTCCTCGTTCGAGAGCGTGAGCATGCCGCAGTCGGTGTGCGCGATCACCACCACTTCCTCGGTGCCGAGCAGCCAGTGCGAGATGACGAGCGAGCGGAGAACGTCGTCGGTGACCAGGCCGCCCGCGTTGCGGATCACGTGCGCGTCGCCCGGCTCCAGCCCCAGGAAGCGCGCCGGGTCGAGGCGCGCGTCCATGCACGTGACGACCGCGAGCCGCCGTGCCGGAGGCGTCGGCAGGCTCCCGTGCGAGAACGCGTCTGCGTAGCGCTCGTTCGCCGCCGCCAGAGTGTCGCGTTCGGCCATGTCGTCCCCCTCCGATCGCTTCAGAATGTGAAGTGAAGAAGCTTTACCAAATGAAGCGCGATCGTCAAGCCGTCAACGGCTGGCGGCCTTCTTGCGGAGCGCCTGGTGCACCGAGGTGGCGGCCGAGCGGAGCTCCTTCTCCTCCGCCTCCCGGCCCAGGTGGCCGAGCAGCGTGATCGTGTCGGCTTGCGGCGAGCCGTTCTTGAGCGAGATGACCGCGAGCCTCCGGACCGCGCCGTTCGGGTCCTCGTTCGCGAGCCGGTGCAGGGTCGGGCGAACCGCGTTCACGAGCCCGGGGTGCGCGCGGGAGAGCAGCTCCAGCGAGAGCAGGGCCGAGCCGCGGGCCGCCGGGCTCGTGTCCTCGAACCCGCGCCGGAGGAGCTCCGTCTTCTGGTTGAAGCGAAGCGATCCGATCGCACGGTAGGCGAGGGCGCGCTCGCGGTAATCGGGGCTGCGGGCGGCGGCCTCGAGATCCTCGTCGACCTCGCGCCGGAGGTCGGCGAGCGCGCGCTCGTCGCTCACCTCCGCGGCGCGCCCGACGGCCTCGGCGAGGCTAGCCAACGGACGCGATCGAGCGGGAGGGCGGGCCGACGTACCGCGCGGAGGGTCGGATGAGCCGTCCCGTGCGCTTCTCCTCGAGGATGTGCGCCGACCAGCCGGCGACCCGGGCCGTGGCGAACATCGCGGGCGTCAGCTCCGGCGGCACCTCCGCTACGTCGAGGACGACGGCCGAGTAGAACTCGACGTTCGTCGCGATCACGTAGTCCGGCTTCAGCTCGCGGAGCGCGGCGAGGGCGGCCTCCTCGAGCGCCTCGGCGACCTCGTAGCGCGGCGACCCGAGCTCCCGAGCAGCCTGCTTGAGGATCCGGGAGCGCGGGTCCTCGGCGCGGTAGACACGGTGGCCGAAGCCCATGATCCTGCCGCGCCGGCCGAGCAGGTCCCTGACGTAGCCCTCGGGGTCGCCCGAGGCCTCCACCTCGTCGAGCATGGGCAGCACGCGTGCCGGCGCCCCGCCGTGGAGCGGTCCGGAGAGGGCCCCCACGGCCGCCGACATCGCCGCGCCGGCGTCCGCGCCGGTCGACGCGGTCACCCGCGCGGTGAACGTCGAGGCGTTGAGGCCGTGCTCGGCCGTGCAGATCCAGTAGGTGTCGATCGCCTTCACATGGTCGGGATCGGCCTCGCCGCGCCAGCGGAGGAGGAACTTCTCGGCCGCGGTCTGCCCCTGCTCGACGACCTCGTCCGGCGCCGGCTCGCGACCGTCGTGGACGGCCGCCGACTTGGCGACGATCGACATCATCTGCGCCGAGAGGCGCGCGAGGTCGTCCCGCACCTCCTCGGGACCGATGTCGACGAGCTTCCGCAGGTTCCACTCGCTCGAGAGCCTGGCGGTCTCCGCCTGGAGGTCGGACGGCGCGTTGCCGGTGAGGCTCTTCGGCTCGTAGGGCTCCGGGTCGGGCATCCCCGACTCGAGGCTCTCGTCGACGAGCAGTCCCCAGACCTTCTCGTACGGTACGTGGCCGACGAGCTCGGCGATGTCCACGCCGCGGTAGCGGAGAGCGCCCCCTTCGCGATCGGGCTCGGCGATCTCCGTCTCGAACGCGACGACGCCCTCGAGTCCTGGCCGGAACTCGTTCACGGCCTGCAATGTATCCGGACCCGGGCCGGACGAGCCTCGCTAGAGTCCCCGCGGAATGGGTCACCGCGTCACGTTCATCCCCGGCGACGGGACGGGGCCCGAGATCGCCGAGGCGACCCGCCGCGTCCTCGACGCGACCGGCGTCGAGCTCGACTGGGACGTGCAGGAGGCAGGCGCCGACGTCATGGAGCGGCACGGGGGCAACCCGCTCCCCGACTACGTCCTCGAGTCGATCGAGCGCAACGGCGTGGCCATCAAGGGCCCGATCACGACGCCGGTCGGCACCGGGTTTCGCTCCGTCAACGTCGCGCTCCGGAAGAGCCTCGACCTCTACGGTCAGGTGCGGCCCTGCAAGAGCTACGCGGGCGTCCGCTCCCGCTACGACACGGTCGACCTGGTCGTGATTCGCGAGAACACCGAGGATCTCTACGCCGGGATCGAGCTCGAGGAGGGGAGCGAGGAAGCCGCGGAGCTGCTCGCATGGCTGGAAGAGCACGGCCAGGGACGAGTCCGCCCCGACTCGGGCCTGAGCCTGAAGCCGATCTCGGTGAGCGGCTCGCGCCGCATCGTCGAGTTCGCCTTCCACTACGCGCGCAAGAACGGCCGCCGCAAGGTGACGGCCGTCCACAAGGCCAACATCATGAAGTTCACGGACGGGCTCTTCCTGCGCGTCGCGCGCGAGGTGGCGGCCGAGCACGAGGACGTCGAGTTCGAGGACCGGATCGTCGACAACCTCTCGATGCAGCTCGTCCAGCGCCCCGAGGAGTACGACGTGCTCGTCTGCCCGAACCTCTACGGCGACATCGTCTCGGACCTCTGCGCGGGTCTCGTCGGCGGGCTCGGCCTCGCCCCCGGCGGCAACTTCGGGACGCGCGCGGCCGTCTTCGAGCCGACGCACGGCTCGGCGCCGAAGTACACGGGCCAGAATCGGGTCAACCCGATGGCGATGATGCTCTCCGGCGTGATGATGCTCCGACACCTCGAGGAGCGCAGCGCGGCCGACCGCCTCGAGGAGGCGATCGCGGCGGTCATCGCCGAGGGCGCGTCGGTGACGTACGACATGAAGCCGGCCCGCGACGATCCGACGGCCGTCGGGACGAGCCAGGTCGCGGACGCCGTGATCGACAGGCTGGGAGTCCGGGTGTGAGGCGGAAGGTGACCGTCGTGGGCGCGGGCAACGTCGGCGCGACCGCGGCGCAGGAGATCGCGCGCCGGGACTACGCGGACGTCGTCCTCGTCGACATCAAGGAGGGTCTCCCGCAGGGCAAAGCCCTCGACATCGACCAGGCCGCGGCCGTCCTCGGCTACGAGCCCTCGATCGTCGGCGTGAACGGCTACGAGGAGACGGAGGGCTCCGACGTCGTCGTCGTCACAGCAGGAGTTCCGAGGACCGGCGACATGAGCCGCGACGACCTCGTGACGACGAACGAGGGCATCGTCGGCTCCGTCACCCGCGAGGCCGTGGAGCGCTCCCCCGACGCCGTGCTGATCGTCGTCTCCAACCCGCTCGACGCGATGTGCCACGTGGCGAAGAACGTCTCCGGCTGGTCTCGCGGGCGGGTCTTCGGGATGGCGGGGATCCTCGACACGGCGCGCTTCAGCACGTTCATCGCCTGGGAGACCGGCGCCTCGGTGCGCGACGTGACCGCCATGGTGCTCGGCGGGCACGGCGACCAGATGGTGCCCGTCGTCTCGGCGACGACGGTGGGCGGCGTCCCACTGCGGCGGCTCGTCTCCGACGAGCGGATCGAGGCGATGGTGGAACGGACTCGCAAGGGGGGCGGCGAGATCGTGAAGCTGCTCGGCACGTCCGCGTGGTACGCGCCCGGGGCGGCCGCGGCGCAGATGGTCGACGCGGTGGTGCTCGATCAGAAGCGGCTCCTCCCGTGCACGGCGCTCCTCCAGGGCGAGTACGGGATCGACGACCTCTACATGGGCGTCCCGGTGAAGCTGGGGGCCGGGGGCGTAGAGGAGATCGTGGAGCTCGAGCTCACGGACGACGAGCGCGCGGGCTTCGACGCGTCGGCCGCCGCCGTCCGCGAGGTCGTCTCCGTCCTCAACGCCTAGGACGGCGCCAGGCGCCTGAGCGCCCGGGCGTCTGCCCGTGGCTACGATCGGGCGGCGTTGCTGCGCAGCCGCACCCTCCGCCTCGTCCTCGTCGGCGTGCTCGCCGTGGCGGCCGTCGGGCTGCTGCTCACGTTCATCCCCTCCAACCACTACCTCGTCCTCCCCGACCGGGCGCGGCCGACGGATCCGCTCGTCGAGATCCCGGGCGAGGAGAGCGGCGGCGGGAACGACGGCTCCGGGATCTACATGGTGGACGTGCGCGTGGGCCGCGCGACGATGTTCGAGCGACTCTTCCCCGGTGTCCACGAAGGCGCCGACCTCGTCCCGGAGAGGGTCATCAACCCCGAGGGCGTCAGCGACCGACAGCGCCGGCGATCGAGCCTCAACCAGATGTCCCGCTCCCAGCTCATCGCGATCACGGTCGCGCTCCGGGAGCTGGGTCGGGACGTCGACATCGACGCCGTCGGGGCCGAGGTCGTACTCGTCCAGCCGGACGCTCCGGCCGACGGGGAGCTCGAGGTCGGCGACGTGATCGTCCGCGCCGAGGGAGAGGACGTGTCCACGACGGCCGACCTGCGCCGCGCGATGAGCGAACTGGAGCCGGGCGACGAGGTCGACCTGACCGTCGAGCGCGACGACGAGAGGCTCGACCTCACGCTCACGACGCGCGCCTCGGACACGGAGCCGGAGCGGGCGGTCGTCGGCGTGCAGGTCCAGAACGCGGAGGACTTCGACTTCCCGGTCGACATCGAGATCGACGCCGGCTCGATCGGCGGCCCGTCGGCCGGGCTGGCGTTCGCCCTCGACATCGTCGACGAGCTCGGCGACGACGTCGACGGCGGGCGGACGATCGTCGCCACCGGCGAGCTCACGCTCGACGGAGACGTGCTCCCGATCGGCGGCGTCCGGCAGAAGGCGATCGGGGCGCGGGAAGCAGGCGCCGACCTGTTCCTCGTCCCCGATCGCAACGCTGCCGAGGCGCGACGGGCGGACGCCGGCGTCGAGATCGTCGCCGTCTCCGACTTCGACGAGGCGTTGTCCGTTCTGGCGGCAGGCTAGTTGTCGAGCTGGCAACAGCCGTCGCGAACCTTGCGGAATTTGCGTGTTTTTCGTCGCGGCAACGCTTACCCGCCGGCCGTCCCCGTCCTAAGATGGCCACCCCCGGTCCCAATGGCGAAGCGGCAGAAAAACACCTGCAAGGAGTGCTATTTTCGCCAGGCCTCGCTCTGCGCTCTCGTCGACGGCCCGTGCCCGACGTTTCGAGCCGCCAAGGCCGCCCGGCTCGTGCCTCCCGAGCAGGCGCGCCTGGTCGCCCGCCCCGAGCTACGGGCGCACGCGGCCGCCTAGCGGTCGTCCGCCCGCTGGTCGCCGGCCGGGAAGCCCGGCTCGTCCCTGATCGAGTCGAGGTCGGAGTCGTCCTCGGCCCACCCGCGTGAGCGCGGGTCGAGCTCGACGGCCCTCGACAGGTGGCCGAGGGCGTCGGCGCGCTCGCCGGCGAGCGCCTCGCAGCAGGCGAGGTTGTAGAGGACGTTGGGATTGTCCGGGTGGCGGACCAGCGCGCCGCGCATGACCTCGACGGCGCCGGCGTAGTCCTCTGCACGATAGA
This sequence comes from Gaiellaceae bacterium, assembly GCA_035711645.1. Classification (GTDB taxonomy): domain Bacteria; phylum Actinomycetota; class Thermoleophilia; order Gaiellales; family Gaiellaceae; genus JAIBJN01. Next base: position 18,501 of record DASTBX010000011.1, read on the forward strand.
GCGGAAGCGCCTCGAGCCAGCTCTCCCACGGCGACGGCTCGAAGGCCCTCCCCAGCGTGCCGCCGACGACGAGCACGGTCGTCTTCGGCTCGACGGCCGTGGCGGTGCGACGGGCGGCGGGGTCGCGGACGAAGACGAGCGTTCCCGCGGGCGCATCCGTCTCCTCGCCGGCGACCGTGAAGCGTGCGCGACCGCCCAGCACGACGTAGAGCTCCTCGTGCCGGCCGGCGCCTGCACCGAGCTCGTCGTGCTCCTCGATCACCGTGCCGCCCGCCTCCTCCGTCTCGTAGGCGTTGACGCCGAAGGCACCGATCCCCAGCGGGATCCGAACCGGGACGGTGACGATGCCGTCCTGGGCGAAGCGGTCGAGCTCGTCGAGCCGCGCGACCTGGAAGGGCGGACGGCTCACGCTGCGACGGCGAGAGCGTCGCGGACGAGGCGGCCGAGCCTGGCGATCCCCTCGTCGATCTCCTCCACCGTCGCGTACGAGAAGGCGAGCCGCATCGCCGTCTCGCCCCCGCCGTCGAAGAAGAAGTCGGCGCCCTTGACGAAGGCGACGCCGGCCTCGCCGGCGCGCGCGAGGAGCGTCTCCCCGCTGACGCCGTCGGGCAGGTCGACCCAGAGGAAGTAGCCGCCGTCGGGCTCGTTCCAGTTCGTGCCCTCGGGCATCTCCCGGGCGAGCGCCGCGATCATCGCGTCGCGCCGTCGGCGGAGGCCCGCCCGGATCGCCTCGACGTTCGGATCGAAGCGGCCGCTGGCGACGAACTCGTGCAGGGTCGCCTCCGCCAACATCACCGGGGAGACGTAGTTCTCGAAGACGAGCGCCGGCATGGTCGCCATCAGCTCCTCCGGCAGGATGGCGTAGCCGACCCGGATGCCGGGTGCAACCGTCTTCGAGAAGGAGGAGAGGAACATGACCCCCTCGCCGCCCGCCAGCTCGAAGAGTCGCGGGAGGGCGTCGCCGCCGAAGCGGAGGAGACCGTAGGGATCGTCCTCGAGGACCGCTGCGCCGTGAGCGCGCGCGAGCGCGAGCAGCCGTCGGCGGTTCTCTTCGGAGAGCGTGCGGCCGCTCGGGTTCTGGAACGTCGGGATCGTGTAGACGAGGCTGGGCCCCGTCGCCGCCGCGAGCCTCTCCTCGAGGAGGTCGAGGTCGAGCCCGTCGTCCCCGAGCGGGATCGTCCGGACGTCGGCCCCGAGGCGCCGGAGGATCTGCAGCGAGCGGTCGTAGCAGGGCGCCTCGACGAAGAAGCGGGCGCCGGCGAGGACGTGCTGGCGGGCGATGAAGTTGAACGCCTGCAGGGAGCCGTTGGTCACCATCACGCGCTCGACCGGGACGTCGTGCCGGTCGGCGATCCACGTGCGGAGCGGCTCGTACCCGAGCGGAGGCCCGTAGTTGAGCGCCGTCGCGCCGTCGCGGGCGAGCGCAGCCTTGGCGCACTCGCCGAGCTCCTCGATCGGGAGCAGGTCCGGGCCCGGGACGCCGCGGGCGAAGGAGATCTGGTTCATGGGCGCGAGTCTACTTGCGGCGCGGGCGGGCCCGGTTCGGGTTTACGCGCCCGAGAGGGGGGCAATCTAGGCATCATGCGGCAGGCGGCGATTCTCGCGCTCCTCGTGGGCCTGTGGGCGGCAGGCGCCCCGACGGCGTCGGCCCAGCTTCCCGACGCCGAGCTCCCGGACGTCGAGGACACGACCGAGCAGCTTCCCGACGCCCCGCAGGTTCCGCTCCCCGACACCGACCCGCTTCCGGCGCCGGAGGCGCCGAGCCTGCCCGGCAGCGACGGCGGCTCCGGGTCCGGCGGGGGCGACTCGGGCTCCGTCGGGACGACGCCGTCCCTCGGCGGCACGAGCGGCGGCACCTCGAGCGGCGGCACCTCGAGCGGCGGCTCCGGCTCCGGGTCGGACGGCTCGGGTTCCGGTTCGGGTGGCGGCGGCGGCTCCGGCTCGGGCGGCAGCTCGGGGTCGGGCGGCGGCGGCTCCGATTCCGACGACGTGTGCCCGTGCGCGAGCCCCGCGACCGGCAACCCGGTCGCCGGCGACTACGACAAGTGCCCGCTCGATCGCGACGGGGCCGGAGACACCGGGAGCGGGCGCGACGCCGCGACGCTCGCGGCCGACCGAGAGTCGCGGGAGGAAGGCGGCGTCTCCGCGGGCGGCGTCCTCGGCGACGGCGAGAGCGACTCGGAGCCGAATGGCGAGGCGACGCCCGCCACGGCAGGGGACGACGACGGCTTGGCGGGCACCGGGCTCCTGCCGCTCGCGATCCTGGTCCTCGGGCTGGGGCTTCTGACCGTCGGGCTGGCGGTCGGCGCCGGACGGCTCGTCGGCACGCGGCGCGACGGCCCGCGCTAGCCGGAGGTTCCGGCCCGCGCGACGTCGGCGGCCAGGCGGGCGACCTCGGTCGGGTTCGTCCCGACGCGGACGCCGTGGGCCTCGAGCGCCTCCTTCTTCGCCCGGGCCGTGCCGGCGGTGCCCGAGATGATCGCGCCGGCGTGGCCCATGGTCTTCCCGGGCGGCGCGGTGAAGCCGGCGATGTACGCGACGACCGGCTTCGACATCTCGGCCTCGATGAACGCCGCCGCCTTCTCCTCCTCCGCACCGCCGATCTCGCCGACCATGACGACGAGCCCCGTCTCGGAATCCGCCTCGAAGCGTCCCAGGACGTCCACGAACGACGACCCGACGACGGGGTCCCCCCCGATTCCCACGATAGAGCTCTGGCCGATGCCGAGCTGGGTCAGCTCGTGCCCGATCTGGTACGTGAGCGTGCCGGATCTCGACACGAGGCCCACCGAGCCCTCGCTGAAGATCTCCGCCGGGATGATGCCGACGTTGGCCTTCCCGGGCGAGAGCACTCCCGGGCAGTTCGGGCCGACGAGCGTCACGCCGCGCGGCCGCACGTGGTTGTAGACCCTGAGCATGTCGTGCGCCGGGATGCCCTCCGTGATGCAGATGACCGTCTCGATCCCGGCCGCGACCGCCTCGTAGATCGCGTCGGCCGCGAAGCGCGCGGGCACGAAGACCATGGCGCTGTTCGCGCCGGTCTCGGCGACCGCGGCGTCGACCGTGTCGAAGACGGGAACCCCTTCGACCTCCTCGCCGCCCTTTCCCGGAGTGACGCCGGCGACGACGTTCGTGCCGTACGCCTTGTTGCGCGTCGCGTGGAAGGAGCCTTCGCGCCCGGTGATGCCCTGGACGATGAGGCGCGTCTCGCGGTCGACGATGATCGCCACTAGCGGTGCCTCTTCAGGTGACGATGCCCCGCCTTTGCATCGCGGGGCAGAGGTGCAGCGGACATTGCCCGAAGGGGCACCTACCCCTTCACTCCCCGGAGCGCGATCCGGTCGAGCGTGATCGAGTCGCCTTCGATTCGGTCTGCGAGGAGGTCCCGGACCCGCTCGGCGGCGGCGCCCGTACAGCCGGAGCGCTCCAGCCAGGCGTCGAAGCGGATCGGCTTGTCGAGGCGGCGCGCCTCCGCGACGGTGAGGCCGGCGCCCGCGAGGAGCGCGCGCCACTCCTCCTCGGTGTAGTTGCGGACGTGCGAGGGATCGCGCAGCCGGTCGGCCTCCTCGGCCGCCTCGCCCATGAAGAGGTTGTCGACGACGAGCACGCGGTCGGCCGCCACCCGGGCGAGCTCGGCGACGGCGGCGGCGACGTCGGCGAAGTGGTGCGCCGCGACGCGGGTCGTGACGACGTCGAAGCTCGCGTCCGCGAAGGGCAGGTGCTCGGCCGCCGCCTGCACGTCCGCGGCCATGCCGGGCGCCGGGTCGACCGTCACGACGTCCAGCCCGGCCTCCCGCAGCCGTCGCGCCACGTGGCCGCCGCCGGAGCCGACGTCCAGCGCCGTCCGGGCGTCTGCGGCCCACTCGACGAGCAGGTCGAGGTCGGGCCCCTCGCGGTGCGCCTCGCTCTCCCGGTAGGCCTGCACCCGCTCGTCCCAGACGGACGGGGTCACCGCGAGAGCTCCACGACGCGTTCGGCCGCCGAGAGCATCGTCTCCTCGACGTGAAGGTTGGCCGGCGAGGCCTCGGTCAGGAGCCGCCGTCCTTCCTCGGCGTTCGTCCCGTCGAGGCGCACGACGATCGGATGCTCGATCGTCATCCGCTCGAGCGCCTCGAGGATGCCGCGGGCGACCTCGTCGCAGCGCGTGATGCCGCCGAAGATGTTGAAGAGGATCGCCTTCACCTGCGGATCCGTGGTGATCACCTCGAGCGCGTCGACGACCCCCTCGGCGTCGCCGCCGCCGCCGAGGTCGCAGAAGTTCGCCGGCCGGCCGCCCACCTGGTCGATCACGTCGAGCGTCGACATGACGAGCCCGGCGCCGTTGCCGAGGATGCCGACCTCCCCGTCGAGCTTCACGTAGGTGACGCCCTTCTCGCGGGCGAGGCGCTCCTGCGGGTCGGCCGCCTCGACGTCGCGCATCTCTCCGACGTCCGGATGGCGGAAGAGCGCGTTGTCGTCGACGGTGAACTTCGAGTCGAGCGCCTTCACCTCGCCCTCGGGCGTCACGATCAGCGGGTTGACCTCGCAGAGCAGCGCGTCGAAGTCGACGAAGGCGCCGTAGAGCTTCTCCACGATGGCCGCCACCTGCTTCTGCTCGCCCGGATCCTCGATCCCCGCCGTGAAGCAGAGCCAGCGCGCCTGCCACGGCTGGAAGCCGACGAGGGGGTCGACGTGGAGCCGCGCGAGCGCCTCCGGGCTCTTCGCCGCCACCTCCTCGATGTCGACGCCACCCTGCGTGGTGAGCATGAAGAGCGGCTTCTTCTCGCCGCGGTCGAACGTGACCGAGAGGTAGTACTCCCTGGCGATCTCCGACGCCCGCTCGATCCAGAGGCGGCGGACGACGTGGCCGCGGATCTCCATGCCCAGGATGTCCGAGGCGTGCGCCTCCGCCTCGTCGGGGCCGTCGGCGAGCTTGATCCCCCCTGCCTTGCCGCGCCCGCCGACGAGCACCTGCGCCTTGACGACGACCCGCCCGCCGAGCTCCTCGGCGGCGCCCCGGGCCTCTTCGGGCGTCTCGGCGACGCGGCCCTCCGAGACGGGGATCCCGGCGCGCGCGAAGAGCCGCTTCCCCTGGTACTCGTAGAGGTCCACGGCGGCGGCCACTCTAACGGAGGGCCGCAATCACTCGTTCGAGCGACGAGGCGCCCCTCGCTCGTGGCGATGCTCCGCTGGGGGGAAGCCGTGAGACTCGCCCGCAAGCTCCTCAAGACAGTCGTCGTGCTCGCCGTCGCCGCCGCGGCCCTCGGCGGAGCCGCCGCGCTCGGGAGCTCGCTCTTCGAGCGTCCTCCCCGGGACGCGGCGGAGTTCGCGGCCCGGGCGGGCGGCGCCGGCGCCGCGGCGACGCCCGCCGGCGCGAACGAGCGCCGGCCGGGCGCGAGGGCCAAGAGGCGGTACGTCCGGGCGCTCGAGGCCTCGTGCCGGCAGCAGCTCGAGGACGTGGAGGCGCTCGGCCGGCCGGGGACCCTCGCCGAGCTCGAGACGTACCTGGAGCGCGTCCTCGCGCTCGCCCGCCACTACCAGGGAGAATCCCTCGGCGTGAAGACTCCGCCCGCCCTTCGCGACGACGAGAGGCGCTCCGAGGCGCTGGGCGAGGAGGGCATCGACCTGCTCGAGCAAATGCTGGCCGCCGCCCGCCGCGGCGAACCGGACACCCTCTCCCTCCTCGCGGCGGCGCTGATCGAGCTCGGCGAGAAGCAGAACGAGCTCTTCCGCCGGCTCGGCGCGCGCGACTGCGTGGTCGAGACCCCGGTCGCCGCATACTAGGCTCCGTGGGCGTTCGTCCGCGCGGCGTTTAGGGTATACGGGCCGACGTTGGAGGCGTTTCCAGCGTTCCCCGTCAGGAGGAAGCCATGAGCACGCTGCGCGACGACGAGATCCAGACCACCGAGACGGACGAGCGGCTCGACCCGCAGGCGGACGCCGACGGGGACGACACCGACACGACCGACGGCGACGCGACCGATACCGACGCCGACGACAGCGACACGCCGTAGCGCGGCCGCCGGCGCGCTCGAGCGCTGCCTCGAGCCCGTCGGCGCCGAGGAGTTCCTGGCCGAGCACTGGGAGCAACGACCGCTCGTCGTCCCGCGCCACGAGTTCGGACGATTCGACGACCTCCTCTCGGAGGCGGACGTCGAGCGGCTCGTCTGCTCCACGGCGATCCGCTACCCGGCCTTCAGGCTCGTCCGCGAGGGCGGGCAGCTGGGCGTCGGCTCCTACACCTCCGACGTCTCCTGGCGGCCGCCCTTCACGGCGACGGCCGACGTCCCGCGCGTCCTCGCGGAGTGGGAGGCGGGAGCGACGATCGTGCTCCAGGCGCTCCACGTGCACTGGCATCCGCTCGCTGTCTTCTGCCGCCAGCTCGAGGAGGCGCTCGGGCACGGCATGCAAGCGAACGCCTACTGGACGCCGCGCGGCTCGCAGGGCTTCGCGGTACACCACGACACGCACGACGTCCTCGTCCTCCAGGTGGCCGGCGAGAAGCGCTGGCTCCTCTACGACCCCGTGCTCGAGCTGCCCCTCAAGCACCAGCGCTGGTCGGCGGAGCTCGGCGATCCGGGCGAGCCGACGGAGGAGCTCGTGCTGCGCGCCGGCGACACGCTCTACCTGCCGCGCGGCTGGCCGCACCAGGCCGAGACCTCGGACACCGACTCGCTGCACCTCACGGTCGGGATCGACGCCTACACGTGGCTCGACGCCGTCCGGGCGGCGCTCGCCGATTGCGAGGACGAGCTCCCGTTCCGGCGGGGCATCGACGGCGGCACGGACGCACCGGGCGAGCTGCTCGAGCTGCTGCGCGCGAGGCTCGGCGCCGAGGACGTCGAGCGCCGGCGGCGGCGGCGTTTCCTCGAGCGCCGGCGGCCGATCCGGGAGGACGGCCTTTCCCAGCTCCGCGCCCTCGCTCGCCTCGACGTCGAGACGCCGGTCGAGCGGCGGCCGACGGTGATCGCCGACGTAGAGGAGGACGCCGACGCCCTGACGCTCGTCTTCGAGGGCAAGGAGCTGCGCCTGCCGCCGCACGCCCGCGCCGAGCTGCTCGCGCTCGTCGACGCGGAGGAGCCGCTCACCGCGGCCGAGCTTCCCGGCGAGCTCGACGACGCGGGCCGGCTCGTCCTCGTCCGCCGCCTCGTACGCGAGGGCTTCTTGCGGGTTACGCGGCCGTGAGCGTCCGCAGCGCCGTCGCCGCGTAGAGGCGGGCGCGCTTCGGCTCGTCCGCGCAGCAGGTCAGGTACGCGGGCTCCTCGGCCACGTCCTCGGCGACGTCGGCCTCGAAGAGGGCGCCCGTCGCCGTCCGCAGGCGGACGCGCCACGCACCCGGCCCGACCTGCTCGGAGCCGGCCACCTCGACGTCTCCGATGCCGAGCAGCCCGGTCGCCTCGCGGACGGCGTGCTCGGCCGCCTGCACGGGGAACCCGTAGGCGGACCGCCCGCGGTAGCGGTCGAGTTCGATGCGGCCGGCCGCGTGAGCCGCGAACAGCGAGGCGACGTCGCCCGGCTGGACGCGGCCGTAGTAGAGGCCCTCCGGGAGGAAGACGACGTTGCCGGCGAAGCGGTCGCCGCCCACGTGGGTGGACTGCCAGACGGAGTCGGGGTCGGCCTCGTCCCGGAGCGCCTCGTAGAGCGGCCGCCCGTACTTCGCGCAGCAGCGGTCGCGCTTCCCATGCGTGCAGACGACGGCGAGCGGCCGCTCCACCGGCACGCCCGGGGTCGCCTCGCCGGAGAGCGCCCCGGCGAAGTCGAAGCCGACGAGGTCCTCCTGGTGATCCACCTCGAGGCCGAAGAAACGCTCCTCGCCAGGCCGGGAGCTCCCGAAGAAGAGACGCCGGCGGCCGCGGGCACGGCGCTCGGGCTGCTTGACGAAGAGGAGGCGCGCGTTCCCGAGCGCCGCGAGCTGCTCGCGCAGATGGCGCTTGAGCTCCGTCGAGAGCAGGCTGCCGCCGAGGACGTCGCGGTCCCAGAGGCCGCGGTACTCGAGCAGGATCCAGTGGTCGATGCGGCTCGCCGTCGCAGCGAGCGGCTCGTCGCTCGCGCTCGACCGGGCGGCGCAGAACGCGCGGCCGCGCAGAGCGGGCTTCTCCTCGGTCCTCACGCTCACTGCCCTCAGCGTACCCGAATGTAAGGCATGCCTTACAACAACGGTCGTCGGCAGCTGCGGCTACGCCTCGAGCGTCGGAGCGGGCTCGCCTTCCTGGGCGACGACGCAGATCACCTGGCCGGTGGCTACCTGCTCGCCCGCGGCAACCGAGAGGCCCGTGACGACGCCGTGGCGGTGGGCGGTGATCTCGTTCTCCATCTTCATCGCCTCGACGACGCAGAGGACCTGGCCCTCGCGCACCTCGTCCCCTTCTGCAACCTCGACCGCGAGCACGGTGCCCTGCATGGGGCTGACGACCGCCTCGCGGGCCGCGGCGTGGTGGGCGCCGCCGGCGGCGCGCTCCCGCCGCCGCCGCGCGAGCTCGGCGTGCGGCGGCTCCGGGCGGAGCAGGCGCACGTCGAAGCGGCGGCCGTCGAGCTCGAGTCCGACCCGCTCCTCTCGGAGCCTGGCGGCGCTCCGCGCCTCGGGCGCCGCGGGCGGCGCCGCGGCCAACTCGGCGGCGCGCTCCGCCAGGGCGTCCGACTCGACGACGCCGAAGCACGTCTCGCCCGCGACGAAGCAGGGGTGCTCGAGGAGGGCCCGGTGGAAGCCCACGAGGGTCGTCACGCCGCCGATCACGTACTCCTCGAGCGCGCGGAGCATCCGCCGCCGGGCGCGCTCGCGGTCGGCGTCCCAGACGACGACCTTCGCGAGCAGCGGGTCGTAGAGCCCCACGACCTCCGAGCCCTCGGCGACCCCGGAGTCGACCCGGATCCCGGGCCCCGCCGGCTCGCGGTAGGCGGTGATCGCGCCGGGCGCAGGCAGGAAGCCGTTCGCGGGGTCCTCAGCGTTGATCCGGCACTCGATCGCGTGACCGGAGAAGCGCACGTCTCCCTGCCGGAGGGAGAGCGGCTCGCCGGCGGCGACGAGAATCTGCTCGCGCACGAGGTCGAGCCCGGTGACGAGCTCGGTGACGGTGTGCTCGACCTGGATGCGCGTGTTCATCTCGAGGAAGAAGTAGTCGCCGCTGCGGTCGAGGAGGCCCTCGATCGTCCCGGCGCCGCGGTAGCCGACCGCCCGCGCCGCGTCGACCGCGATCGCGCCGATCCGCTCGCGGAGCTCGGAATCGACAGCCGGGGAGGGCGTCTCCTCGACGAGCTTCTGGTGGCGGCGCTGGATCGTGCAGTCGCGCTCGCCCAGGTGGACGACGTTCCCGTGCGCGTCGGCGAGAACCTGCACCTCGACGTGGCGAGGGTCCTCGAGGAAGCGCTCCACGTAGACCGTCGGGTCCGCGAAGTACGACTCGCCCTCGCGGCGGGCGGAGGCGAGCGCGCGCTCGGCCTCGTCGGCGCTCCGGACGACCTTGAGCCCCTTGCCGCCACCCCCTGCAGAGGCCTTGATCGCGAGCGGCCAGCCGTGCTCGTCGCCGAGCGTGACGACCTCCTCGACGGACTCCACAGGCTCGTTCGTGCCCGGGATCACCGGCACGCCGGCGGCCTCCATCAGCCGCCTGGCGGTCACCTTCGAGCCCATCGCCTCGATCGCCTCCGGCGGTGGCCCGATCCAGACGAGGCCGGCCGCCTCGACGGCGCGGGCGAAGGCCGCGTTCTCGGCGAGGAAGCCGTAGCCGGGATGGACCGCCTCGGCGCCGGAGCGGCGCGCCACGGCGAGCACACGGTCTTGGTGGAGGTAGCTCTCCGCCGGGGGCCCCGGGCCCAGCAGGTGGGCCTCGTCGGCGAGGGCGACGTGAAGGGCGCCGCGGTCGGCCTCCGAGTAGACGCCTACCGTTCCGATGCCGAGCTCCCGCAGGGTGCGGAAGACACGGACGGCGATCTCGCCGCGGTTGGCGACGAGGACTTTCGTGAAGGGCGCCACGCGCGCATTCTCGCCGCTTCCCGCCCGCCGCCGCCCGGACGGCGCGTCGCCGGATCGCGGGCGTATGCTGCCCGCGTGACCTTCGCCGACCAGCTCACGGTCGCGCGGGCGGCTGCGGTCCCGGCGGTGATCGTCCTCTTCGCCTGGGACTTCCCGAATCACGACTACTGGGCCACAGCCCTCTTCGCAGTCGCCATGGCGACGGACTGGGTCGACGGCTGGTGGGCCCGGCGGACCGGCCGGACCTCGGATCTGGGGCGCCTGCTCGACCCGGTGGCGGACAAGCTCCTCGTCATGGCCGCCCTGATCATGCTGGTCGACCGCGTGCTCCCCGCCTGGATGGTGGCGGCCGTGATCGCGCGCGAGTTCCTCGTAACCGGCCTCCGCCTGGCGGCCCTCGAGCGCGGCGTCGTCATCGGCGCGCGCGACCTGGGCAAGCTGAAGACGTGGGCGCAGGCCGTAGCGGCCGCCCTGGGCGGCCTCGCCGCCGGGGGCGCCTTCGCCGACGAAGTCGCCTGGTGGGCGATGCTCGTCGCGGTCGTCCTCACGTGGCTCTCCGGGCTCGACTACGCCCGCAGCGCTCCCCGCGTCCTCCGTGGCCAGCAGCCTGCGTAGCTTCCGCCGCGAGGACTCTGCCGGCGTGCTCGAGCTCTCCCGGCGCGCGCTCGCCCGGCCGGAGGAGCAGGTCGGGAACCCGCTCTGGGCCGACCTCGAGGAGCTCGAGAGCGAGCTCGCGGACTGGGACGAACCACCGGAGGAGACGCTGCTCGTGGACGAGGAGGAGGGCGCCGTCGTCGGGTTCGGCGGCGTCGAGGTGGCGCGGGGGTTCCCGCACGCCGACCTCTTCGGCCCGCTGATCGCGCCCGGCTACCGCGGCAAGAGGCTCGGGAGCGAGCTCCTGGACGCCTCGCTCGCCGTCGCGCTCGAGCACGGGCGCCGCTCGATCGCCGCCTCGGTCGGACCCCGGAACGTCTCCGGGCGCCTGCTCCTCGAGCACGCGGGCTTCCACCCCCGCGGCGCGGCCAAGGCCGTCTTCCGGCTCGCGCCCGAGGAGCACCGCCCGGCACAGGACGGGCCGGCCGGGATCGAGGTGCGGCGCGGCACCGCGGCCGACCTCGAGCGCGCGATCGGCCTCTACCGCCGGACGTTCCCGGAGGGCGTCTTCCCAGACGACGCCTGGCGGCGAGGGCTCGCGGAGGGCTCGCTCTACCTCGCCGAGCGCGCGGGCACGCCGCTCGCCTTCCTCAACATCGACCGGAGCGACCGCTGGGCCTACCAGATCGGGGTCGTCGCGGAGGAGCGCTCGCGAGGAGTCGGCCAGTACCTGCTCTCGCGCGTGCTCGAGGACTACTGGGGAGCCCACCCGGGCGAGACGCTCGGGCTCTCGGTCGAGGCGGACAACACGCCGGCGCTCCGGCTGCTGCGCAGGCAGGGCTTCGCGCCGTGGCTCGTGCTCCAGCCGTACGAGCTCTGGCTTTGAGCCGCCTGCGCCGGTGATCCTGGCCGTCGACCAGGGGACGACTGCCACCACGTGCCTCGTGGTGGGGGACGACCTGAGGCCTCGCGGGCGCGGCTCGCGGACGGTGCCCCAGCACTTCCCGCGGCCAGGCTGGGTCGAGCACGACCCCGAGGAGTTGTGGGCGTCCGTGCTCGGCGCGGCCGCCGACGCGCTCGCGGACGCCGGCGTGGGGGCGGGCGACCTCGCGGCGATCGGCATCGCGAACCAGCGGGAGACGACGGTCGTCTGGGAGCGGGCGACGGGCAGGCCGGTGCACCGCGCGATCGTCTGGCAGGACCGGCGGACCGCGGAGCGCTGCCGGGAGCTCCCCGCCGAGCTCCTGCGCGACCGGACCGGGCTCGTCCCCGACCCTTACTTCTCGGCGACGAAGCTCGAGTGGCTCCTCTCCGGGCGGGACGCGGCCGGGCTCGCCTTCGGCACCGTCGACTCCTGGCTGCTCTGGAAGCTGACGGGCGGCCGCCTCCACGCGACCGACGTCTCGAACGCCTCGCGGACGCTCCTCTTCGACCTGCGGCGGCTCGCCTGGGATCCGGAGCTGCTCGAGCTCTTCGGCGTGCCCGAGAGCGTTCTGCCGGAGGTCCGCCCCTCGAGCGGCGTCCTCGGCGAGGGGGAGCTCTTCGGAGCGCGGGTCCCCGTCGCCGGAGTCGCCGGCGACCAGCAAGCGGCGCTCTTCGCCCAGGCCTGCTTCCGCCCCGGCGAGGCGAAGGTGACGTACGGGACCGGGAGCTTCGTCCTCGCCAACGCCGGCGACGACCCGGGCGAGCAGCGGGACGGACTCGTCCAGACCGTTGCCTGGCGCCTCGGCGAGGCGCCCGCCACCTATGCGCTCGAGGGCTCGATCTTCGTGACGGGCGCAGCGCTCCAGTGGCTCCGTGACGGACTCGGGCTGCTGGCCGACGCGCGCGACAGCGAGGAGCTGGCGCGCTCCGTCGCGAGCACCGAGGGCGTCCACTTCGTCCCGGCCCTCGCGGGCCTCGGCTCGCCGCACTGGGCCCCGGAGGCGCGCGGCGTCGTCAGCGGTCTCCATCGGGGCACGCGCCGCGAGCACCTCGTGCGCGCGGCGCTCGAGGCGATCGCCTTCCAGGTCTGCGACGTCCTGGCCGCGATGGGCGCCGGCATCGACGTGCTCCGCGCCGACGGCGGCGGCGCCGACAACGGGTTCCTCCTCCAGCTCCAGGCCGACCTCGCCGGCGTCCCGGTCGAGGCGCCGCCCGAGCGCCAGGCGACCGCGCTCGGCGCTGCGGCGCTCGCGGGCCTCGCGGTCGGCCTCTGGTCGGGCCCCGACGACGTCGCGGCAGCGCGGGAGGCCGGGGTGCGCTACGAGCCGAGCCTCGAGCGGGACGAGGCGGAGCGGCTGCTCGCCGGCTGGCACGCGGCGGTCAGGAGGGCCCTGCTTCCGGATTGAGCGCCTCGCGGACCCCCTCGCGCCACCATTCGCTCCTCCCGTCGGGCGGCGGCCAGAGCAGGGGCGCGAGCGCCCGCTCGAGCGCCTCGCGCTCCTCCGGGTCGGGCTCCGGCGTCACCTCGATCGCCATGGGGGAAGTATGCGCGGCACGGCCCCTACCTACCCGATTGACGGGGATCCAGCAGGGGTTTCTCTAAATCCCTCTTACGGGGGATGAGAACGGCTTTGGGCGTACGGATACTTCGGGCGTCCAGGCATCGACAACCGGGAGAGATCAAGATGCTGCACTGGAAGGCAAAGCTCGCGTATCTGCTCGTCGCAGCCGCCGTTCTCGCCTCCTTCCTCGGCGAGGCCGAAGGCTGGCACTGGTAGAAGCCGCGGCGTGACCGTCACTCCGATCCGCTCGCCCGAGAGCGCATCGGGTCAAGTGGAGAGGCCGGGTGCCCTCGCCTCGCGCGAGACCGCCCGGCTTCTGCCGCTGCTAGCCCCCGTCGCGCTCAGCGCCGCGGCGGCCCTCGCGGCCGCCGCGTACACATTTGCGACCTCTGCGCCGACGGTCGCGGTGCTCGTCGGCCTCCTGGCGCTCGCGGTCGCCGCAACCTTCGTCGAGGCCTACCCGGTGCCCATCGAGGGCATCTCCTCCGGCGGCGTGTCGCTGACCGCCGTCTTCATCGTCGGCGCAGCCGTCATCTACGGCTGGGCCCCGGCCGTCATCATCGGCTTCCTGGCGCGCGCGAGCATCGAGCTCGTGCAGCGCCGGCCCGCGATCCGCCTCGTCTACAACAGCAGCGTCTACGCGCTCGGCGGCGCCGCGGCGGGCGGGGCGGTCGCCCTGCTCGGCACCGCCGAGGGGGTCGCCCACCTCTTCTTCGACGTCGTCCTCGCCGCCGCCGGGTTCTATGCCGTCAACATCCCGCTGACCGCGGCGATCATCGCCCGCTGGTCGGGAGAGCCGTTCCTCGCGCTCCTGAAGCGGTCGATCTACTGGACGGTAGTGCCCTTCTCGATCATGGCCTCGGTGAGCCTGATGCTCGCCGTCCTCTGGGACCGCTCCCCCCTCCTCGCCACGGCGCTCGTCGGCCCGCTCGTCGCCATCGCGCTCTACCAGCGCTCCGTCTACAGCGCCCTCAAGGCGATGCGCCTCGCCCTCACCGACCCGTTGACCGGGCTCGGCAACCACCGCCACTTCCACGAGCGGCTCCAGCACGACCTCGGGAAGGCGCAGGAGGAGGGCTTCCCCCTGACGGTCTGCCTCCTCGACGTCGACAACTTCAAGCAGACGAACGACCGCTTCGGCCACCCGGCCGGCGATCGCGTCCTGGCGCAGGTGGCGGCCCGCCTGCGCCAAGGAGGCGAGGCCTTCCGGCTCGGCGGCGACGAGTTCGCCCTGCTGCTCCCGCGCCGGGACGAGCACGAGGGCCTCTCGATCGCCCGCGCCGTGATCGAGCGCATCGCGGAGACGGAGAGCGACTTCGGCGGGACGCTCAGCATGTCGGCCGGCGTCGCGACCTACCCCCAGCACGGCGTCGAGCGGAGCGAGCTCGTCCGCGTCGCGGACAGCGCGCTCTACCACGCGAAGGAGCAGGGCAAGAACACCGTGCGTGTCTACCGCCCCGACGTGATCGAGCTCGCCGAGCTGCGGCGGCTCGCGGAGGGGCCCGACCGCGCCGCCCGCCTGCGCGCGGCGGCGAGCCTCGCCCACGCCGTCGACGCGCGCGACGCCTACACGGGGAGCCACTCCTACATGGTCGGCGAGCTGGCCGCGCGGGTCGCGAAGCGCATGGGGCTCGACTCGGAGGCGATCGAGCTGACGCGGCTCGCCGGCAGCCTCCACGATCTCGGCAAGCTCGCCATTCCGGAGGAGATCCTCCGCAAGCCGGGGCCGCTGAACGAGGCCGAGCGCCTCGTCCTCGAGCGCCATCCCCAGATCGGCTACCGCATGCTCGACTCGCTCGGGGTCGAGCCGGTCGCGACCTGGGTGCTCCACCACCACGAGCGCTGGGACGGCGACGGCTACCCGGAGCGCAAATCCGGCGCCGAGATCCCGCTCGGGGCCCGCATCCTCTTCGTCGCGGACGCCTACGACGCGATGACGACCGACCGCGTCTACCGCGGCCGGCTCTCGCACGACCGCGCCATCGCAGAGCTCGAGCGCTGCGCCGGCACCCAGTTCGACCCGGACGTCGTCGCCGCCTTCCGGGCGGAGTTCGACCAGCCTCGGCACCTCGAGCTGGTCGCCGCCGAGAGCGCCTAGCCTCCCCAGCTCCGCTAAATCCCCCGCTTGAGGCTGTGGACCGGCGCTTTTCACGCCGTTTCCCGGGACAACGGCCGCGCGCGTTTCTGTGGCCAGGTCTCCCAGCGGAAGGAGGTGACGCGCGTGATTCGATGGAAGCACCACTACGTGCGGGCAATGCTCGTCGTCGGCGCGATCGCGGCTTATGCCGTGGCGGCCGGCGCCGGGTTCCGCTGGTACTAGGCCAGCAGCCCCGCTTCCAGCCTCACCAGCGTCTCCGTCATGAAGAACCACGGATACCCGCCCCGGCTCTACTGGTACATCGCCGCCGTGCTCGGCGTCGCCGTGCCCGTGGCCGCCGGGGCGGTGGTGAGGGTCGCCGTGGACCCGCCGGGTCTCGGCGCCGCCGTCGGGGTGACGCTTTTCTTCGGCCTCGCCCTGCTCGCCGACCTGAAGCCGGTGCCGCTCGACGTCGAGAACGAGCGCGTCGTCTCGCTCGCCTTCGTCTTCGTCGTCGCAAGCCAGATCCTCTTCGGCTGGGAGTACGCCGTTCTGAGCGCGATCGTCGGCGTGCTCCTCTCCCAGCTGGTCGAGCGGAGGCCCGTCTTCCGCTCCCTCTTCAACGCGGGCGTGTACGGCCTCGCGGCCTTCGCGTCGGCGCTCCCCGTCTTTGTGTTCGGCGCGGGCGGCCTCGACACGATCCGCCTGACGCTCTTCGCCTTCACGGGCGGTGCCGCCTACGTCCTCCTCAACGTCGTCCTCGTCTGTTGCGCCCTCGCCATCCTCTCCGGCGAGGCGCTGCGCGAGCTACTCCGCGACAACCTGCGCCACTCGGGTCCGGCGTTCGTGATCATGGCCTTCCTCGCCGCGCTTGCGGCCTCGCTCTGGACCACCGACCCGCGGCTCCTCGTCCTCCTCGCGGGGCCGCTCTTCACGCTGACCCTCTACCAGCGCTCCGCGCTCTCCACGAAGGTGGCGACGCGCGACGCGCTCACCGACAGCCTCACCGGCCTCGGCAACCACCGCTCGTACCAGAGCCGCCTGCGGGAGACGCTCGCACGGGCCGAGGAGGAAGGCGGCGAGGTCTCGCTCTGCCTCGTGGACGTAGACGAGTTCAAGACGTGCAACGACCGCTACGGGCACCCGCTCGGCGACCAGATCCTGCTCGAGCTCGCGCGCCTCTTCGTCCAGGGCACCGAGGAAGTGGCGGCCTTCCGCTTCGGCGGCGACGAGTTCGCGCTCGTCCTCGAGGCGAACGAGGAGGACGCCTACCGCTTCGTGGAGGGGCTGCACGCCCGCATCGCCCAGACCGACTTCCCGCACCACCAGCCGGTCACCATCACCGTCGGGATCGCCTCCTTCCCCGGCCACGCCTCGGACGCCGACCAGCTCCAGCAGGTCGCGGACGGCGCCCTCTACTGGGCAAAGCGGCACGGGAAGAACCGCTCCTGCGTCTACAGCCCTTCCGTCGTGCGCATCTTCTCGCCGAACGAGCTGACCGAGCTGGCCGAGCGGCAGGCGCGGCTCCGGGCGGCCGAGAACCTGATCCGCATCGTGGACTCGAAGGACACCTACACCGGCGAGCACTCCGACGCGGTCGGCCGGCTCGTCGATGCGATGGCCCGCGAGTTCCGCCTCGACGAGGAGGCAGTGCAGCAGCTCCGGCTCGCCGGCCTGCTCCACGACATCGGCAAGATCGCCGTTCCGGATGCCGTGCTCCAGAAGGCGGGCCCCCTCGATCCGGAGGAGCGGGCGCTCGTCCGCGCCCACGTCCAGTTCGGCTACTCGCTCCTCGAGGGGCTCGGCATCGACCCGGTCGACACCTGGGTGCTCCACCACCACGAGCACTGGGACGGTTCCGGCTACCCGGACGGCCTCGCCGGCGAGGAGATCCCCTTCGGCTCGCGCGTGATCCTCGTCGCCGACGCCTTCGACGCGATGACCACGGACCGGACCTACCGGCCCGCGCTCGGGCCGCAGGACGCCCTCGCGGAGCTCCGGCGCCGGGCGGGCACCCAGTTCGACCCGGAGGCTGTTGCCGCGCTCGAGCGCGTGCTCGCGGCCGAGCTGGGCGCCTGGGTGGGAATGGCCGAGGCGAGCGCCTGATGGTGCAGGTCCTGCCCGTCGCGCTCGCGCTGCCCGTCGCGCTCCTCCTCGGCGGCCGTCTGGGCAGGATCGGCGACCTGCGCCTGCGCGCGCTCTGGCTCTTCTTCCTCGCAGTGGCGATCCAGGTCGTCGCCTTCCCGTTCGCCTTCCTGCCCTGGACGACCGCCGACTCGACGGCGAAGGCGCTCTGGCTCGTCTCCTACGGCTGCCTTCTCGCCGCAGCGGTGCTGAACCGGCGCATCCTCGGCGCGCAGGTGGTGGCCTTCGGCATGGCGCTCAACCTGGCGGCGATCCTGACGAACGGCGGGCGCATGCCGGCGACGCCCGAGGCGATGGAGGCGGCCGGCCTCGACTTCGCCGTGAAGCACAACAGCGTCGCCGCCGCCGACCCCAACCTGGCATGGCTCGTCGACCGGTTCGCCGCCCCGGACTGGGTGCCGTGGGCGAACGTCTTCTCCGTCGGAGACGCCGTGATCGCGCTCGGCTCGATCGTCCTCGTTCTCGCGGCCACGGGCGCCCGCCTGCCGCGGGTCCCGCTCCGCCGCCGGGCCGAGCAGCCCTCCGGCTGAGTCCTGTCCGGCCGCCCGCGGCGCGGCGTATCCTCGATCCATGGCCCGGCGCAGCACCTGGCTCGTCGTCGGCGTTCTGGCGATCATCGGCCTGGCGGCGGCGGTGGACTCGCTCCGCGGCAGCCTCTCGGGCGACCCGTCGGCGGCGCCGGCGACGACCTTGGCCACGCCGGCGAGGGAGGAGGCGCCGCCCGCCGAGCCGGCCGCGGGGGAGTTCGGCGGCATCCTCTACTACACCGACGCGAGCTGTGAGCTTCGGGCCGTCCGGCTCCCGGCGCTCGAACCCGAGCAGGCGCCCAACTGGGACGAGTGCCGCTTCATCCTCTCGCCGGACGGTAAGCGTGTGAGCGAATCGGGCTCCGGCTGGGATCCCCACAGCGACGCGCGTCGAGGGCGCCTGTTCCGGTCAAACGGGACGAGCATCCTGGTCTCGACGAACGGCGGGCCGGAGGCAGAGCCGATCCGCGGCACGGCGCCCGCGTGGCGACCCACCGGGACGCTCACCTACGTGGCCGGAAGGGCGGTGCGCGAGTGGCCGACCGGTCGGGTCGTCCTCTCGGCCGACGACCTCGCCGTCGCGGTCCGGGCCCATCCGGACGTGCCGGACTCCGGTCGGGCTCGCGCCGTGGCGGTCGGAGACATCGAGTGGCTGGACGACGCTCGCCTGGCCGTTGTCCTCAGCGTTCCCGTCGAACGAGCCGTCGAGTATGCCGTCGCCGTCTTCGAGGGACGCCGGCTCGCCTGGGTCCAGTTCGGCGGGGCGCGCACCCTCTTCGACCTGCGCGTGAGCGTAACCGGCCGCTTTCTCGCGGTCAGAGACGGGCTGGGCGTGCTCCTCTTCGACGGTCGCCGCGGCCTCGTGGAGGTGCCGAATTTCGCAGAGCCGGTCTACGGAATCACATGGTCCCCTGACGAGGCCTGGGTCGCGGTAGCCGGGGGCGGCAGAGTCTTCATCCTTCGTCCCGGCGACGAAACGTGGACGGCAAGTCTCAATCTCGAGGCTCGCGACCTCGCCTGGCGCGGCGAGGCACAACCGGCGCCGCTCGTCTCGACCGAGGCGGCCCGCGAGTGGCTGGCCGACGCCGGCGCGACCGGCCGGCTGTTCGTCACGGAGTCAACCTGCCGGCTGAGCGCGCTGCGCCTGCCGACGCTCGAGTGGGAGGACGAGCCCGCCCGCGCGCGGGCGCCGTGCCGGTTCATCCTCGATGCCAGCGGCACGGTTCTGGCCGACAACGTCTCGGCAGCTCCCGTCGGCGAGCTGACCGCCACCTGCGAGCCTGACGGCCTGAACATCTTCCAGAGCGGTGGGTTCCGGGCACGCCTGCCCAATGCTTGCGGTGCCGCATGGATGGGCGATGGGTCGCTCACGTTCGTGCGCGACGGTGGGCTCTGGCAAGGCATCGAGGATCCGCGACGGCTTGTCTCGCGGGCGCAGGTCAGCGACACGCTAGGCCGTCCGTCGGCGCTCGAGGAAGTGGCGTGGGTGGACGACCGTCGCTTCTGGGCGGTCGTGCGCTCGGGAGAGGGTGCGACGCTCGCGCTGCTCGAGGCGACAGGCGAGCTCGTCTACTCCCCCACGTTCACCGCCCAACGGGTCGAGGGGCTGCGAGTGAGCGCGACCGGAATGGTCGCCGCCACCACGGACCAGGGCGTCGTCTTCTTCGACAGCGGTGGGCGCCGCGCCCTGAGCTTTCCCGGCGCGACCGCCGTCGCCTGGGCGCCTGACAGCCTCGTCGCCGCGGTCGCCGGGCCGCGCGAGATCCTCTTCGTGGCGCCGATCTCGCGCGAGGTCGTCGCCCTCCCGCTCCCCGTCGAGGACCTCGAGTGGGTCGTCCCGTGACCGGCGCTAGAGCGGGACGTTGCCGTGCTTGCGCGGGGGGCGCGGCTCGCGCTTCGTGAGCGTGGTCGCGAGCGCGTCGCAGAGCACGGGCCGCGTCCGGCGCGGGTCGATGACGTCGTCCACGTAGCCGCGCTCCGCAGCCGTGTACGGGTTCGCGAACTGCGCCTTGTAGTCGGCGATCAGCTCGTCGCGCCGCGCGTCCGGGTCGTCCGCCTCCTCGAGCTCCTTGCGGAAGACGATGTTGACGGCGCCCTCCGGGCCCATGACTGCGACCTCGGCGGTGGGCCAGGCGAAGTTGAAGTCGGCCCGGATGTGCTTCGAGGACATGACGTCGTAGGCGCCGCCGTAAGCCTTGCGGGTGATGACGGCGAGCTTGGGCACGGTCGCCTCGCAATACGCGTAGAGAAGCTTGGCGCCGTGGCGGATGATGCCGCCCCACTCCTGCGCCGTCCCGGGCAGGAAGCCCGGGACGTCTACGAACGTGACGAGCGGGACGTTGAACGCGTCGCACGTCCTGACGAAGCGCGCGCCCTTGACGGAGGAGTCGATGTCGAGCGTGCCGGCGAGGGCCTTCGGGTTGTTGGCGACGATGCCGACCGGGTGTCCGCCGAGGCGGGCGAACCCGCAGACGATGCT
>DASTBX010000012.1:0-5596 GCA_035711645.1 Gaiellaceae bacterium
CCCGGGCAACGTGGTTCCGCCGCCCCGCCCGGCGAGGCGGGAGAGACGGCCGGCGGCCCGCGCGACCGCGATCTCGAGCCCCAGGCGCACAGAGGCAGTCTATGGGCGAGCCCCTGTTCCCCCGTTCGAGTGAATCTCGCCATCCTCCCGCGATCGGGGACGTGGCGGCGGCTTCCTAGCCTCCTCCGCGGCGCCGCGCGACTTGCGCGTCGTCCAGCGTGCTCGCACACTTCGGACGAGCCGACGTGACGAGAACGGCCCCATCCCGCTCCGGGCACCGGGGCGCGCCAGGGAGGCGACGCCGCTACACGGACGCCGAGCTCCTGCTCGAGCTGCAGGCCTGCGCGGCGCGCCTCGGCCGTTCGCCGACGATGGGCGAGTTCCGGGCGGATCCCGAGGCGCCCGCCCACCCGCAGACGGTCGTCGGCCGGTTCGGGAGCTGGAACGCCGCCAAGCGGCGCGCCGGCCTCGTACCGCGCCGCTTCGCTACCCGCGAGGAGCTGCTGGGGCGGCTGCGCGCGCTCGGAGAGGAGCTCGGTCGCACGCCCACCGGGCGCGACCTCGATGTGCGGCGCGGCCGGATGCCGTCCAGGTCGCTCCTCTGGCAGACCTTCGGCTCGCTCTCGGGAGCGCTCCGCGCAGCCGGGTTCGACGTCCCCAGCCGGGACGAACGGGTCGAGCGCGCGCTCGAGCAGGGCGAGCGGCTCGCGCGGCGGCTGGGCCGCCTGCCGCGGCTCGCCGACTGGCGGCGGGCGCGGCGCCGCAGCCCGCGCCTGCCCTCGGACTGGCAGGTGATGCGGCTCTTCCCCGAGGGCCGCGGCGGCTGGGCGGCCTTCCGGGCCGCGCTGGCACGGCGCCTGGAGGAGGGAGGCGTCTCGGTGTCGCCGCGGGGCGAGGTGGAGGGACCGGCCTAGCGGCCCGCCGGCGCGGTGGCGATCGCCGCGAGGCGCGCGAGGCAGAAGCGGGCCTCCTCGGGAGCCCGCACCTGCGGAAGCCGCGTCTCCTCGACAAACGAGCGATCGGGCTCGAACGAGCCGGTCGCGGCCGTGCGCCCGCCGGCGAGTGTGTAGAGCGTGCCCTCGCCGACCTCCCGGAGCCGCAGCCGCACGCCCGTGTAGCGCTCGAAGAGCTGCAGCGCCCTGCGCGTGGAGGCGAAGAAGAGCTCCGCGGCGCCCTCGCCGATCCAGAGCGGCCGCCCGATTCCCCGCGCGATGTGGACGACGCCGTCCTCCCGCTCGTCCATCCAGGCGGCCGCCATCGAGCCGTGGAGCTCCTCGAGGGCCGATGCGCGGCTCCCGGACAGTTCCGCGAGCGCGAAGATCGCCTCCGAGTCGACGGTCATGCCCGGCTCCGCGCGCTCGAACCCGTGCCGCGCGAGGACGTCGTCGTCGTTGACGATGATTCCGTTGTGGATGCCGACGACCGAGCCGTGCCGGATCGGGTGGTTGTTCGCCATCAGGCTCGGGTGGCCCTTCGTGTAGTCCCGGACGTGCACGAGCGCCTCGCGCGCGCCGGCCGGAACCGCCAGCGTGTCGAGCAGCTCGCTCGCACCGCCGCGCCGCTTGTGCACGGCGAGAGGGACGTCCGGGCCGCGGTAGGCATAGCCGACTGCGTCCGACCCTCGCTCGGAGATGGCCGCCAGCAGCGTCTGGGCCGCCAGCGTCCCGTCGACCGTCGAGTCGGCGCTCAGGCTATATCCCGCGATCCCGCACAAGTCGTCGTCTAGACCTCAATCCTAGGAAGACTCCCGGACGATGTGGCCCGGAGCGGCCGCAGAGGCCACCACGAACCTAGACAGTATCACCGTCGGCTTTCTTCCACGCCCGCGCATCCCCCTAACCGGTGTGCTCTCGCTCAAGGCCCGATCGGGCACCGCCGATACCCGTGGCGTGGAGCACTCGTCTGCGGAAGTCCCCCGCGAGCCCCAGCCTGTCGAGGCCGACGAGCCGCGCCTGGAGCTCGTCGGCGACCCCGTCGCCGAGCCCGCGGCGCAGGCGGCCGAGGAGGACGAGGACGAGGCCGGCGGCGTCGTCGAGCTCGACGCCCCCGCGCCGACGCAGGATCCTCTCAAGCTCTACGTGCGGCAGATCGGAGACGGGCCGCTCCTCACCCCGGCCGAGGAGCGCGAGCTCGCCCGGCGCAAGGACGAGGGCGACGAGTGGGCGAAGCGGCGGCTCATCGAGTGCAACCTGCGCCTCGTCATGTCGATCACGCGGAACTACGTCAACTCCGGCGTCCCGCTCTTGGACCTCATCCAGGAGGGCAACCTCGGCCTCATCCGCGCGGTGGAGAAGTTCGACTACCGGATGGGCTTCAAGCTCTCCACGTACGCGACGTGGTGGATCCGGCAGGCCGTGACGCGCGCCATCGCCGACCAGGGCCGGACGATCCGCCTGCCCGTGCACGTCGTCGACCAGGTCCGCCGCGTCATGCGCGCCCGCCGCGTCCTCACGCAGAAGCTCAACCGCGACCCGCTGCCGGAGGAGCTCGCCAAGGAGAGCGGGTTCGAGGTGAAGCGCGTGCGCGAGCTCCTCGACCTCGTCGAGGATCCGGTCAGTCTGGAGACGCCCGTCGGCGACGGCGACTCGATGTACGGCGACATGCTCGAGGACACGAACTCCGAGCAGCCCGACGTGGCGCTCGCCGATCTCTTGCGCGGCGTCGAGCTGCACACGGCCCTCGCGTCGCTGAACGAGCGCATGCGCCACGTGCTCGAGCTCCGCTTCGGACTCGGCGGCGCACCTCCCAAGACCCTCGAGGAGGTCGGCGCGGAGCTCGGCGTCACGCGCGAGCGTGTGCGCCAACTCGAGTCGCGGGCACTGCGGGAGCTGCAGGCGGTCGCTCCCGATCTCCGCCTGTACTTGCGGGCGGAGTAGCGCGGCCGCTTCCGGACGCCGCCCGGGGCGCGCTCGCTAGCCTGCCTCCGTGGCCCCTTTCCTCGACGTCCACTCGCACGTCGTGCCCTCTGGCGACGACGGCGCGAAGAACGTCGAGGACGGCCTCGCGCTCTGCGCGGACGCGGCCCGGCGCGGAACGCGCGTGCTCTACGCCACGCCGCACGTCTGGCCTCAGCTGCCTCTGACGCCGGAACGCGAGCGTGACGTGCGCGCCGCCCACGCTGCCATGGTCGCGCCGGCGGCGCGCGCCGGAGTCGACCTGCGCCTGGGCTGGGAGCTGACGCCGAGCGCGGCCCTCCTGGACGAGGATCCGGCCCGCTACCGGCTCGGCGGGCTCGCGGCGGTGCTGCTCGAGGTCTCCTTCCGCGGCCCGGCGGAGCCGGCCCGGCTGCTCGGCGAGCACGTCGAGGGCGCCGGGCTCGTCCCGGTCGTCGCCCACCCGGAGCGGGCCGAGAGCGTCCTCGCGGACCCGGACATCGCCGTCGCCTTCGCCGAGCGCGGCTGGCTCCTCCAGGTGAACGCGACGAGCCTGCTCGGCCGCCACGGGGAGGAGGAAGCGGCGCTCGGCTGGCGGCTCGTCGAGGACCGCCTCGCCGCCCTCGTCGCCTCGGACGGGCACCGCGCGGCCCGGCCCGCGGCTCTGGACGACGCCTACGTGCTCGTGCGTGCGCGGGTGGGGGAGGGGGCCGACGCGCTCTTCGACGGGAGCGCGCTGGCGCCGCTAGCGGGTGCCGACCGCCTCGATCTCGCGGAGCGACGCTAGCCGCGAGAGCGACTCGATCTCGATCTGGCGGACCCGCTCGCGGGTGATGCCGAGCCGCCGGCCGATGTGCTCGAGCGTGTGCGGCTCCTCGCCGCCGAGGCCGTAGCGGAGCTCGAGCACGCGCCGGTCGCGCTCGGGGAGGGACTCGAGGGCGCGGTCGAGCGCCTCCTTCTGGAGGCGCTTCTCGGTCACCTCGTCGGGAAGCGGGTCGTCGCCCGCGACCAGGTCGCCGAAGACGGCGTCCTCCTGCTCGCCGATCGGCTGGTCGAGGCTCGTCGAGGCCCGGGCCGCGGCACGCACCTCGATCGCCTGCTGGACCGGAAGCCCCGCCTCGTCCGCGATTTCGTCGAGGGACGGTTCGCGGGCGAGCTGCGTCCAGAGATGCCGCTCGGCGCGGTGCATCTTCTGCATCCGCTCGACGACGTGGACGGGCACCCGGATGGTGCGCGCCTTGTCCGCGATGGCGCGCGCGACGGCCTGCCGGATCCACCACGTCGCGTACGTGGAGAACTTGAGCCCCCGCTGCCACTCGAACTTCTCGACGGCGCGGATGAGCCCGAACATGCCCTCCTGGATCAGATCGAGGAAAGGAAGGCCCTGGTTGCGGTAGTTCTTGGCGATCGAGACGACGAGCCGGAGGTTGCACTCGATCATGCGCTTCTTCGCCTCCATGTCGCCTCGCTCGATCCGCTTCGAGAGCTCGACCTCGTCGGCGGCGGTGAGGAGGGGGTGGCGGCCGATCTCGCGCAGGAACAGCTGCAGCGCGTCGGTGGTCGTCTCGAGCACCTCCGTCCCCGGGACCGGCGCGGCCGGCTCCTTCCGCCGATCGACGACCTCGATGCCACGATCCTCCAGCTCCTTGTGCAGGACCTCGACGTCGGCGGGATCGAGATCGAGGAGCTCGAGCGCCTCCTGGAGGTCGGCGCCGTCGACGACCCCCGACCCGTCCGCCCGCTCCAGGAGGACCTGAAGCTCCTCGTGCTGGCTGACGATCGGGCTCTCGTCAGCCATTCGATGTCGGAAGCGATTTCAGCAAGGCGGGGGTAGAGCGGCTGCGGCCAGCGCGCGTGCCGGGCTTACCCTACCCGCAGCGGCGGTCAAGTCAAACGCCGACCGACGGGCGCTACCCGACGAGCGAGACGGCTCGCTCGCTCCAGTCCGCGAGGATCGACGGGCCCGTACCTGCGTGCGAGCCGAAAACCGGTCACGAGCGTGGCGCGTACAGGGGACCCGGTTAGTCCGTTCTCCGCGCGGAAGGGGGTACTCGAGATGTCACTACCGGCTCAGGGGGCTGATTTCCAAACCCCGCACGACCAATGAGTGTGCAAGGGTCGGTTATGACATGGACGCGTTCGCATGCGGGCTCCCGCATCGCGCAAACCGGAAAGGGGAAGCCATGCGCAGGATGATCGTGCTCGTTGTCACGTTCGCGCTGGGGCTACTAGCGCTGGGGCCATCGGCCTCGGCCGGCGACAACTTCGTGGCCCCGCTGTCGGGCGACGAGGAGGTTCCGGCGCGGGACACCGAGGCCACCGGCGTAGCGAAGTTCAAGCTCCGCGAGGACGGAACGGTGCTGCTGTTCAAGGTCAACGTGAGCAACATCGAAAACGTTTTCGCGGCGCACATCCACTGCGGTGCCGTCGGAGTCAACGGCCCGGTCGGCGTCACCCTGTTCGCTGGGTCTCCTGCAGGCGGTGCCGTCGACGGGACGCTGGCTGAGGGAACGATCACCGCCGCCGACCCCGGCAATGCATGCGGGTGGACCGACCTGGCCTCGGTGCTCGCCGCGATCGAAAGTGGCAACACCTACGTCAACGTGCACACCAACGACGGCGTGGCGCCACCCAACACCGGGCCTGGGGACTTCCCCGGCGGGGAGATTCGCGGCCAGATCCGGTAGGGACCGTCACAAGCGGCAGTTGGAAGAGCCCTCGAC
>DASTBX010000013.1:0-17362 GCA_035711645.1 Gaiellaceae bacterium
CCGGGCTCCCCCTCGGGGAGGTGCGGCTCGGGCACCTTGCCGTACCCGATCGCGCGGAGGTTGACGATCTCGCACGCCGACCCCTCCATGCGGAAGCCGTAGAACTGCTCGTGGAGCTGGTTGAAACGGTCCGCGAGCATCGTCGTCCCGTTCCCGGCGAGGAGGGCCGGCTCGATGTCGACCGGGATCTCGTAGCCCTGCCGGTAGTAGCGCATGTCGACGTTGAACGCGAGGCGCTGGTCGGACTCCGGGATGCCCTCCCGCTCGAGCCAGCCGCGGGCCTCCGCCCCGAGCTCGTCGAGGATGCCCCGCACGTCGTCGCCGCTCACCGAGTCGGTGGTGCGGATGAACGTGCGCGCGAACTCGTCCCGGAAGTCGGCGACGAGGTCGCCCGTCGCGCAGAGGAGCCCGGGCGCCGGCGGGATGAGCACCGGGAAGGAGCCCATGATCCGCGCGACGGCGTTCGCGTGCATCGGCCCCGCGCCGCCGAAGGCGACGAGCGCGAAGTCCCGCGGGTCGTAACCCCGCTGCACGGAGACGAGACGGAGAGCGCCCGCCATGTTCTCGTTGACGATGTCCAGGATCCCCTCGGCCGCCCGGTGCAGGTCGAGGCCGAGCGCGTCGCCGACCGTCTGGACGGCGGTCTTGGCCGCCTCGACGTCGAGGGTCATCTCGCCGCCGAGGAGCTGAGGCGGCAGGTGGCCCACGACGACGTTCGCGTCCGTGACCGTCGGCGCCTCGCCGCCGCGGCCGTAGGCCGCCGGGCCCGGGTCCGCCCCGGCGGACTGCGGGCCGACGCGGAGCGCCCCGGTCACCTCCGGCACGTGCGCGATCGAGCCGCCGCCCGCGCCGACCGAGCGGACGTTGACGCTCGGAACCTTCACGGGGATGACCTCGCCGGGAAGCCCGAGGCCGTAGGGGATCTCGGTCTGGCGCTCGATCGTGGGCTGCCCGTTCTGACAGAGCGCCACGTCGGTGGACGTCCCGCCCATGTCGAAGGTGAGCACGTTCTCGAAGCCCGCGCGCCGCGCGACGTAGAGCGCGCCGGCGACGCCGCCCGACGGGCCGGAGAGGATCCCGTAGATCGGGTTCTCCGAGGCGACCTCGACGCTCATGAGGCCCGCGTCGGAGCGCAGGAGGTTGAGGTCTCCCTTGACGCCGAGGTCGCGCAGCGAGCGCTCCAGGTTGCGGACGTAGCTCTCGACGCGCGGCCGTACGTACGAGTTCATGCAGGCCGTGAGCGTCCGCTCGTACTCCCGAAACTCGGGGAGCACGTCGGACGAGATCGTCACCGGGAAGTCGGGATAGAGCTCGTGGATGACGTCCCTGATCTGGCGCTCGTGGGCGGGGTTCGCGTACGAGTTGATGAGAGAGACCGTGAGCGTCTCGACGCCGGAGTCGACCAGGTCGCGGACGATCTCGGCCACCTGCTCCCGGTCGACGGGCTCGACGGGCTCCCCCTGGGCGCTCATGCGCTCCTTCGCCTCGCGGGTGTCCTCGAGGGCTGCGGGCGGGTCCGGCTTGACCATGATGATCCAGCCCGCGAGCGGCCCCGGCGTCTGCGAGCGCGCGAGGTGGAGGATCTGCCCGAAACCCTGCGTCGTGACGAGTCCCACGCGGGCACCTTTCGCCTCGAGCATCGCGTTCGTCGCCACGGTCGTCCCGTGCATGACGTAGCCGAGGTCGCCCGGCTCGATGCCGCTCTCCTCGCAGATCCGCCGCACTCCCACGAGCACGCCCTCCGAGGGGTCGGCGGGGGTCGAAGGCGTCTTCACCCGGAAGAGGTCTCCCTTCTCGTCGTCGACGAGGAGCAGGTCGGTGAAGGTCC
Organism: Gaiellaceae bacterium; assembly: GCA_035711645.1. GTDB lineage: Bacteria > Actinomycetota > Thermoleophilia > Gaiellales > Gaiellaceae > JAIBJN01. Next base: position 1,829 of record DASTBX010000013.1, read on the forward strand.
CCCCGACGTCCACCCCGAGCCTGTGTGCCATGCCTCTCCTTTCAGCCGGCGAGCGACGCGAACGTCCCCGCGCGGTAGACGTATCCCTCGAGGGGGCGCTGCAACACGCCCTCGAGCCACTCGGCGACGCCGATCAGCGCCTCGAGGTCGATTCCCGTGTCGATGCCCTCGCCGTCGAGCAGGTAGACGAGGTCCTCCGTACCGATGTTTCCGGTCGCCCGCGGGGCGAACGGACATCCGCCGATCCCTCCGACGGAGGCGTCGAGCACCGTGGCGCCCGCCTCGAGCGCGGCGAGCGCGTTCACGTACCCCGTGTTGCGCGTGTTGTGCAGGTGGGCTCCCACCGTCGTCTCTCCGAGGCGGGCCCGGCCGATCACGTCACGCACCTGGCTCGGCACCGCGACGCCGACCGTGTCGGCGAAGACGACCTCGTCGACGGCCGGGGCGAGCCGCTCGGCGAGCGCGGCGACCTGGCCGGGGTCGACGCTGCCTTCGAAGGGGCAGCCGAACGCAACACCGATCGTCGCCGTCGCCCGGATGCCGTCGGCGGCGGCGCGTTCCGCGATCCGCTCCGCGGCGGTCACGGACTCCTCGACGCTCGCGTTCTGGTTCCGCCGGTTGAAGGTCTCCGTCGCCGCAAAGGCGAAGTGGACCTCGTCCAGCCCGGCCGCAGCCAGCCGGTCGTAGCCGCGCTCGTTGAGCGCGAGCCCGGCGTAGACGACCCCGTCGCGGCGCTCGAGGCGCTCGACCACTTCCTCGGCGCTGGCCATCTGCGGGACGAGCTTCGGGTTCACGAAGCTGACCGCCTCGATCCGGCGCAGCCCCGCCTCTGCGAGCCGGTTCACGAGCTCGGCGCGCACCTCCGGCGGGAGCGTCTTCGGCTGGTTCTGGAGGCCGTCGCGCGGCCCGACGTCGCAGATCGTGACGCTCACACCACGCCCTCCGCGCGCAGGTCGGCGAGCGCCTCGTCGGAGAGGCCGAGCAGGCCGCCGAACACCTCCCCGTTGTGGCTCCCGTGCTCCCACGTCGCCGACCACCGCACCGCGCCGGGCGTGTCCGAGAACTTGGGGACGATGCCGGGGCCGATGTAGGTTCCGAACTCGGGGTCCTCGTGCTCGACCAACATCTCGCGGGCGCGGAAGTGCTCGTCCTCGAAGATGTCGGCGATCGTGTAGATCGGCCCGCAGATGACGCCGGCCTCGTTCAGGACGTCGTCGATCTCCGCGGCGTCGAGCCCGCCGGCCCACTCGGCCACGATGCCCTCGATCTCCTCCTGGTGGTCGCCGCGGGCGAGATGCGTGGCGAAACGCTCGTCGTCGGCGAGCTCGGGCTTGCCCATCGCAGCGCAGAGCCGTCGGAAGACGTTGTCGGCGTTCGCCGCGATCACCATCCACTTCCCGTCGCGCGAGCGGAAGATGTTAGAGGGCGCTACGCCCTTGAGACCCGTCCCGCCGGGCCCGCGCACGATGCCGAGGCGGTCGTATTCGGGCACCGTGCTCTCGAGGAGCGCAAAGCAGGACTCGAGCAGGGAGACGTCCACGACCTGGCCGCGGCCGCCCCCCAGCGCATCGCGCCGGTAGAGGGCGGCGAGGATGCCCTGCACTGCGAACATGCCCGCCAGGGAGTCCCCGAGCGACAGGTGCACGCGGGGCGGCGGCTCGCCGGGAAAGCCGTTCAGATGCCGTAGGCCGCCCATCGCCTCGGCGACGGAGGCAAAGCCGGCCCGGGGAGCGTACGGGCCCGTCTGCCCGTACCCGGAGACCCGGCAGAGGACGAGCCCGGGATTCGCCTCCTGCAGCCGCTCCCAGCCGAGGTTCCACCGCTCGAGCGTCCCCGGCCGGAAGTTCTCGACGAGCACGTCGCTCCGCTCCGCGAGCGCGAGCAGGAGCTCCTGGCCCTTCTCGGTTCGCAGGTCGAGCGTCACGCATTTCTTGTTGCGGGACTGCACGCCCCACCAGAGCGAGCGGCCCTTGTAGCGGGCCTTGCCCCATTCGCGCAGCGGGTCCGGCTTGCCCGGGGGCTCGACCTTGATGATCTCGGCGCCCATGTCCCCGAGGAGCCGCCCTGTGAACGGGCCGGCGAGGAGCATGCCGAGCTCGAGCACACGGATCCCGGCCAGCGGGCCGGGGCCAGTCGCCTCGCGGCGGCCGGCCGCGGCGGTCGGGAACGAGACCTCGCTCATGCCGCCTCGCCCTCGCCGCGGCCGAGCTGTGCGAGGAGGAAGTCACGCGCCTCGAGCACGTGCTCCTTCATGATCAGCTCCGCGCGCTCCGCGTCGCCCACGCGGAGAGCTCGTGCGAGCTGGCGGTGGTAATGCTGGGAGATCAGCTTCTGCTCGGGCGAGTACCAGTAGAACGACTTGTAGACGAGCGGGATCTCGATCACCTTGCGCACGAGTGCCGCCAGCCTGGCGCTTTCGGCGGCCTCGAGAATGATGTTGTGGAAGAGGAGGTTCTCCTTGACGAGGTCGAGGAGGTCGTCCTCGGCGCGGAGGCGGTCGAACCGGTCGCAGCTCTCCTCCAGACGGGCGACGTCCTCCGATGAGATGCGCGACGCGGCACGGCGCGCGGAGTAGCCCTCGAGGAGGGCGCGGAGCTGGTACACGTCGTCCAGGTCGCCGACGGCGTACGAGCGCACCGTCGCTCCCCGCCGCGGGATCGACTCGACAAGGCCCTCGCTCTCGAGCATCAGGAGTGCCTCGCGCACCGGAGTCCGGCTCATGCCGAGCTCACGGGCGAGCTCCTCCTCCTTCAGCCGCTGTCCGGGCGAGAGGCGCCCGTCGATGATGGCCTCCCGGAGGACCTCGCCGGCCGCCGCGCTCGCGCTGCGGGGGGCCGGGACGCGGCCGTCGAGCAGGTTGCCGCTCACCGGCGCGAGCATACAGTATGCAATCTTGCGATACGACCTCCTCCACGAGGAGCAGGCGGAGGGCCTCGTCCAGGCCGTCTTCGGCGACGTTCGGGCCCGCATGCCCTTCGTGCCGGCGATCTTCAAGGCGCTCGCCCGCGACCCCGGCGCGCTCGAGCAGGCCTGGCTCCAGGCCCGGGCCCTGTACGACGATCCGCGTGCCGCAGAGGCTGCGTCCAGGCTCGCGGCCCTCGCGCGTCCACAACTCCCGTACCGGCCGTCGCCGTCGGTCCGGCAGGCAGCCGCACCGTTCGCCGCGGAACTCCCGAGCCTCCTCCTCGTGGTCACGTCGCTCGGGCTGAGCCTGGACGGAATCCACCCGCTCCGGCCCCCGCCGAGCACACGACTGCCGGCTCCTGCGCCGCTCCCGCCGACGCCGGTTCCCGAGCTGCGGGCCGAGCACCCGCTCTACGCCGAGATCCGGACGGCGTACGGAACCGAGCACGTTCCGAGCCTGTACAAGGCGCTCGCGGCGGACGGCGTCCTCGAGGAGGCGTGGGCGGCGATCGGTCCCTTCCTCGCCACCCCGGAGGGCGACCGGCTCGTCGCCTCGGTCGAGGCAGCGGCAGAGCGCGAGGCCCGGGGCTTCCCGGACTACGCGTTCTTCGCCGCAGAGGAGACCCGCTCCGTCCTCGCCCAGTTCCGCGTCGCGCTGCCGCGCAACCTCGTCTTCGCGGCGGCCGCGACCGCCTCCTGACCGGCTAGCGCCACGCGAGGGACGCGGCTCCGACCGGGAGCACGTAGACCGGGTCGCGCCGGTCAGGGCCGAGCACGCGGATCTCCTCACCCGTCGAGACCGCGAGCCAGCGCCCATCCGGCGACCAGGCAAACCCGTGCTGGAACGTCGGCTCGAGCGCGAGCTCTCCGGTCTCCACGTCGACGACGACCATCTGCTTGCCCGCTCCCGGGAAGGCGACGGCCAGCTCCCGGCCGCTCGGGCCGAACTCGACACGCTCTCCGAGGCGGCCGGCTCCCGCCGGCAGGCCGAGCTCGGGAAGGAGCACCGTGCGCTCGAGCCGCTCGCCGCGCCAGAGCTGCAGGTGCCGCCGCGGCCGCCCACCCCCGAAGCGCACCGTGACGACGGCGAGGAGACCGTCGGAGCGGACGTCGAACCCCACCACGTCGAGCGGTCCCTCCTCCGCCGCTCGAAAGGGCGCCAGAAGCTCGTCGCTGCCGAGGAGCGCGGCGCCGTCCCGGAGAAGCGTCGCCGTGAGGAGTCGCGCCGGCCTCGTGAGGACGGAGCCGTCCGGCGCGATCTTCGGATTGCAGCCCGCGACGCGGCTCCGCGTGCCCGTGTGGACGTCGAGCACGACCGTGTCCCTCGCCGCCGTACACCAGGCGAGCCGGCGGCCGTCCTCCGCCCAGGAGGGCTCTCCGCGCACGATGCCGAGCTCCTGCGCCACCTCGGGAGGCTCGCCCAGGCGCAGGAGCGCCGCCCGGCTTCCCCGGAAGCCGAGCGCGGGAGCGAGCGAGATGGCCGCGAGCCTGCCCCGGGGAGGAGCCCACAGGCCGCACTCGAGCGACGGGCCACGGGCTCCGAGCGTGAGCGTCGCAAGGCTCAGCATCTGCGGCCGGCAGCCAGCCTGAGTCGCGAAGACGAGCGTCCCGGGCAGCTCGCCCGGCGACGGGAGGGTCGCGCCGGTCAGCGTGCCCTCGTCGGTCGGGGCGGGGGCGACTCGGGTCCCGGCCCGAAGGGCGTCGTACGCGGCGGCCGCGGCGAGGACGGCGACCGCGCCGAGCACGAGGCCGGAGACGGCCCGCCGGCGCGTCACGGCAGCGAGGGCGCAGCTAGCGGCCTGCCGGCCGCGCCGGGGAGGGTCGCCGCGAGGGAGGCGCCCACGGCGGCCAACCCTGCCGCGGTGAGCCAGAACACCGTCCAGCCCGCATGCTCCGCGAGCGCGCCCAGAACCGGTGTACAGAGCGCGGCGACGACGAAGACGACCGTCGCCGCGAGCGCGACCGACTGTCCAGCGAGCTCCCGGGGCACACGCTCGCCTGCGGTGACGTACACGAGCGCGTTCCAGCCGAGCGCGCCGAAGGCGAGGAAGGCGGCCGTCGCGAGCAGGACGGCGGACCCGGCGTCGAGTGCGAACGCGAAGGCGAACGCCCCGATCGCCGCGACCGCGCCCACCTCGACCAGCGCGCGCACGCGTCGCCGCCCACCGTCCCCGTCGGCGCGGCGTCCCCACAGGATGCGGGCGAAGCCGGCGGCGACGTTCACGAGGACGAATGCGGCGCCGGCGACCAAGGGCGAGAAGCCGGCGGCCCGCGCCGCAGGGACGGTGTACGCGACGACCGCCTGGAGGACGACGATGTAGAGCGCGGCGACGACGAGGAGGCGCTGCATCCCGGGCGTGCGCCAGAGCCGCGTGAGCGCGAACGGGACGCGTTCGCCCGGCTCCATCGACCCTTCCACGACGGCGGCGAAGGCAAGGCCCGCGGCGCAGACGATCAGCGCGCTCCCCACGAACGCAAGCCGGATCCCGCCCAGGGCCACGAGCGCCGGCAGGAGCAGCGCGGCGAGGGTGCCGCCGAGCGGCACGGCCATCTGCCGGACGCCGAGCGCCCAGCCCCGCCGCTCCGCCCCGTAGCTCCCGAAGAGCGCCCGCGTGCCGGCGATGGGGACGACCGCCGACCCGCAGCCCGAGAGGAAGAGCAGCCCGACGAGCGCCTCTGGGCCGGGGGCGAAGCCCGCGGCGGCAAGGCCTCCCGCTCCGAGCGCCGTGCCCGCGAGCATCGACCGGCGCGCCCCGTAGCGGTCGACGACGAGCCCGGCGACGAGGAGGAAGACGCCAGAGCCGAGGATGGTCGCCGCGAGCGCCGCGCCGAGCATCGTGAGCGAGAGGCCGTACTCCTCTCGCAGGTCCGGCCCGACGGCCGGAAGACCGAAGGCGACGATCGAGACGCTCGCCTGGGCGGCCGCGGCCGCCGCGAGGACGGTGCGGGGCGAGCCGCTCACGGGCCGAGCACCGTGTAGACGGCCGAGTAGTCGAGCGCTCCAGCGCCTCGCCCCTGGGCCTCGCGGTAGCGGCCGCGGGAGGCGCTGGCCACGGGCGCCTCCACTCCGAGCGCGGCCGCGAGCGCCAGCGCGGCGTCGAGGTCTTTGGCCATCAGGTCGAGGGAGAAGAGCGCCTCGTACGCTCGTGAGGCCGGGTGCTCCGCCGAGACCCCCGCGAGCGGGAAGCGGGTGCGCAGGACGCGGGAGTCGCCCGTCGAGCGGGTGAGGAGGTCGTACAGGACCGCGGGCTCGATGCCCTCCCGCTCGGCGACCGCGCAGGCTTCGGCGATCGCCACCATGGTGACGCCGGCGATGAGGTTGTTGCAGAGCTTCGCGGCCTGGCCCGCACCGGAGGGACCGACGTGGACGACGAGGCTCCCGAGCACCTCGAGGAGCCGGCGCCGCCTCGCGAAGGCCTCCGGGCTTCCCCCGACCATGATCGTGAGCGAGGCCGCCTCGGCGCCGGCCGGACCCCCGCTGACCGGGGCGTCGAGGGACTCGATCCCGGCCCGGCTCAGCTCCCCGGCGAGCGTTCGCGCGAGCGAGGGCGGGCCGGTGGACATGTCCACGACCGCGAAGCCGCGCGGAGCGCGCGAGCGCAGCCCGGCGGGGCCGAGGACGACTTCCTCGACGGCGGCGGGCGACGGGAGCGAGAGGAGCGCCACGTTCGCGGCCTCCGCCGCCTCGGCCGGAGTCGCGGCGGCCGGGGCGCCGAGCAGCTCCGCCCGGCCCGGATCCAGGTCGACACCGATCACCTCGTGACCCGCCGCGATCAAGTTCCTGGCCATCGGCAGCCCCATCGTCCCAAGGCCGATGAACGCGACCCGCGTCACGTCGTCAGGAGGCGCCGGATGCCAGCTCGCTGCCGAAGGCGGGGAGCCGTGCGAGCGGACGTCCCGAGGAGGCGAGCGCAACCCAGACGACGATCTCGTCGTCGCGCGGGGCATCCGGAATGCGCACCTCGAACGTCTGGTGGTGGGAGCGGACGGTGTGGTCGTCCTTGTGCTTGAGAGCGAGGTCGATCGCCGCGCCGGCCGGGCCGCGCTTCTCAGCCGAGGGCAGGAGGGCGCTGCCGCCCACCGGCTCCCGGACGAGGTTCCCGAAGCGAAGGTTGTGGATGATCGCCGACCCGTGCTCGACTTCGCCGGCGAGCCCGACGAGCGCGCCCTTCCCGTAGCCCTCGACCTCCGCCCCGCCGAGCGCTCGGAGCGCCCGCTCGGTGAGCAGACGGCCGAGCGGCTCGCAGTAGGCTTCCGCCACGGCCGTGATCTCCTCGACGAAGCGGCCCGCGAGCGGGTTCTCCACGACCGCGCCCGCGGCGGCTACCACAGCGGGCGGGTCGACGGGCCGGCCCGACTCGGATCGCACCTCCTCCACGACGAGGCAGAGCTTCCGGAGACCGTCCATACGAGCCAAGCATAGGTTCTGGCCCGACGTCGAGACGTCTCACGACTCGGACGGCCGCTGCGTTCCAGAGTGCAAAACGACGCCCGGAAAGGACGGTCACGAATGCTCCGGCTCTTCGACTATCCCGCCTCGGCCAACTGCTACAAGGTGCGCCTCCTCCTGCACCAGCTGAAGCGCCCGTACGAGCGCGTCGAGGTCGACATCTTCGCGGGAGACACGCTGCGCGACGAGTTCGGGGACATGAACGTCGCGCGGCGCACGCCGGTCCTCGAGATCGCGCCCGGGGACTTCCTCCCGGAGTCGAACGCCATCCTCCTCTTCCTCGCCGAGGGAACGCCGTTCCTGCCGGACGACCGGTCGAAGCGGGCCCACGTGTACCGCTGGCTCTTCTTCGAGCAGAACCTCTTCGAGCCTAGGGTCGGCGGCCTGCGTTTTCGCAGGCTCACGGGTCGCGGCGGGCTCGATCCGGCGCTCCTCGCCGACCTGGAGCGTGCCGCAGAGGAGGCGATGCGGATGCTCGGCTCCCACCTCGCGGGACGGGACTTCCTGGTCGGCTCCGAGTACTCGGTCGCGGACACGAGCCTCTACGCGTACGCCCACGTCGCCGGGGAGGGCGGTCTCGACCTCGACCGCTATCCGGACGTCCGCTCCTGGCTGAGGCGAGTCGAGGAAGTGCCCCGGATGATGAACGACCTGCAGCCGTACCCGGAGAACGCCCGCGCCGGCCGCGGGCGCTCGGTGCACGGATGACGGGCGTGTCGCAGATCGTCGAGCTTCGGCAGTACACGCTGCATCCGGGGGCGCGGGAGACGCTGATCGAGCTCTTCGACCGGGAGCTGGTCGAGACCCAGGAAGCCGTGGGGATGGCCGTGATCGGACAGTTCCGAGACTGCGACGACCCCGATCGCTTCGTGTGGCTCCGCGGCTTCCCCGACATGGGCGCCCGCGCTGAGGGACTCGAAGCTTTCTATGGCGGACCCGTCTGGGCCGAGCACCGGGACGCTGCCAACGCCACGATGATCGACTCGGACGACGTCCTCCTCCTGCGGCCGGCGCGGCCGGCGAGCGGCTTCCCGCCTCCTGCGCGCCGCCGTCCGCCTCCGGGCACGACGGGGAGCGCGCCGGGTCTCGTCGCGGTGACGATCTGCTACCTCGACGAGCAGGCGGACGAGGCCTTCGTCGGCGAGTTCGAGCGCGACCTCCGGTCAGTGCTCGCAGCGACCGGCGCGCAGCTCCTCGCGTATCTCGTGACCAAGGAGAGCCCGAACAACTTCCCGGCGCTGCCCGTGCGGGACGAGACCGTCTTCGTCTGGGTGGCCCGCGTCCCGGACGGGGCCGCCTTCGAACGACATCGCGAGGGCCTCCGCCGCTCCGCGGCCTGGCTCGACCTCCTGCGGCACGTGGAAGGAGAGCCGGAGCTGCTGAAGCTCTCGCCTACGGCGCGCTCCCTGCTCTGACGCGGCCGCGTCGGCAGACCGTCCTCACGGAGCCTGGGCGGCGTACCCCGCGAGGCGGTCGGCGAGCTCCCGTGGGCGGCTGAGCGTGACGTAGTGGCCGCCGTCCATCTCGTCGGGCTCGACGCCGAGGCGCTCCCGGGCGTGGCGGCGCGCCCAAGCGGCCGAGAACATGCGGTCGTCGCGGCACAGGAGGTACCTGGTCGGCGTTTCGGGCCAGGCCTCCAGCGGCCACGGCTCCTCCATCGCCTTTCCGGCTTCGTCCCGCTCTCTCCGGCGGGCCTCTGCCGCGAGCTCGGGAGGGACGTCGTGGTAGAAGACGTCCTCGTACCGGCTCTCCTCGTAGCCGGTGTTCGCCCACCAGTCGGCGAAGAGCTCTCCGGGCGACGGGATCATCGCCGCGACGAGGACGAGAAGATCGACCTGGATCCGCTCGCACACCAGGGGAGCCGTGAAGCCGCCGAGCGAGTGCGCCACGACCACGACGTCGCCGCGGTCCCCGACCGCCTGGACGACCGCGTCGGCGTACTCCCACCACCCGGCCGAGTCGTCCTCGCCGGGGAGGTCCACGGCGACCGGATCGTGCCCGCGCCGGCTCAACTCGGGCGCTACCAGATGCCAGTCCCAGGCGCTCCCACCGCCGCCGTGGATGAGAGCGAACGTCGCCACGACGCCAGGCTAGCCAACGCCCTCGCGGCCGCGGCGACGCTCGATATCCGCCAGCACCGTGACACCACCTCGGCAGCCCTCCACCACCCGAAGGCGTGAGAAAGGCTCACGCCTGGGAGAGCTCGATCTCTGCCGGGAGCTCGCGCTCCTCGACGACGGGCTCGACTTCGACCCGCGCCCGCGCGTCGAAGTAGACGTACGAGGTGACGAGCCCGACGAACGGAAGCGCAGCGGCGTAGACGATGCCGGCGACGAGGTTGAGCGTCGCCAGCGGCGCGTCGACGACGAAGATGAGCAGCGCGCCTAGGAGCGGACCGGCCCCGAGCGAGATCGCGGCGCTGAGCCCGACGAGCGAGGCGGTGCGCCACCAGCGCCGCCTCACCAGCCTCGCGCTGCGCCGCAGCGCTGATGGACCGCCCAGGTCGTCGAGCTCGACGATCGGCGCGAGTAGGCACCAGCGGACCGCGAGCCAGATCGCGACCGGGATCAGGAGCGCCGTCGTCGTCAGCACGACCCACACGAGGACGAAGAGACCGATGGCGCCGAGCAGCGCCCGAACTCGCCCCAGTGCCCGTGCGTAGGCGGAGACCGCGGTGATCCTCCGGCCCGCGTCGAGCTCGATCAGCGCGCATGCGGTCGCCGCCTGGACGAGCCCGAGCCCGAGCAGCGTGAGCGTCGTGCCGACGGTCAACGCGACGAGCGCCGCGCCGCCGGCGCTCTCGCCCGTGCTGCTGATCCCGACGAGTCCGAGGCCCTCGAGCGAGAGCCACTGCAGGAGCGTGATCGCAAGCGAGATCGGGATGAGGAGCAGTCCGATCCCGAGGAAGACACGCGCGTGGCGAACGTACATCGAGCCCGAGGCGGAAAGGATCTGGCCCCAGCTGCGCCGCCTGCCGAGACGAAGCGGCGCGACGGGCGTCCAGGTCGCGCGCACCGTCACGAAGGCGACGAGCGCGACGGCGGCGGCCAGCATGAGCACGACCAAGGCCGGGTTCTGCAGAAAGAGGATGAGCCCGCGCGAGCCCCTCTCCACGGCGGTGCAGAAAAGGTCCGTCGCGCCGGTGCCGAAGAGCCCAGCCGTCGGCACGGCGTAACTCCGCTCGCGCCAGCCGTCCGACCAGGAGATCGGCTCCGTCCACTGCCGCTTCAGATTCGGGCCCGTCGGTCCGTTGAAGAATGCCTTCTGGAGCTCGCCCCACCGTCCCTCGAACTCGATCCAGGGAAAGGCGGCCGCGGCGGCCGCTGGGTCGCTCGGGATCGTCCGGACGGCCGGACGAAGCTCGCGGTGTGGGCCGCGCGTGTCGTCGCAGCCGACGCCGGCCTCGGCCGAGTTCCCGAGATAGAGAGCCTCGGTGAACTTGTTCGCGTGCGAACCGGCGCCCGGATAGACGACGGGATGCGTCTCGTCGACGACGTCGAGCTTGTCGTCGTCCCAGCTCGCCCGCTCGGCGCCTTCGTGCGAGCTGTAGCCGACCGCGACCGGCTCCTCCCCGAGCGCCTCGCGCGCGTCGGCCGCGTCGAAGACGAGCTGGACCATCTCCCAGTCGCCCTCGTGGGTGTTGTTGAAGTTGTTGAACGTGTAGAAGAGCCAGTACTGGAGGGCAAGCTTGCCGGGGCGGCCGGCTTCCGTCGCGACGTGCGCGTACACGGCGGCTTCGCTGCCCTCGGCCAGGCGCCGCGTCCAGCGTTCGTAGTCGCAGCCGGCGTTGAGCGGGTCGCCGGGGAAGTCGAGGTGGTACTCGAAGCGATTCGAAAGGTCCTCGGCCCGCGGGCCGATCGTCACGAGGTCGGCCCGACTCCAGGGGCCGCGCAACGCAACCGTCGGCTCGTCCTCGAGCAGGAGGTCGACGTCGAGCGGGTCGTACGGCTCGCCCGGTCCGCTGCACTCCTCCTCCTGTTCGACCAGCCGTACGACCGGGGCGAACCGCTCGGCCAGCGCCGCCTCGTCGGCGAGGTCGGCGCTCGCGATCGCGGGCACGACGAGCGCAGCCGCGAGCAGCGCGGCGAGCGCAACCCAGCCCAGACGGCCTCCGCGTCGGCCCACCGTTCGGAGTTCGACCCGACCAGCTCGAATCCCGCCGGGGGATCCCTACGTCCCCATGGGTTGCGCCGAAAGCAGTCCTGGGCAGGAAGGCCCGGAAGCTCAACCACCTTGCCGCTCGAGCTTGGCCGGGAGGCGCATGGCCGCGGCGAGACCGATGAGCCCGAACACGGCGAGGGCGGCCATCGCCAGCGCGTACGAACGGTTCCCCGTGGCAAGACCGGACACGAGGATGGTGCCGGCGATCGCGGTCCCGAAGGACGAGCCCAGGTTTGAGATGCTGCGCGAGAGACCCGAGATCTCGCCCTGCAACTCCTCCGGGAAGCTCGACTGCACGACGTTGACCGAAGGCGTCAGCATGATCCCCAGGCCCGAGCCGACCAGAAAAAGCCCCGGTACGAATGCGAGGATGGTGTCCGAGGCACTGACCAGGCCGAGCAAGAGCACGATGCCAGTCACGGTCGTGACGAAGCCCGCCAGGATCAAGGTCTTCTGCGTGCGCCGCTTGGCGAATCGCTCTGCAGCGAACGACGTCAGCAGAACGCCGAGCGTGGCCGCCGTGAAGATGACGCCCGTCTCGATCGCGTTGTACCCGCGAACGGTTTGCAGGAAGACCGCGACGACGAACGACGTTCCCATGAGGAGCAGCCACTGGATGTTTTGAGTGACGAGACCGAGGTTGGAGATGCGGTTCCTGAACAACCCGGTGGACAGCAGGGGTTCCTTACCCGCTCGCTCGCGAGCGCGGATGTAGAGGAAGAATCCGATCAGGAAGCCGGCCCCGATCGCCATGAACACAGCCATGAGCGCGATGTTGCTGTCGGCGTTGAGGATCCCGACCACCACGAAGAACATGCCGACCGCCGAGAGAATCGCTCCGAGCACGTCGAACGGCCGCGTTGGGTCCGGCGCCACGGGATCGATCATCCGGCGGCTGAGCAAGATGATCGTCGCGACGACCGCGGCTTGGAAGACGAACGCGGCCCGCCAACTGATTCCCGTCGTGATGAGGCCCCCGATCAACGGTCCTGCCGCCGCGCCAATGCCTCCCAGCCCGCTGATGACGCCAAACGCTCGGGCACGCGACGTCAGATTGCTGAATGCCATCGTCGTGAGGATGTAGACGGGCGGGATCAACAGCGCCGTACCGACCCCTTCGAGAACCGAGTTGCCGAGGATCAGCACGCCGAGACCGGGGGAAACCGCACTCAGCACGGCGCCGATTCCGTACAGGGCGAGACCCCAAATGAAGCAGCGCTTCCTACCCCAGCGGTCCGTCAACTTGCTGCCGGGAATCATGAGGATCGCCATGATCAGCAAGAAGAGCGTGATCGCGAGCTGGACACCCTGGACCGTCGTGTCCAGGTCCTCGCTGATGTCGTTGATCATGACGTTCATGTTCGAGCCGGCGAAACTGCAGATGAACTGGGCGAGAGCCAGCGGAAGGAGGAACCTCACACGGGCAGCTCCCGTCGGCTCCGGCATCGGTGCTTGATTCGCCGTCAGGGGCTTCAAGAAGCTGCCTGGCCCGCCGAGTCCGCTGCCGAGATCGCCGTCGCCGCGCCGATGAGCGTCAGGTGGCTGAACGCTTGGGGGAAGTTGCCGACCTGTCGCTGCCGCTTCACGTCGTACTCCTCGGCCAGCAGGCCGAGATCGTTTGCCAGACCGAGGAGCCGCTCGAACAGCGCGCGAGCCTCCTCGACGCGGCCGTTGAGCGCGAGCGCGCTGACCAGCCAGAACGAGCAGGCAAGGAACTGTCCCTCGTCACCGGACAACCCGTCGTCGGTGTCGGCAGTCGAGTAGCGGGAGACGAAGCCATCGCGGCCGAGCTCGCGCGCGATCGCGTCGATCGTGCCTGTGACGCGCTCGTCGGTGCCTGGGAGGAAACCGACGAGGGGGATGTTGAGGACGCTCGCGTCGAGCTCCTTCGATCCGTAGTACTGGGTGAACGTGCGACGCTCCCGGTCGTAGCCCTGCTCGCAGACCTCCTGGTGGATCTCGTCGCGGGTCTCCCGCCAGCGGTCCAGGGGCGCCTCGAGCCCGAACTGCTCGCAGAGTCGAACGGCACGGTCGAACACCACCCAGGCCATCACCTTGGAGTGTGTGAAGTGGCGGCGCGGCCCCCGCGTTTCCCAGATGCCGTCGTCGGGCTGACGCCAGATCGTCTCGACGTGCTCCACGACCGTTCGCCAACGGGGCCAGAATCGCTTCTCGATCCTGCCGATGACCTGCGTGCCGAGGAACGCGACTCCGAGGACCTCGCCGTAGACGTCCAGCTGGAACTGCTCGGAAGCTGCGTTGCCGATGCGGACCGGTTTCGAGCCCTCGTACCCGGGGAGCTCCTCTAGCTCGAACTCGGTCAGGCGCCGCTCGCCGTCGATTCCGTACATGATCTGGATCTTCGTGGGGTCGCCCGTGCCGACTCGAAGCAGGTAGTCGCGGAAGCCGAGCGCCTCCTCGGTGTATCCCGTAGCGAGCAGCGCCTCCAGCGCAAGCACCGAGTCACGCAGCCAGCAGTAGCGGTAGTCCCAGTTCCGCTCGCCGCCGATGTCCTCGGGCAGCGAGGTCGTGGGGGCCGCGATCACGGCGCCTGTCGTCTCGAATGTCATCGCCTTGAGCACGATCAGCGACGTGAGCACCTCGTCGCTATAGGGACCCCGATAGGCGCAGCGTTCGCTCCACTCCCGCCACCACGCCTCCGTCCGGGCGAGCGCCGAATCGGCGTCCTCGACCGGTGGCATCTCCTCGTAGGAAAGATGCCACGAAAGGGTGAGCCGCTCGCGAGCGCCCTCGACGGCGACGAAGCTCGCTCGTACCTTTCCCTCCTCCACCTCGAGCGGCAGCACCGTGCTGAGGTGGTATGCGTCACGGCCGGCGGTGGCGATGACCCCGTCCGGCCCTGACTCGAGCCAGGGAACGATCGATGCATAGTCCGGGCGTAGCGAAAGCTCCATCTGGATCGGGACCCGGCCCCTCACGCCCTCGACGATCCGCATCAAGCGCGGCGGGCCCGCGGCGCGCCGAGGCATGAAGTCGATCACGCGCACCGCGCCCTCGCTTGTCTCGAACTCGGTCTCGAGCACCAGCGTCCCCGGTCGATAGCCACGAGAGGTCGTGCGAACCTCGCCGGTCGGCGCGAGAAGCCACCGCCCATGACGCTCATCCCCGAGCAGGGCCGCGAAACACGACGGGGAATCGAACCGCGGCAGGCACAGCCAGTCGACCGCTCCGTCACGACCGACCAGAGCCGCAGCTTGCATGTCACCGACCAGGCCGTAGTCCTCGATGAGCACTGCGCCACCTCCTTCGTCCGATCGCCGGGATGGCACGGTAGAGCAAGTCCGCGATGGTGCGTCGGCATCCCGCCTCGCCGTCCACGCGTGTCACGTCAGCGCCAAGCGGGGGTCACGCAGTTCCGCTGGTCGCAGGTGCGTTCCGCGAGGCTGGGCACTCATGACCGTGGGGACACCATCTCGGCAGGCCTATGCAACGGGATTCGGTGCGCCCCGGTCCGACACCGGAATCACGCCGCGCCGATTCGGACCGTCTTGCTGCGGAGGCCGGAGCGGTGTCTACGCTGGGCCGAACAAGATGACAAGGAAAGCGCGCTCGCGGTGGGCTGCCGACTTCCCGGCACGGTCGGGACGCAGGTCCCTTGTGGGCGGGCCGTCTCCGGACGCACTCTGTTCTCGTAGAAAGGCACCGAAGACGAGGAGCGTCGAATGGCAGCCGAGCTGGGTAGCACCTCACTCTCGCTCACGAAGTCCGCGAGTGTTTCCGGCCCACCGGCGAGAGAGCGGGTCTCGGGAGAGACCATCATCGGCATCGGTGCTTCGGCCCTGGCCGTCCTCGCGATGGCGGTCGACCATCTGCTCGAGGACGGCGGCGGGTTCGCCGCCGATCCGGCCGCGTTCGTGATCGGGGTCGGGCTCTCGCTCGCGCTCGCGGCAGTCGTCTTCGGTCGCGTCGTTTCGAGAGCCAGGGCAGTCGGGCCCGAATCCGCGGCGAAGAGAGCAATCGTGTGCAGCCTGCTGGCGGCCGTCGGGCTTGTAACGCTG
>DASTBX010000014.1:0-9850 GCA_035711645.1 Gaiellaceae bacterium
GAGGCCCAGCACGCCCTCGACAAGCTCGAGCGCTTCAGCGGCCGCCAGTACCGCTAGGGGCGGAGCGGCCGTGTCCGGCGCGGACGTGTCGGGGTCAGGCCCCGTCGTGTCCCCCGCGGTCGCGTCCGTTTAGGACGGGAGCGGGCGGCGCGTCGCTTCACCGCTGGAAGGCGCCCGGCTGCCGCCGCAGCAACGCCGGCGAAAGGGACATGGCCGATCGACGCACGGCGGGGTCAGGCCCCCGTCGTGTCCTGTGGGGACGCGTCCTTTCGCGAGCCGGCGACCTCAGGCTGCGGCCAGCTCTTTCTCCATGTCGGGCGTGTAGGTCCCGTCCCGGGCCGCGCCGTTCAGCCGCGCGCGGTGGGCGAGCGCCTCCTGTCCCGCGCCGACGTTCGCCTCGTCGCCCCTCCACGCCTTCAGCGACGGCGCCTGGAGGGCCCGGCCGTACGAGAAAGAGAGCTGCCACGGCTGCGGGCCGAGCGCGTTGATCGCGTTCAGGTTCGCCGTGGCCTGTTCGTCCGACTGGCCTCCCGAGAGAAAGACGACGCCGGGGACGGCCGCCGGGACGACGCTCTTGAAGCAGCGGATCGTCTTCTCGGCCACCTCCTCGGGCCCCGCCTGCGTCGGGCACTCCTTCCCGGAGACGACCATGTTCGGCTTCAGCAGCATCCGCTCGTACACGACGCGCTGGGAGAAGAGCTCGTTGAAGACGGCCTCGAGCGTCGCCTCAGTCACCTCGTAGCAGCGGTCGATCGAGTGCGGGCCTTCCATCATCACCTCCGGCTCGACGATCGGCACGAGCCCCGCCTCCTGCGAGAGCGCCGCGAAGCGGGCGAGGGCGTGCGCGTTCACGTGGATCGCGTACGCGCTCGGGAGGCCCTCGCCGATGTCGATGACGGCGCGCCACTTCGTGAACTTGGCGCCCAGCTCGCGGTACTCGGCCAGGCGCTCGCGCAGCCCGTCGAGGCCCTCGGTCACCTTCTCGCCCTCGGCGCCGGCCAGCGGCTTCGCACCCTTGTCGACCTTGATCCCGGGGATCGCCCCCGCGTCCTCGAGCACCTTCGTGAAGGGGACGCCGTCTCGCGTGGACTGGCGGATCGTCTCGTCGTACAGGATCACCCCGGAGATGTGGTCGCCCAGCCCGGGAGTGGTGAACAGCATCTCGCGGTACGCGCGGCGAGTCTCCTCCGTCGACTCGACGTCGATCGACTTCAGCCGCTTCTCGATCGTCCCCGTGCTCTCGTCGGCGGCGAGGATGCCCTTCCCCGGCGCGACGAGCGCCTGCGCGGTCGCTTCCAGCGTTTCCTCTGGCATCGCAGCTCCTTCCGGTCTCTCGCCGGAAGTATTCCACGGCGCCGCCGGCTCCGACCCCGCCGAGCGATCTAGGTGAGGAACCCGATCATCGCCTCGATGCGAGCGTTGATGTCGTCGGCCAGCATGCCGAACGTGAGGATGAGGAAGGGTGTGATCACGGCGAGGACGACTGCGTACTCCGCCATCGTCTGCCCTTCCTCCGGATGCCTGCCCTGTGGGTTGGTCAAGCGGACACCTCCTGCCAGAAACGGGCGGATCCGCACGCCGCTCGTCCGAGTTTGGTCTCATCGTCGTCACACCCGCACGGCTCGCCAATCCCCCCTCCGAGCCATTGCACCTGGGCCGGAAATCCGCGTGCGCGGTGGTATCGTTGACTCCGGCGCGCGGACGTAGCTCAGTTGGTAGAGCATCAGCTTCCCAAGCTGAGGGTCGCGGGTTCGAGCCCCGTCGTCCGCTTTGGGAAACCGCCGCAGAACGGCGGTTTCTGCAGTTAAGGCTCAGGGGTCCGGCTTGATCCGGGATACAGAAGTTCGGCTCGGGCGCCGGCGGTGTCCATACCGGGCAACCGCCGATTTGCAGGGACGCGCGCCAGCCGCGCGCCAAGCAGGCGATGTTTACGTGACCGCGCTTGACGAGACGCGCCACCCAGCGCGTCTCCGCACAACGCGCGGTATCAGCCGGGTGCCTCGCGCGTTGCCGCGGGCCACTGTGTTACCTGGGCTGCCGCCAGCCTGCCTGGAGATGAGGCAAGCCTTGCGCCTGTCGCGCGGCTCTTGACGGTCGCCGCGGCGGTCTGAGAGGCTCGGCGCGGCATGGCGAGGTCGCGCGTTTTCGAGCCGTCGCCGATCGGGCTCATCGGAGGCGTGCTCGCGATCATCTCCTGCTTCCTCGCATGGGGTGAGTACGACAACAGCTTCGACGTCCCGTTGCAGTTTCTGTGGGACAAGGACGCGACCGGGGGCGTCAAGCTTGGCCTTCCGCTGGTGATCGTCGCAGCGGTTGTCGCGCTGTTCTCGGCGTCGGCGGTCGAGCCGTTCGTATTCTTGCGGCGACTCGGCGGTGTGGCGCTACTCGGGGCCACCGCGTTGTTCGTCGTCCAACTCGGGCGACAAATCGGCTGGGACAACCTTTCGACCGGCAACATCGAGCTCGGCCCCTACCTCGCCGGCGCCGGAGGCCTCCTCGCGCTTCTCTCCCCCTCCGGTCTATGGCCGTTCACGCGCGGTCGACCGCGACGGGCGCCGGCGCGACCGGAGGCCGCACCTCCGCCCGACGGGGCATGAGTCAGCCGTCGGACCAAGATGATCGGTATGACGCCGTAAGGCAGTACTCTCTCGCCCAGATCCTTGCGGTGTGGGCGGCCGCCGCGCTGCCGATGGCCGCGGCCGCCTGGCTCGTCACGCCGGTGCTCGCGGATGAGTTCGGCGGCGACGGCATCGTGCCAATGGCCAAGGCGCTCTACGTATCTCTGACGGTCGGCCTCGTCTGGCAGTTCGTCCTCGTTGCCGTTCTCGTTCGGCGCGAGCAGGGGACGCTTCCGTGGTCGAGGGTTCGGGACGCCCTCTGGCTCAGGTCCCCGCGGAGCCCGCGGAGCGGCCGAGTCGGTGGTCGCGTCTGGTTGATACTGATCCCGCTGATCGTGCTGTTCGGGGCGGCGCACGAGCTGGTCCCGGCGATCGCGGCGCCCGAGAACCGGGACTTCGCGAACCTCGTCGAGTCCGACCCAGGCAAGGAGTTCTTGAGCGGCGCCTGGGGCTGGTACGCCCTGATCCTCGTCAACTTCCTTTTCAACACGGTGCTCGGCGAGGAGCTCTTGTTTCGCGGGTTCCTGCTCCCGCGGATGAACGGCGCGTTCGGACGCGGCGATTGGGTTGCGAACGGCCTCCTCTTCACCGCCTACCACCTGCATGTGCCGTGGGGGATGCCGGCGACGCTGCTGGACACGTTCTTGCTCGCGTACCCGACGAAGCGGTACCAGAGCGCCTGGATCGGGATCGCCGTGCACAGCGCCCAGAGCGTGGTCCTCGCGATCCTCATCCTCACGCTGGTCATCTGACAGATACATCGCTGCTGGAGAAGCACGCGCCGATCGGGCGGCCCGAGCTGCACATCTCTTCACGGGAAGTCGTCCCCAGCATCCGGGCCTCTGGGCACGCGTGCTGCGCCCTTATCCTCCTCGCCGGAGTGGCCTTCGGCTAGGGGAAGTGCGCCTGCGCTGGACGACGTTCGGAGCGCGCTACACGGCTGGCTTTCCCCGACATGGTGCGGGCGTGGCCCGCGACGTACACGTCAATCGATCCCCGTCGACT
Organism: Gaiellaceae bacterium; assembly: GCA_035711645.1. GTDB lineage: Bacteria > Actinomycetota > Thermoleophilia > Gaiellales > Gaiellaceae > JAIBJN01. Next base: position 3,624 of record DASTBX010000014.1, read on the forward strand.
GGCACCTCAGTCTCGGCAGGTCCGACGCAACGCGCTGGAACCGGGGCAGCGTAACCTCGTTTCAGCCCATTCCCTCGCTGAGGGTCGCGGGTTCGAGCCCGTCGTCCGCTTTCGGTTCACTCCGACACCATCCGTTCACCGGAACGGAACCCACATCTGGCGGGCGTCCGTCAACCTCTCGGTCGGGAGTCAGGGAACCAGGCGCCGACTGGAGCGCACGGAGCTGGCCCGACTCCCACCCGACATCTCGCGGGGAGAGGGCGTCTTGCGGCCATTGAGTGGACGCCCTCTCCCGCTGAGGGACGGCCCGCTCGGAGGCGTCCTTTCGGTTGACATATTCCTATATCAGAATATAAACTACTGCCATGGCACGGGCAGCGACCACGACGGACGCGTTCAACGCGGTCGCCGAGCCGCGGCGGCGGGCGATCCTCGACGTGCTCGCCGGCGGCGAGCGACCCGTGAACGACATCGTGCGCGTGCTCGGCCTCGCCCAGCCTCAGGTGTCGAAGCACCTGCGCGTGCTCCGCGAGGTCGGGGCGGTCGACGTGCGCGGCGAGGGAAGGCAGCGGCTGTACCGGCTGAACGGCCGCGCACTGAAGCCGATCCACGACTGGGTGAAGCCCTACGAGAGCTCGTGGTCGGAGCGGTTCGAACGGCTGGAAGCAGTGCTGGAAGAGCTAAAGCAGAAGGAGGAAGGAGATGCCGGTGACGAGTAACGGAACGGCGACGGTGACGCTTCCCACGGACGAGCAGATCCTGATCACGCGGGAGTTCGACGCGCCCCGGCACCTGGTCTTCCGGGCGTGGACGACGCCCGAGCTCGTCCGCAGGTGGTGGCACGCGAACCGCGGCGAGGTGACGGTCGTCGAGATCGACCTGCGGGTCGGCGGCAGGTGGCGATACGCGATGGTCACCGAGGACGGCCTCGAGGTCGCCTTCCACGGCGAGTACCGCGAGATCGTCCCCGACGAGCGGATCGTCGCGACCGAGGTCTACGAGGGCCTCCCGGAGGGCGTGCCCCAGGAGGAGGCGGTCAGCACGGCGACGTTCACCGAGCGGGAGGGGCGCACGACGGTCACTTTCCTCGTGCAGCAAACGAGCAAGGAGCACCGCGACGGCCACATCGACTCGGGGATGGAGGCAGGCCTGCAGGACGCCCTCGACCTCCTCGAGCAGGTCGCCGTCTCGCTGGGCTAAGCAAGCGGTCGTCGCCGCGCCGGGATACCCCCGGAGATACCCCGTGGGCCGCCGTCGGCGCGGGTATCTTCCCGGAGACCGTCCGGGGGGACGGTGAGACGGGGAGGCGCAGGCTGGCGGCCCAGCCGGCGCCTCTCGCCTGTTCTCGACCGGGTGACCGCGGCACGGGGCCGCCGTAGGCACCGCCCGCACCGGGGTGTAGGTTCAGGGCCGCGGTGAGCCTCCGCGCCCGGATCGAGCAGAAGTGGAACGACTTCCGCGCCTGGCGCGAGGCGCTTCCCGGCCGCCGGCGGGCGGTGCGGGCGCTTGCCGGCATTCCGCTCTTCCTCCTCGCCTTCGGCGTTCTCGTCGCCCTGAACGTCCTCCTGCGCGCCGGAGGCCTCTGGGGAGACCTCGTGTTCGCGATCGCGGTCACCACCGTCGTCCTCTGGGTGCTGACCCGGCTCGCCAAGCCGCTCGTCGGCGAGGAGAAGCGCTTCCACGCGTTCCCTCGCGCCCTCTCCGGCACGGTTTTCGCCCTCGTCGGCGCCCCGGTCGCCTACGTCACCTGGCCCGTCGGCGCCGTCCTCCTCCTGCTCCCCGTCGCGGCCTGGCTCGTCGCGTACGGCGTCCACAAGAAGCGGAGGCCCCTGCGCTGGATGCCGCCCCTTTGGGCGGCTGCCTTCGTGGGCGTGGGGCTCGTCCTCCTCTTCGTGCTCGTGCGGACGCCGCTCTCGCGGACCGACCGCCTCCCGCGGGCCCTGCCCGCCGCCCAGATCGAGGAGGCCGAGGCCGAGCTCGCCGAGACGTTCCGCCCGCTGCTCTTCCTCGACTCGGGGGAGCAGCGCTACCCGCTCGACATCGAGGACGCGATCGCCGAGGGGCGCATCTCCATGTGCCGCGGCGCCGTGTCCGGGGACGACTGCGAGCGCCTCGGATCTCCGGCCGAGCTCGACGACGCCTTCGACTACCTCGAGGTCGCCGATGCCGCCGCCCCGCGGCGCGGCGGGGACGCGGGCAGCGCCTACTACTACCACGTCGTCCGCGCCGGGGAGACGGCGCTCGTGGACTACTGGTGGTTCTACTCCCGCAACCCCTCGCCCGTGGCGGGCGAGGTGTTCTGCGGCCCCGGTCTGCGCACGCCGCCGTTCACGTGCCAGGAGCACGCCGGCGACTGGGAGGGCGTCACCGTCGTGCTCGAGCCGTGCCCGGCCGAGTCGCCGACCTGCGTCGACGTCGCCGGCCGGCTCCTCGGGCCGACGGTGGTGCGCTACGCTCAGCACGAGCACGTCGTCCCGTACGCGTGGGACGAGCTGGAGGAGCTCTGGGACACGTTGCCGCGACCGACGAGCGCCGCGCTCGGGCCGGTCTGGGAGACGTCGGTCCTGGAGGCGGCGGCCGCCGGCGAGCCGCGCCCGCTCGTCTTCGTGGCCCGCAACAGCCACGCCTCCTACCCGTTCGCCTGCTTCCGGAGCTGCAGGCAGGTCGGCCGGGATCTCCCCGAGGCGCGCTTCGACGGCGGCCAGCCGTGGACGCACAACGCCGCCGGCTGCGACGGCTGCGTGAAGCCGCTGCCCGTGACGGCCGCCGGCGAGCCGGCGCTCTGGAACGCCTTCTCGGGCCGCTGGGGCGCGCAGCGGTGCATCCTCGCGGGCGCCTACTGCGACCTCTCGGGCGCCCCGCGCGGACCGTCGCATCAGCGCCGCTACCGCGATCCGTCCGGCGAGGAGGGCTAGGGCGCGCCGGCGGGGTCGCCGTAGATGTGCCAGCGCTCGATCTCGGCCAGGACCGTCACGCCGCGGTATTCGCGGTCGTCGTACGGCTCGCCCCAGTAGCGGCGCGCGAGGGCGTCGATGTCGGCGAGCCCCTCGTCGCGGCGAAACTCGACCGCACGGCCGAGGAGCGAGAGGTGCGAGTACCAGTCGTCGGCCAGGACCGTGAGGGCCAGGCGCGGCTCCCCTCGGAGGTGGCGGAGGCGGTGGCTCTCCTCGTCCATGCTCACGAGGATCCGCCCGTCCGGCTCGACCCCGTACCAGCACGGCGTCGTCACGGGCGAGCCGTCTCCGCGCACCGTGCCAATCACGGCGCGGCGCGGGCGCTCGAGGAACCGGACGAGCTCCGGCGGGAGCGGCGCGGCGGGCACGAGGTGTTCGTACCATCCCGCGGCCCGCGCCGCAACGGGCGGCCCTACGAGCCGGGAGTGTGGAGCCCGCCCTGGAGCTGGGCGACGAAGTCGGCGAGCTCGCTCTCGCGGCGGTCGAGGCGGGCACGGAGCTCGTCGAGCTCGCGCGCGCGCCGGTCGAGCTCCTCTCGCTCGAGCTCGCGGCGAACGCCGTCCTGCACGCGGCGCTCCTCGAGGTCTCGCTCGCGCGCGTCGAGCTCGCGGGAGCGCTCGTCGAGCAGCGACTCCGCCTCGGCAAAGGAGCGGTCGCGCTGGGCGACCCACTGGGTCGAGAGTGCCGCGTCGGGGTCGAGCAGGTCGCGCTGGAACTCGGCCAGCTCGCGTTCGCGCTCGGCGAGCCGGCGCTGATCGAGACGGAGGCGGTCGCTCTTCTCCGTGAAGAGCCTCTCTCGCTCTGTGACCTCGGCTTCGCCCTGGCCCAGCCGGCGCAGCCGCTCCTCGAGCGCCTCCGCCTCGCCGGCGACCGTGCCCGCCCGGGCGCTCACGTCGACGAGCACGCGGTCGAAGGCGCGATCGAGCTCCTCCTGGACGGGCCGCAGCTCCTCGAGGCGCTTCCGCCTCGCCTCCAGCTCGGCTTCGAGGCGGACGAGCTCCGCGGCCTCCGCGTCGAGCTCGGCGGCGCGCTCGGCCAGCACGGCGCCGCGCTCGTCGAGCTCGGCGGCGCTGCGCGCGAGGTAGCTCTCCAGCGAGCCCCTGAGCTTTTCCGTCACACCGGACATGGGCGTTCCCGACGAGAATCGGCTGCGGGCGGCCGTTGCTGAAGGCCCGGGCGCACGGCGGTCAGGCGGCGAACGCGCCCCGGGCGCGGCGCACCGCGGGCCCGCGGCCGGCCGGCCGGGGCAGGAGGGCGGAACCCTCGGCGGTCTTCCGCGCGCACAGATGCGCGAGATCGCGGCTGGAAGGGCGGGGGCGCCGGTCCTGGAGGCCCGAGGCGCGCTCGATGCGCGCGCGGAGCCCTGTGCCGAACTCGGAAGGTGCGGCGGCGGCGTTCATGCGGCACGCTCATCCTCGCAGCGCCGGCGCGCGCGCGTCTCCCCCGGACGGGGGACGCTAGCCGGCGGCAGCTCTGGCGGCCCGCAGGACGACCCGGCCCGCCTGCCAGAGCTTCCAGCGCCTGACCCGGTCGATCGTGTCGCAGGGGCGATGCCAGCAGGTGTCCCACCGCCACTGCACCCACGCGGCGGCCACGCCGCCCCGCGTGAGGTCGTCGTGATCCGACTGGCCCGTGTCCTGCAGGTACGTCGCCCTGGCGCCGGCCCGCTCGGCCGCGCGCAGGAGCCGGCGGGCGGACCGGTTCGGCGAGGCCTCGAGGCCGCGCACGTGGAACGTCGTGCCGACGCCCACCATGTCGATGGAGAGCGCCAGCCGGACGCCGTCCTTCTCCGCGGCGGTGAGGCTGCGGGTGAGCCGTCGCGAGCCGAGATGCCACGACGAGCCGGTCATCATGCGCTCCTCGGCGCCGAGCGCCGCGACGAGCACGCCGTTCGTCCCGCGCAGGTTGCGCGCCACCTCGAGCATGGTGCCGACTCCCGAGGCGTTGTCGTTGGCGGCGCGCGTCCCCCGGACGCCGTCGATGTGCGCGACGACGATGACGCGGATCTGTCCGGGCGTCCGCCCGATGATGTTGCGGGAGCGCCCGCCGTTCGGGAGTGCGAACCGCTGTCTCTCGGTTTCGTACCCGAGAGCGTCCAGGCGCGTCCGGACCATCCTGCCCGCACGTCGCTCGTTCTCCCCGCCCGCGACCCGCGCCCCGATGTCCGCGATCTCGCGCGTCCACCGCTTCGCCTTCTTGCCCGAGAAGGCGCCGCCCGCGACCGGGGCGGCGAGCAGGACGCCGACCAGGCCGACGGCGAGGACGACCAGATGGGAGCGGCGCATCCGGCGGCATGGTAGCGCCGCCTCCCGCTGCTATCGTCGGCGGCGATGAGCGACCGGCTCGAGGGGCTCCTGCGCGCGGCGTTTCCGGACGCCCGCCAGGTCGAGGTCCTCGACCGAACCGGCGGCGGCGACCACTTCCACGTCACCGTTGTGGACGGGCGCTTCGCCGGGCTTCCGCTCGTCGACCAGCACCGGCTCGTCTACGACGCGCTGGCCGACCCGCTGGCCGACGGAACGATCCACGAGCTGAGAATCACGACGAGGGGAGAAGGATGAGCGAGCTGCGCGACCGCATCAGGGACACGATCGAGACCGAGCCAGTCGTCGCGTTCGTGAAGGGCACGCACGAGCAGGTCTACTGCGGCAACTCCGACCGCGCGCTGCAGGCGCTGCGCGGCGTCGGGGCGGGGTTCACGGCGGTGGACGTGCTCGTCGACCCGCGCATCCGCGAGGAGCTCTCGGCGCTCTCGAGCTGGCCGACGATCCCGCAGGTCTTCGTGAAGGGCGAGCTCGTCGGCGGCGCCGACATCGTCCAGGAGCTGGCGGCGAGCGGCGAGCTCGAGGCAACGCTCAGCGAGAAGCTCGGCGAGACCTGGCGCAAGCCGGGCGAGGAGCGCACGGTCGCGGTCACGGACGGGCCGGGGCTGCGGGTCGTTCCGGGCGCCTGACGCGGCCGGAGCCCGTCAGTATTCCTCGCTCTCGACCACCTCGACGATCCGTGCCTCCGGCCTCTCTAGGCCGACGTCGCTCCCGACGCGATCCCACAGCTCACGCAGCGCCGTGCGAAACGCCTCGGCCTCGCTCGCGGTGTCGAACTCGAGGTCGACTTTGACGTAGTTCGGGTCGTCGGTCGGCCGCAAGATACGGTAGCGGAGCACGCCACCTTGCTCACGGCCCACCGGATCGCTGTCGAAAGCCTGCTTCCAGGCGTCGTAGTCGCGAACGGCGTGTTCGATCTGCAGGATCGGCATCTCGTTCCTCCTCGTTG
>DASTBX010000015.1:0-13713 GCA_035711645.1 Gaiellaceae bacterium
GGGGCGCGCCGGTCGCCATCGGCCTTCGCCGTGCGCGGCCGGCGCGGGCCCGGCCCGCTGCGGGCCTGGCCGGCGCGGGCATGCCGGGGCCAGGCACCGCCATGGCCGGAGGGGAGAGTGGCCGGCGCCGCTCGCGGGCCGGTCAGGCCTCGTCGCCGGCGAGGCCCTTCTCGCGGAGCTCGGCGAGCGCCCGCTGCCTCTTCTCGAGCCCCTCGAGGCCCATGCCGCGCAGGACGGCCTGCGTCTTGGCGAACTGGATGTCGCGGTAGTCGACGACCTGGATGCGGTTGCCCCAGGGGTCGCGGAAGTCGAGCCCGCGGCCGGGGAGGATCTCGACGCCGGCCTCCTCGAGCGCCGCACGCACGGCCTCCTTGTCGTCGACGACGAGGCCCAGATGGCGGTGCTCGTCCTCGGGCCGGCGCCGTCCCTCGCCCAGCGCCAGGAACTGGTCGCCCATGTCGACGAACGCCATGCTTCCTGCCCGGCCGCGCAGCTCGAACCGGAAGATGCGGCCGTAGAACGCGAGCGCCTCCTCGACGTCGCCGACCTCGAGGGCGACGTGGTTGACGCCGACGAGCCGCGCGCGGGCGCTCACGGAACCCTTCGTCCGGCGGCGGCGACGGGTAGCGTGGGAACGCACAGGCGCACGGCGAAGAGCGTACCGGCGGCTTTTTGAGGATTTGATGAAAACTCTCGCGAGTCGGCGCGGGGACGCCGATCAGCTCCTACAGTGATCGGGTTGTCCGTGCTCGCCCGGATCGTCGTCGGCATCCTGCTGCTCTGGGCGGCAGCCGCGAAGCTGCGCCGCCGCGACGACGTTCCCGACTGGCTGAGCGCGTACGGCATCCCCGCGCGTCTCGCGCGACCCCTCTCCTTCGGGCTCATCGCCGCCGAGGCCGTCGTCGGAATCTTGCTCCTCGCGGGCCTCGCCCTGCCCTTGAGCGCCTACGCGGCCGTCGCGCTCGGCGCCGTCTTCGCGGCCGCGCTCGCGCAGGCGCGCTGGCGGGGGCTGGAGCGTCTCCGCTGCGGGTGCTTCGGCGCCTCCGAGGGCAGGACGACGCTTCTGCTCCTGCGGGCGCTCGCCTTCACCGGGGTCGCGGCCGTCGCCGCCTTCGCCGGGGACGTGCAGGTTTCAGTCTCGCGCGACACGATCGTGCTCGCCGCCCTCGTCGTCCTGGCCGCGGCCGTCGTGGCGCTCGGCTTCCTCGTCCTGGCCCTCTACCGGCAAGTCGGGGTGCTCACGCTGCGCCTCGGCCCCCGCGTCCCGCTCGAGCTGGCCGAGGAAGGCCCGGAGGTCGGCGAGCCGGCTCCGGCCCTCGAGAGCCTGCAGGGCCGCGGCGCCGAGCTCGTCGTCTTCACGTCCGACACGTGCCGCGTCTGCCGCCAGCTGGCGCCCGGGATCGCGGCGCTCGCGCGGCAGGGGCTCGCCGTCCGCCCCGTCGAGGAGTCCGCCGACGAGCTCGCATTCGAGCGCTGGAACGTTCCGGGGACACCGTTCGTCGTCCACGTCGTCGACGGCGTCGTCGCGGCGAAGGCGACCGTGAACACGCTCGAGGAGGTCGAGGCGCTCGTCCTCGCGGGCGAAGCGAGGATCGGTGCAGCCGCCTGACGCCTCGCGGCTCGACCGCTCCGCGGAGCGGCTCGCGGCGAAGCTCGCCGAGTCGACGACGCGCCGGTCGTTCCTCGGCCGGGTCGGCGCCGCCGCCCTCGCGGTCGCGGGGGGCTCGGCCGTCGCCGCGGCCGTCAAGCCGGACGAGGCCGACGCGTTCCACCTCTGCGGGCACATCTGGACGACGGGCTCGTGCCCGAGCCCCAACCCGCCCCACTCCCGGATCGACCGCAAGGGCTACCCGCTGCATCCGTCGAGCGGCCGCAGGGTCGACAACCTCGGCCGCTTCGTCAACGCCAGCGGCTACCCCGTGGACGCGGCCGGGAACCGCCTGCGGGGGCCGGACGGCGCGCTGCTCCCGGCCGCGCCGCGCACGCGCGTGTGCGAGGACTGGACGCGCGAGCAGAAAGGGCTCCGCGACCTCCGCACGCAGGGGTCGTGGTTCCGCTGCTGCGGCGGCCAGATCCGCAAGATCGTCGACTGCTGCTCCTTCAGCCGGCGGCGCATCAACGGCGACGCCTCGCTCGTCGGCTACTGCTGGGGCGGGCGGCGGGTCTACTGCATCATGTACTACGAGACGGGGCTGCCGTGCTGATCGAGACGGCCGTCGCCGTCGCCGCCCTCGTGGCGGGCGTCTCCGGCGCCTGGTCACCCTGAGGGCTCTCGATGCTGGAGACCTTCACTCCCGCCGTGTGCGGGAGCCGCAAGCGCCAGATCGTCGCCCAGAGCCTCTTCGCCGCAGCGGCCGTCGCGACCGCGGCGGCGCTCGGGCTCGTGCTCGGCCTCGCCGGCGCGCTGCTCGGCGCGGAACGCGCCGTCCTCGCCGCAGCCGCGCTCGCGCTCCTCGCGGCGGCGCGCGAGGCGGGCCTCCTGCGCGTCCCGCTGCCGCAGGCGCGGCGCCAGGTCCCGGAGCGCTGGCGCTTCGAGCTGCCCCTGCCCGTCTGGGCGACCGGCTACGGAGCCGGGCTCGGGGCCGGCGTCTTCACGTTCCAGCCGGTCTCGACCTTCTGGGTCGCCTGCGCCGGCGCCCTCGCGCTCGCGAGCCCGCTGACGGGCGCCCTCTGCCTCTCGCTCTACGGCGCCGGCCGCGCCTTCATGGTCGTCTGGCCGCGCCGGAGGGCCGACGACCCCACCGCTGCGGTGGAGCGGATCGTCGGGAAGCGCGGTGCGCTCGTGCGCGCGAACGTGCTCGCGCTCCTCGCGTGCGGCCTTCTCCTCGCCGCCGCGCCGGCCGCCGGCGGGGCGACCCGGATCGCCAGGGACGCCTACGACCCGACCTTCGACGCGCGCGTCCTCGCCTACGGGACGCAGCGCGGCGAAGTCGTCGTCCGTCCTCCCGGCGAGCCCAACATCGTCTTCCCCGACGCCTCCCACCCTTCGATCGACGGCCGCTACCTCGCCTATCGGGACTCGCAGGGCATCCGCGTCGTCCGCTGGCGCAACGGCACGGAGGTTCGGAGGATCTCGACCTCGGGCGCGACGTTGCCGGCGCTCGACTGGCCGCGCATCGCGTTCGTGCGCAAGGGCGACAGGAAGAACCGGATCGTCGTCCGCGACCTGCGGACGAACAGATCGGACGTCGAGGCGTCGGCGGGCGGCTCCGTCGACCTGGGCCGCCCGTCGCTGCACCGGGGCCGGCTCGCGTGGCGCACGGCCTCGCGCAGCCTGACCCGCATCTTCGTCAAGCGGTTGAGCACCGGCTCGCGCCGTACAGTCGCGTATTCGAAGATCGCACTCCTCGGCAACCCGAGCGTCCGCGGCAGGCGGATCGCCTGGACGGAGGCACGCTTCGGCGTCTCCCGGCTGAAGCTCGCCTGGGGAAGCGGCAGCGGGAGGACGGTCGAGACGGTCAGGAGCCGGACCCGGAGCTACTGGACGACGGCGATCGGGCGGGGCCGCATCTACTCGACGCGCTGGACGTTCGGGTCCGGCGCGGCCGACCTTTACAAGACGAGCTTCTAGAACGAGGGGTTAAGCTCCGCCGGCCCCGTCTCCCTCACCTGAGGGAATGCAATTCGCGGCGGCGATCGTATAGTCCGGTCTGCAGGGCGATCAGTCGCCCTTCGGGTAGAGGTACCAACAGGGAGAACAACTTGCGGCGCCCAACTCCACACGTGCGATTCGTCGTGCTCGCGACGGCCGTCCTCTCCGCTCTCGCGGTCGCGGGGCCGGCGGCTGCCGAACGCTACGTCGTCCTCTTCAAGCAGGACAAGCAGGCGGCGCCGCAAGTCGCGCAGCCCCTCGTCGAGGCTGCGGGCGGCTCGCTCGTGGCCGGCTACCCCGAGATCGGGGTCGCGGTCGCCGAGTCGTCCGCGCCCGGCTTCGCGGCCGCGCTCGACGAGGCGCGCTCCGTGGAGGGCGTCGCGGCGACCGGCGGCATGGGCGGCGCCCCGGCCGGGGGCCCGCCCCCGCACCTGCCGAACGAGCCCGTGTCCGACACGGACACGTTCTCGCCGCTCCAGTGGTGGGCCAAGCGGATCAAGGCTCCCGAGGCGCACGCGATCACGGGCGGCAGCCCCGCAGTCACCGTCGGCGTCATCGACACCGGCGTGGACGCGACGCATCCGGACCTCGACGGCAACGTCGACCCGTCCCGCAGCGTCTCGTGCGTGGGCGGCGCCCCGAACCCGGTGCCGGCCGCGTGGACCGACGACTCGGGGCACGGGTCGAACGTCGCCGGCGTCATCGCCGCCGAGGCGAACGGGCGCGGCATCGTCGGGATCGCGCCCAACGTGAAGCTCGCGGTCATCAAAGCGAGCACGCGGGTCGGGACGAGCGACGTCTTCCTGCCCGAGGCCGTGATCTGCTCCTTCGTCTGGGCCGCGAACAACGGCATCGACGTGGCGAACTCGAGTTTCTCGACGGACAGCGCGCCGAGCGGCGGGACGACCTCCTTCTGCAAGGACGACCCCGTCCAGAAGACGATCATCAAGGCGGTCAACCGGGCCGTCGCCTACGCTCAGCAGCGCGACGTCACCGTGGTCGCGTCGGCCGGGAACGACGGGCGCGACCTCGCCGCCCTCCACGCGGACGGGTGCATGCGCCTGCCGAGCCAGGCGCCGGGTGTCGTCACCGTCTCCTCGATCGGCATGCTGGACGCGCTCGCCGCGGGCCCGCCCTCGAACTACGGCCTCGGCGAGGTCTGGGTGACCGCCCCGGGCGGCGACTTCATGCAGGGAGTCCCGCCGGCGGGACTCATCCTGAGCGCGTGGCCCGCCGCCATGCCGGTGCCCCGCCTCATGTGCGACCCGTGCACCGGCCCGGACGCAGCGTTCTACCGCTTCTTCGCGGGCACGTCGCAGGCGGCCGCGCAGGTGAGCGGGGTCGCGGCGCTCGTGGTCAGCCGGTTCGGCAAGGAGCGCGGCTGGAACCAGGGCCTCATGGAGCCGCGCCGCGTGCGGGTCATCCTCGGGCTGACGGCCGACCCGCTGCCCTGCCCCGCCGGCGACGCCCGCTGCGTGGCGGAGAAGGACGAGACGAGCTTCTTCGGCCACGGCGTCGTCAACGCGCTCCGCGCGGTCACGCTCGACAAGCGCGATCCGTAGACGCCGGTAGACTCGGCGCGTGGCCGAGCTGGTGGGAATCTGGCGCGCGCCCGCGCGGCGCGTACCCATGGAGGCGCTCGGCGAGGCCGACGTCCTCCAGGACGGCGTCGACGGGTGCGCCCACCGGCGGGCGGGGAAGCGCTCGGTGCTCTTCGTCGCTGCCGAGGACCTCGAGGCGCTCGACCTCGAGCCGGGCGTTGTCCGCGAGAACTTCACCGTCCGCGGCGCCGACGTCATGGGCTGGCCGCTCGGCCAGCGAGTCGCCGTCGGCGAGGCCGAGTTCGAGATCTCGATGGTGTGCGACCCGTGCCACCTGATGGAGGAGATCCGGCCCGGGCTCCAGGCCGAGCTCGAAGGGCGGCGCGGGATGCTGGCCTCGGTCGTCACGACAGGCCGCGTCGCGGTCGGGGACGCCGTCCGGGCGCTCTAGCCGTGCTCGCCGGCGGGCTGGTGACGGCGGTCAGCCGCAGCCCCGCGCACACGCTCGCGAAGGAGCCGCAGGCGAGCATCCGCCTCCTCGCCGGGCTCGGCGTCGAGAACGACGCGCACCTCGGCGCGACCGTGAAGCACCGCTCGCGCGCGAGGCGCGACCCGACGCAGCCCAATCTGCGCCAGGTGCACCTGCTCCACGCCGAGCTGCACGACGAGCTCGCTGCGGCCGGGCTCTCGGTCGCCGCCGGGGAGATGGGCGAGAACGTGACGACCCGCGGCATCGACCTCCTCCGGCTTCCGACGGGGACGAGACTGGGGCTCGGTCCCGACGCGGTGGTCGAGGTGACCGGCCTGCGGAATCCGTGCCGCCAGCTCGACGGGATCCGGCCGGGGCTGATGGCGGCGACGCTCGCCCGGGACGAGGACGGCGAGCTCGTTCGCAAGGCCGGCGTCATGGCCGTCGTCCTCGCCGGCGGCGACGTGCGGCCGGGCGAGGCGATCCGAGTCGAGCCACCCGCCGGGCCGCACCGGCCGCTGCGGCCCGTCTAGGCGGCCTTCACGGCGGCGACGAGGCGCTCGACCGAGCTCTTCGCGTCGCCGAAGAGCATCGCCGTGTTCGACCGGTAGAAGAGGTCGTTGTCGATCCCGGCGAAGCCGGGGCTCATGCTGCGCTTGAGGACGACGACGTTGGCGGCCTGGTCGACGTTCAGGATCGGCATCCCGTAGAGGGGGCTCTCGGGGTTGTCGCGGGCGGCGGGGTTCGTGACGTCGTTCGCGCCGATGACGAGCGCGACGTCGGTGCGGGGGAAGTCGGGGTTCACCTCCTCCATGTCGCGAAGCTGCGGATAGGGGACGTTCGCCTCGGCGAGGAGGACGTTCATGTGTCCGGGCATGCGGCCGGCGACGGGGTGGATCCCGTAGGTCACCTGGACGCCGCGCCGCTCGAGCAGGTCGGCGAGCTCGCGCACGTTGTGCTGCGCCTGCGCGACGGCGAGGCCGTAGCCGGGGACGATGACGACGCGGCTCGCGTAGGCGAGCATGACGGCGCAGTCCTCGGCGTCCACCTCGCGGTAGCTCTTGCCGTCGGCGGACGCCGCTTCGGCGGCGCCGGCGGCGGCCGGCGCGCCGAACGCCCCGAAGAGGACGTTGGCGAGCGAGCGGTTCATGGCGCGGCCCATGAGGACGGTGAGGAGTGTCCCCGAGGCGCCGACGAGCGTCCCGCCGATGATGAGCGCCGTGTTCTCGAGCACGAAGCCGGCGGACGCTGCGGCCAGACCCGTGAAGGCGTTCAGGAGCGAGATGACGACGGGCATGTCCGCGCCGCCGATGGGGAGGACGAGAAGCGCGCCGAAGAGGAGGGCGCCGGCGAGGAGGAGCACGACCCAGATGCCCGCCTCCGTCGCGCCCGCGAGGACGCCGAGCGCGAGGAGCGCCGCGAAGAGGACGGCGTTCACGAGTTGCTGCCCCGGGAAGACCAGCGGCCGCCCGGGCAGGACTTCCTGGAGCTTCGCGAAGGCGACGAGGCTGCCGGAGAAGCTGATGGAACCGATGAGCGCGGAGAAGAGGATCGCGCCCAGCCACTCCGGCAGGACGGCGCCCGACGGGGGCGCCAACCGGTGGAACTCCGCGGCCGCGATCAGTGCTGCGGCGCCGCCGCCCACTCCGTTGAAGAGCGCCACCATCTGCGGCATCGCCGTCATGCGCACCATCCGCGCGGACGCGACGCCGATCACCGTGCCCACGGCCATCCCGAGGACGATGAGCCAGTACGAGTCGACGTCCGGGTCGAGGAAGGTGAAGACGATCGCGACCGCCATCCCGACCGCGGCGATCACGTTCCCCGAGCGCGCCGTCGCCGGGGACGAGAGGCGCTTGATCCCGACGATGAGGCAGACGCTCGCCGCGAGGTAGGCGAGGTTGATCGTCGTCTGCGAGACGGCGAGCGTCACTCGTCGGGCTCCCCCGGCCGGCGCTTGAACATCTCCAGCATGCGGTCCGTGACGAGGAAGCCGCCGACCACGTTGATCGTCCCGAACACGACGGCGACGAACGCGAGCGCCTGTTCCAGCGTCGAGTCGGCCGAGCCGGCGATGAGCATGCCGCCGAGGAGGATGATTCCGTGGATCGCGTTCGTCCCCGACATGAGCGGCGTGTGCAGCAGCGTCGGGACGCGCGAGATGAGCTCGAAGCCTAGGAAGACCGCGAGGACGAAGACGGTGATGCTCGTGAGCAGCGTCGCGCTCACCGCGCGGCCTCCTTCGTGACGCGGCCGCCGTGGACGACGCATGTCTCGCGCACGATCTCGTCCTCGAAGTCGAGGGCCAATGCGCCGTCCCGCACGAGCAGGGAGAGGAACGCCTGCACGTTGCGCGAGTACATCTGGCTCGCGTGCACGGGCATCGTCGCCGGGAGGTTGGTCAGCCCGACGATGGTGACGCCGTCGTGCACGATCGTCTCGCCCGGCTTCGTGGCGGCGCAGTTGCCGCCGGCCTCGGCCGCCACGTCGACGATCACGGAGCCCGCGCGCATGCCGCGCACGCCCTCCTCGGTGATCAGCTCGGGCGCCGGCCGGCCGGGGACGAGCGCGGTCGTGATCACCGCGTCCGACTCGGCTGCGTGGCGCGCGATCAGCTCCTGCTCGCGGGCATGCTGGTCCTCGGCGAGCGCCACGGCGTAGCCGCCCACGCCCTCCGCCCCCTCGACGTCGAGCTCGAGAAAGGAGGCGCCGAGGCTCTCGACCTGCTCCTTCACCACGGGCCGGACGTCGAAGGCGGACACGACCGCTCCGAGGCGGCGGGCCGTCGCGATCGCCTGGAGGCCGGCGACGCCGGCGCCGAGGACGAGCACCTTCGCGGGCGGGATCGTCCCGGCGGCGGTCGTCAGCATGGGGAAGAACTTGCCCAGGTGCTCGGCGGCGAGGAGCGCCGCCTTGTAGCCCGAGACGGTGCTCTGCGAGGAGAGCGCGTCCATGGGCTGGGCCCGCGTGACCCGCGGGATCGCGTCCATCGAGAACGCCGTCACGCCGCGCCGCGCCAGCTCGGCGAGGAGGTCCGGCGCCGTCGCCGGCTGGAGGAGCGCGACGAGAACCTGCCCCTCGCGCAGGCGGCCGAGCTCCTCCGGAGAGGGCCCGCGCACCTTGCAGACGACCTCGGCCCGCCCGTAGAGGTCGTCGGCCGGGACGATGGTCGCGCCCGCCTCCACATAGGCGTCGTCGGCGAACGTGGCCGCCTCGCCGGCGCGCTCCTCGACGAGGATCTCCACGCCCTCGCCGGCCAGCCGGCGCACGGTGTCCGGGACGACGGCCACCCGGGTCTCGCCCGGCACGGACTCCTTGGCGACCCCGACCTTCATCGCGGCGGAGTCTAAGCTGCCCCCATGGACGCGTGGCTGGAGGACGCGCGCGCGAAGCTCGCCGCCGAGGTCGGCGACGAGCCCGCGCGCTACGACCTGACGCAGGCGGACGTGGACGAGCTGCTCGACCTCGCCCGGATAGCCGCCCACGAGAGCGGGGAGCGGGTGAACGCTCCGCTCCTCTGCTACCTCGTCGGCCTCGCCCACGGGCGGCACGGCGGCAGCCTGAGCGACCTCGTGGACGCGACGGTCGGCTCCTCGGCATAGTCTTCCCCGGATGCCCGCGCTGGAGGGAAGGACGGCCATCGTCACTGGAGCCTCGAGCGGGATCGGCCTCACGACCGCCAGGGCGCTCGCCGCGGAAGGAGCGCGGCTCGCGCTCGGCGCCCGCCGCACCGAGCGTTTGGAGGAGGTCGCGCGCGAGCTCGGCGACCGCCACGTCTACGCAGACCTCGACGTCACCGACGGCATGAGCTCGACGGCGTTCGTCGAGCGCGCCGTGGCCGAGCTGGGCCGCGTCGACGTGCTCGTCAACAATGCGGGCCTCGCACTCGGACGCACCGAGATCGCCGAGGGCTCCGACGAGGACGACCGCGTCATGTGGGAGACGAACGTCGCCGGCCTCGTCCGCATCACGCGCCTCGTCCTGCCGCACATGGAGGACGGACGGGGCCACGTCGTCAACCTCGGCTCGTGGGCGGGGCGCGAGGCGTATGTCGCGGGAGGCATGTACGTGGGCACGAAGACGGCGGTGCGCGCCCTCACCTACGTCCTGCGCAAGGAGCTCGTCGGACGGATCCGCGTGACGACCGTCGATCCCGGCATGGTCGGCGACACCGAGTTCTCCGACGTCCGCTTCGCGGGCGACCCCGAGAGGAAGGCTGCCGTCTACCGCGGCGTCGACTACCTGACGCCGGACGACGTGGCCGACTGCATCCTCTGGGCGGTGACGCGCCCGCCGCACGTGAACATCGACGAGATCGTCGTGAAGCCGCTCCAGCAGGCGAGCCAGGACGCGATCGTCCGCCGCCAGTGAGCCCGTGGCGCTGACCATCCTCGAGGGCTCGACCTTCTGCGTCTCGGACGAGCTCGGGGACATCTCCGAGCCGACGATGGGCTTCTTCGCGCGCGACACGCGCTTCCTCTCGCGCTGGGCGCTCAAGATCAACGGGGCCACCCCGCTCGTGCTCGCGTCGCGCAAGGTCGAGTACTACTCGGCCGCCTTCTTCCTCCGCAACCCGGTCGTGGGCGACCTCGCTCACGACGAGATCTCGATCGGCCGCGAGCGCTTCGTCGGCGACTCGATGCAGGAGCACATCGTCGTCCAGAACCACTCGCGGCGGCGCCTCGCGTTCGACCTGGCGCTCGAGCTCGGGAACGACTTCGCGGACATCTTCGCGGTCAAGGAGTACGACTTCGCCCTCGGCGACCCGGAGCACGCGCGGCCTCTGCCTCCTGCGGTCGCCCCCGTGTACGAGCCGGACGGCAACCAGTTCGTCATCGCCCAGGAGACCGAGGGGTTCCACGGGATCACGCAGGTCGTCTTCTCGGAGCGCGGCGAGGCCTCCGACTCGACGGCGACGTACCGCGTCGAGCTCGGGCCCCGGGAGAGCTGGCGCCTCCGCGTCGACGTCATCCCGGCGGTGGACGGCATCCGGACCGCCGTCGAGGTCGCCGAGCGGCGCTTCGGCGACGAGCTCGCCCGGGTGCGCGCCTCGCTCGCCGCCTGGCGCCTGCGCGTCCCGCAGCTCCGCGGCTCGTGGGACGAGCTCTCGCACACATTCGCCCAGTCGGTCGCGGACCTCTCCTCGCTCCGCATGGACGAGGACCCGCGGCTGCCCGGCCAGCTCCCCGCGGCCGGGATGCCGTGGTTCATGACGATCTTCGGCCGCGACACGCTCATCACGTGCCTGCAGACGCTGCTGTTCGGGCCGGAGCTCGCCCAGAACGCGCTCGCGGTGCTCGCCGAGCTCCAGGCGACCGAGGACGATCCGGCTGCCGACGCCGAGCCGGGCAAGATCGTGCACGAGGTGCGGCACGGCCAGGCGGCCCGCGCGTGGTTCCCCCGCTACTACGGGACGGTGGACGCCACGCCGCTCTACCTCGTCCTCCTCTCCGAGGTGTGGCGCTGGACCGACGACGCGGCGCTCGTCCGCGACCTCCGCGGGCCCGCGCTGCGGGCGCTCGACTGGATCGACCGCTACGGCGACCTGGACGGCGACGGGTTCGTCGAGTACGAGCGGCGGTCGCCGGGCGGTCTCGTCAACCAGTCCTGGAAGGACTCCGGCGACTCGCAGCTCTTCCGCGACGGGAGCGTCGCCCGCGCCCCGATCGCGCCGTGCGAGGTGCAGGGCTACGTCTACGACGCGAAGCTGCGCCTCGCAGAGCTCGCCCGCGACGTCTGGCGCGAGCGGGAGCTCGCCGAGCGGCTCGAGCGCGAGGCGGCCGCGCTCCGCGACCGCTTCGACGAGGCGTTCTGGTGCGAGGCCCGCGGCGGCTACTACGCGCTCGCGCTCGACGCGGACAAGGAGCGCGTCGACGCGCTCACCTCGAACATCGGCCACCTGCTCTGGAGCGGGATCGTCCCTCCCGAGCGGGTGGACGCGGTCGTCGACCAGCTCATGGGCGAGGAGCTCTGGTCGGGCTGGGGCGTGCGCACGATGTCGTCCGGCGACGCCGGCTTCAACCCGCTCGCCTACCACAACGGCACCGTCTGGCCTCACGACAACGCGCTCGTCGCCTGGGGCCTCGCGCGCTACGGTCGCTGGCCGGAGGCGCAGCGGATCGTCCGCAGGATGCTGAACGCCGCCTCGTACTTCGGCCACCAGCTCCCGGAGGTCTTCGCCGGCTTCTCCCGCACGGATACGCCCTTCCCGATCCCATACCCCACGGCGGCGCGCCCGCAGGCCTGGGCAGCCGGGACGCCGGTGCTGCTGCTCCAGGTGCTTCTCGGCGTCGAGCCGGACCGGCGCCGCCACGTCCTGGGCACCATCGCCCCGGGCGACATCCCCTCCTGGGCAGGCGACCTCCGAGTCTCCGGCGTTCGCGCCTTCGACCGGGCCTGGGACGTCCAGCTCCACGGCGGCCGCGTCAGCGTCGAGCAGGCATGAGGATCGCGATCCTGGCGCCGCCGTGGTTCCCAGTGCCGCCGGTCGGCTACGGCGGGATCGAGTGGGTCGTCTCGCTGCTCGCGGACGGCCTCGCGGAGGCAGGCCACGAGGTGACGCTCTTCGCCTCCGGCGACTCCACGACGAAGGCGAGGCTCGCCGCGGTCTTCGAGGAGGCCCCCTCGGCCGAGATCGGGCAGAGCGCCCCCGAGCTCCGTCACGTGCTCGCGTGCTACGAGCGGGCCGAGGAGTTCGACATCGTCAACGACCACTCCGGGCCGCTGGCCGCCGCCCTGGGCGCGTCCGCGGGGGTGCCGGTCGTCCATACGGTGCACGGGCCGCTGACCGGCGAGGCCGGGGAGCTGTACGCCTCGCTGGCCCGCATCGCGCCCGGCGTCGGGCTCATCTCCCTCTCGCTCAACCAGCGGAAGCCGCTGCCGGATCTCCCCTGGGTGGCGACCTGCCCGAACGCCCTCGACCTGGACGCCTACCCCGTGCATTCGGAGCGGGGCGAGTACCTGCTCTTCCTCGGCCGCATGAGTGCGGACAAGGGCTGCCACCGCGCCATCGCCGTCGCGAAGGACGCGGGTCTCCCGCTCAAGATCGCCGGGAAGATGCGGGAGCCGCGCGAGCGGGAGTACTTCGAGGAGTTCGTCGCGCCCCACCTCGGCGACGGCGTCGAGTACCTGGGCGAGACGAGCCACGGCAAGAAGGTGGCGCTCCTGCAAAACGCGCGCGCCACCCTCTTCCCGATCGAGTGGGAGGAGCCGTTCGGGCTCGTCATGATCGAGTCGATGGCGTGCGGGACGCCCGTGGTCGCGACGCGCTGGGGCGCCGTGCCGGAGGTTATCGAGCCGGGGAGGACCGGCGTGATCGTCGACGACTACCGCGAGATGGCTGCCGCGCTCCCCGAGGCCGACCGGCTCGAGCCGCGGGAGTGCCGGCGCTCCGTCGAGGAGCGGTTCTCGGCGGAACGCATGGTCCGCGACTACGAGGAGGCGTTCTCGGCAGTGGTCGCGGCCCCGTCGGCCGCGGTGCCCCAGGGAGGCGGCTAGGCGCGCTGGGATGCCGCCGCGAGGGGCGCGAGTGCCTGCTCGAGGTCGGCGACGAGGTCGGCGGCGGACTCGATCCCGACGGAGAGGCGGACGAGGTTGCCGGGCGTGGCGAAGGGCGCGTCGGCCGTCGAGGCGTGGGTCATCCGCGCGGGTACCTCGATGAGGCTCTCGACCCCGCCGAGGCTCTCCGCGAGCGTCCACACCTTCGTGCGCGCGACGAGCGCCTCCGCCTCCTCGGCGTCGGCGACGAGGACCGAGATCATCCCGCCGAAGTCGCGCATCTGGGCCGCGGCGACGTCGTGGCCGGGGTGCTCGGGGAGCCCCGGGTAGTAGACGCGGTCGACGGCCGGGTGGCCGGCCAGGAAGGCTGCGAGCGCGTGCGCGTTCTCGGAGTGGCGCTCCATGCGGATCGCGAGCGTCTTGAGGCCCCGCAGCACGAGCCAGCAGTCGAACGGCCCGGGCACCGCGCCCAGCGACTTCTGCAGGAAGCGCAGCCGGTCGGCGACGGTCGGGTCGTTCGTGGCGACGAAGCCGCCGACGACGTCCGAGTGGCCGCCCAGGTACTTCGTCGTCGAGTGGACGACGAGGTCGGCGCCCAACTCGAGCGGCCGCTG
>DASTBX010000016.1:0-8546 GCA_035711645.1 Gaiellaceae bacterium
AAGCACGGCTCGCTCGACGCGGCCCTCCAGGAGGGCGGCTTCCCCGACCAGGCGGACGCGCTGCGGGACTACCTTCGGATCGCGCGGCTCCAGTACGAGGCGACGATCCCCGAGCTCCCGGACGCGGAGCCCGACTGGGCCGGCGGCGCAGCGCTGCTCGGCGAGTGGGGCCTGAACGCGGCGGCCAAGCGGTTCGCCGAGCGCGCGGGCCAGGCGTGACCGACCCGATCAACCTCGCCGACGACGAGCGCCTGGCGGAGGAGCGCTGCGAGCCCGGCTACTGGGGGTACGTGGCCGGCGGCGCCGGGGACGAAGTGACCCTGCGTGAGAACGCCGCGGCGTTCGCCCGCGTGCAGCTGCGGCCGCGCATGCTCGTGGACGTGAGCGAGACGACGGCGAGGACGACCGTCCTCGGCGCCGAGGCGGCCATGCCGCTCCTCGTCGCGCCGACGTCGCTCCAGCGCGTCGCGCACCCGGACGGGGAGCCCGCGCTCGCGCGCGCCGCCGAGGCGGTCGGGACGGTCTACTGCCTCTCCAGCCTCGCGAGCGTGCGCCCTCGCGAGCTCGCGGACGCCGTCCCAGGGGTCCTGCGCTGGTTCCAGCTCTACTGGTCGCGCGACCGCGGCTTCACGCGCGAGCTCGTCGCCGAGGCGGCGGACGCCGGGTTCACCGCGCTCGTCCTCACGGTCGACCTCCCGACCGCGGGGGCCCGCGAGCGCGACCGGCGCAGCGGCTTCCGCCTGCCCGAGGGCCTGCCCATGCCCAACCTCCCGCGGTCGCTCGGGAGCAGCGCCTACTTCCACGACACGCTGGGTGAGATCGTCGACACGAGCCTGACGTGGCGCGACCTCGAGTGGCTTGGCTCGGAGTGCTCCCTCCCGCTGGTCGTCAAGGGGGTGCTCACCGCGGAGGACGCGACGCTCGCCGCCGAGCACGGCGCCGCGGGCATTGTCGTCTCCAACCACGGCGGCCGCCAGCTCGACGGCGTCCCGGCGACGCTCGCGGCGCTGCCCGAGGTCGTCGAGGCCGCCGGCGGCCGCGTGGAGGTCTACCTCGACGGAGGCGTCCGCCGCGGGACGGACGCGGTCAAGGCGCTCGCGCTCGGAGCGCGCGCCGTCCTCGTCGGCAGGCCGGCGCTCTGGGGTCTCGCCTGCGACGGCGAGGCGGGCGCGCGCCACGTGCTCGAGCTCCTGCGCGACGAGATCCTGCTCGCGCTCGTCCTGCTCGGCGCCCCGACGCCGGGGGACGTCGGCTCCGCGCACGTTCGCCTCGCCCTGTGAGCGGGAAGAACGCCGTCGTGGAGCGGGTCGCCCTCGTCACCGGGGCCTCGACGGGTATCGGCCGCGCCGTCGCCGAGCGCCTGCAGGCGGACGGCTTCGCGCTCGGCTTCCACTCCCACCGCGACGACGAGGAGTCGCGGCGGAGCTTCGAGGAGGCCGAGGCCCGCGGCCCGGCGGCGTGGATCGTCGGCGACGTCGGCGATCCGGACGCGGGCGAGCGCCTCGTCCGGGAGGCCATGGAGGCGCTCGGCCGCCTCGACGTGCTCGTCAACAACGCCGGCATCACGGTCTCGAAGCCGGCGCTCGAGCTGACGGCGGAGGACTTCGACGCGATCTTCTCGGTGGACGTGAAGGGTGCCTTCCTGCTCTCGGTCGCGGCCGCGAGGGAGATGCGCCGGCGAGGGAGCGGCGTGATCGTGAACGTTACGAGCGTGCACGAGCACGTGCCGCGCCCGGGGTTCGCCCTCTACGCCTCGGCGAAGGCGGCGCTCGGGATGCTGACGCGCTCGCTCGCGCTCGAGCTCGCCCCCGAGATCCGCGTCAACGCCGTCGCGCCCGGCGCGATCGCGACGGAACGTAACGAGGAGGCGGACGAGCTCGATCCCGAGATCCCCTTCGGGCGGCCGGGCCGGCCCGAGGAGGTGGCCGCCGCCGTGTCGTACCTCGCCGGTCCGGACGCCGGCTACGTCAGCGGCGCCAGCCTCCTCGTCGACGGCGCCATGGCCCAGCAGGTCCTCGCCCGGCCCGCGGGGTGACACCCCTCGTCAGCCACCGCGCGCTGGCGGAGCTCCACCCCACCGGCGACCACGTCGAGCGCGCCGAGCGCATCCGCGTCCTCCACGAGGCGTTCCCGGAGTTCGTCGAGGCGCGCCCCGCGACGGTCGACGAGCTCGCGGCCGTCCACGAGCGCGACTACGTCGAGGCCGTGCGCCACGTCTCCGCGAGCGGGCGGCCGACGCTCCTCGACGCGGATACGCTCTGCACGGAGACGACGTACGAGGCCGCGCTCCTGGCCGCGGGCGCCGCGATCGGCGCCGTCGAGCGGGGCGGCTTCGCGCTCGCGCGCCCGCCCGGGCACCACGCGCTCCCGCGGCGGGCGATGGGGTTCTGCGTCTTCAACAACGTCGCAGTCGCCGCCCGCTTCGCCCAGCGGGAGCTCGGGCTGCGCCGCGTCGCCGTCCTAGACTGGGACGTCCACCACGGCAACGGCACGCAGGACACGTTCTGGGGCGACGACTCGGTCTTCGTCGCCTCGCTCCACCAGTGGCCCTTCTACCCCGGCTCGGGCGGCCCGGGCGAGGGCAACGAGACGACGCTCAACGTCCCGCTGGCCGCCGGCTCCGGCGACGAGGAGCTCCTCGCGGCGATGGAGGAGACCGTCGTCCCCGCCCTCCATGCGTTCGCGCCCCACCTCCTCCTCGTCTCCGCCGGCTTCGACGCGGCCGCGGGCGACCCGATCGGCGGCCTGCGCGTCACGGAGCGCGGCTTCGCGGCTCTCGCCGCGCAGGCGCGGGGGCTTTGCGAGCGGGTAGCGTTCGTCCTCGAAGGCGGGTACAACACCCAGACGCTTCCAGGGCTGGTGGGCGCGGTGCTTGCCGAGGGCTGACATGGACGTGACGACGGATACCTTCGAGACCGAGGTGGTCGAGCGGTCGGCCTCCACGCCGGTGGTCGTCGACTTCTGGGCCGACTGGTGCGGGCCGTGCAAGACGCTCACGCCCGTCCTCGAGCAGGCGGTCGCGGAGCGGGAGGGACTCGTGCTCGCCAAGGTCGACACCGACGCGAACCCGGAGCTCGCGATGCGCTACGGCGTCCGCGGGATCCCGAACGTGAAGGCGTTCCGCGACGGCCAGGTCGTGGACGAGTTCGTCGGGGCTCTCTCCCCCCAGGCCGTGGCAGCGTTCCTCGACGGGCTCTCCGGGCCGAGCGCGAGCGAGCAACTCCTCGAGGAGCTCTCGGCGAGCGGCGAGTTCCCCGAGATCCTGGGCCCGCTGGCGGAGGGCGACCACGAGCGCGTGCTCGAATGGCTGCTCGGCGCGCTCGAGGACGCCGACGGCGAGCGGCGCGAGCGCATACGCGAGGTGATGGTGGCGCTCTTCGGCCAGCTCGGGCCCGAGCACCCGCTGACGACCCACTACCGGCGCCGGCTCGCGACCGCGCTCTACTGATGGATCCCGGGCTGTCGATGCGCGCGCCCCGCCCGGACGAGGCGCAGGCGATCACGGATCTCGTCATCGCGTGCGACGTGGCCGAGTCCGGCGAGCCCGACTTCGAGCTCGACGACCTGCTCACCGACTGGCACATGCCCGGCTTCGACCTCGCCAAGGACGCGGTCGTCGTCCTGGACGGCGAGCGCATCGTCGCCTACGGCAGCTTCGTGCGCGGGGACTACGTCGACGTCTACGTCCACCCCGCCTACCGCAACCGCGACCTCGGCAAGGAGCTCCTCGAGTGGTCCGAGCGGCGCGCCCTCGAGCGCACGATTCCCGGCGGCGAGATCCGGATCGCGCAGGTGATCATCACCGGCGAGGAAGGCGCCCGCCGGCTGCTCGAGAAGCGCGGCTACGAGCCGGTGCGGACGTACTGGCGCATGACGCTGCCGCTCACCGAGCCGCCCCCGCCACCCGCCTGGCCCGAGGGCGTCGTCGTGCGCACGTTCGACCAGGAGCGGGACACCCGCCCGGTATTCGCGCTCGTCCAGGACGCGTTCGCCGACAACGAGCGCCACACCGCCGAGTCGTTCGAGGAGTGGCAGGCGTTCATGATCGACCGAGACGCCTTCGAGCCCGGGCTCTGGTTCATCGCCGAGTCGGACGGCGAGATCGTCGGCTGCGTCCTCTGCCCCAACTACGAGGACGAGGGCTGGATCCGCCAGCTCGCCGTCGCGCGCGACTGGCGGCGGCGCGGCCTCGGCACGGCCCTCCTCCGCCAGGCGATGGCCGAGTTCCACCGCCGCGGCCGGCGCGAGCTGGGGCTCGTCGTCGACTCGTGGAACCGCACGGGCGCCAAGGAGCTCTACGAGCGCGCGGGCATGAAGGTCGCCCGCGAGCACGTCCGCCTCGAGAAGACGCTCCGGGCGCCCGTCGCCTCCTCCTAGCGGGCTCCGCCCCCTTCGCCCTTCCGGCTCGCCGCTGCGCACGCACGACGGCTCCTGGGCGTACACTTGACTAACTCTGAACGTATATGCTACAAACTCTCAACAACCAATCACGAGGGAGGACACATGCTTCGTTCACCGTTCCGTCTCCTGCTGCCCGCGCTGGCGCTCGTGCTCGTGCTGACGGCGTCGCTGGCCGGCGCCGCCTCGGCCTCCGCGTCGGCGAAGGGGTCGTCCGTTCGCCTCGTCGGCGACAAGACGAAGCTCGTCACCGATCCGGTGACGACGAGGATCCTGCTCGACAACGGGATCTGGCCGCAGCCCGTCGGCCCGACCCGCTTCGACCTCCTCGAGCGCGAGGGCGGTCTCTCCGTCCGCTACGCGTTCCCGATCACCGGCGGCACGGTCGACCTCACTGCGCTGACCGGGCGGATCGACCACTCCGGCGGCATCGACTTCGTGAACACGAAGAACGGCAAGTCGCTCCTGCTGACCGACTTCCGCATCAAGCTCGGCAAGCGAGTCCTGACCGCGGAGGTCAACGGCGACCCGTCCGTGCGGGTGCCCGTCCTCGCGCTCGACTACTCGCGCGCGAAGATCGTCGGCGGTGGCCGCGTCGTCCGGATCAAGAACGTCGCCGGGACGCTGACCGAGACCGCCGCCTCGGCGCTCAACTCGAGCCTGGGCGTCACCTTCTTCGCTCCCGGCATTACGCTGGGAACCGCTCAGGTGTTCGCCCGGGTCGCGGCCTAGCGGCTGCGCTGCGCGAGGCCGTCCCGGCTGCGGCACCGGGGCGGCCTCGCTCGTCTACCCGTGCGCCGGGTACGAGCCGAAGACGCGCAGGTCGCGCGCCAGGCCGCGGACCTCGGCAAGCGTCTCGCTGACGACCGGCTCGAGCGGGTGGCCGGCGAGGACGGCGTCGAAGCGGTAGCGCCACGGCGTGCTCGGGATGGGGCGGGAGACGAGCTGCACCAGATCCAGACTGTGGCGGCCGAACGGCTCGATCGCGCGGTGGAGCGCGCCCGGCGCGTGGTCGGTGACGAACGAGAACGCGGTGCGCCAGCTCTCGGCGTCGCGGTCGAGGCGGGTGTACGGAGCGACCGAGACGAAGCGCGTGTAGGCCTCCGGATGGTCGCCAACGTCGCCCGCGATCACCGTCAGCCCGTACGTCGCCGCGGCGCGCTCGCTGGCTATCGCCGCCTCGGCGGGATCGGCCCGCTCCGCGACCTCGTGCGCGGCGTCCGCGGTCGTCGCCGCCGCGATCGCGGTCGCCTGCGGCAGGGCCGCGAGCAGGCGCCGGCACTGGTCGAGCGCCGCCGGATGCGAGCGGACGACGCGGATCTCGTCGAGCCGGACGGGCGCGGCGCCGACTAGGCAGTGCTGGATCGGCAGCACCGTCTCTCCGGTGATCGAGAGCGGCGAGTCGTAGAGGAGGTCGTGCGTCTCGTTGACCGGGCCCGAGAGGGAGCTCTCGATCGGGAGGACGCCGAAGGCGACGGCGCCGTCCGCCGTCGCCTCGACGACCGCCGTGAAGCTCGGCACCGAGCGGAGCTCGGCTCCCTCGGGGAAAAGCCGGTCGCAGGCCGCGGCACTGTGCGCCCCGTCGCGCCCGGGGTAGGCGACCGTCGTCATCGTCTGACGGTAGCTCAGCAGGGCGAAGCTAGTCGCGGAGGCCCGCCGGGAGGCGGAAGAAGACGTCCTCGCGTGCGATCTCGACGTCCTCGCGGTCGGCGAAGCCGAGCTCGGCGAGGCGCGCGACAACCCGCTCGACGAGGACCTCCGGCGAAGAAGCTCCCGCGGTGAGGCCGACCGACTCGTGACCCACGAGCCAGGCCGGGTCGAGGTCGCGCTCGTCGTCGATCAGGTGGGCCTCGGCGCCGACGCTGCGCGCCACCTCGACGAGCCGGTTGGCGTTCGAGCTCGTGCGCGAGCCCACGACGAGGACGAGCGTCGCCTCCTCGCAGATTCGCTTCACGGCGTCCTGGCGGTTCTGGGTCGCGTAGCAGATGTCGGCCGAGGGCGGCCCGACGAGGTCCGGTGCGCGCTCCCGGAGGGCCTCGACGACGTCGGCCGTGTCGTCGAGCGAGAGCGTCGTCTGCGTCAGGTAGGCCAGACGCTGGCCGTCCTCGAGCTCGAGCCGGCGCGCGTCTTCCGGCGTCTCCACGAGCACGATCGAGTCGGGCGCCTCTCCCATCGTGCCCTCCACCTCCACGTGCCCGGCGTGGCCGACGAGCGCGATCCTGTGCCCGCGCCCCGCGTAGCGGCGGGCCTCCGCGTGCACCTTGGAGACGAGGGGGCAGACGGCGTCGACGACCTGGAGGCCACGGTCGGCGCACTTCTCGTAGACGGCGGGGGCGACGCCGTGGGCCGAGAGGACGACGAGGGCGCCCTCCGGCACGTCCTCCTCCGAGTCGACGAAGACGGCTCCGCGCGCCTCGAGGTCGCGGACGACGTGGACGTTGTGGACGATCTCGTGCCGCACGTAGACGGGAGGCCCGTGCCGCTCCAGCAGCCGCTCGACGATGTCGATCGCACGGACGACCCCGGCGCAGAAGCTACGCGGGCTCGCGACGAGGACGCGCTTAGCCATCGGCGGTCTCCACGGCAAGAACGGTAGCGGCACGTCGGAGCGATGCGAGCGCCCTTCGCGCAGCCCGCGCGGTGCGGATCGTCGCAGCCGGCTCCGCGACGAGTGCCCGGACGACCACGCGCCAGTCGGTGCCGCCGTCCGCCGCCGCCCCGTGCGCCAGGCGTCCCACCGGCTGCTCGGGCGTGTCGGAGACGGCCCGGACGACCCCGGCCAGGCGGCCCGTCGCCGCAAGCGCAGCGCTCTCCGTGTCGACCGCGACCGCTCCGGTGCGCTCGGCGAGCTGCCGCCGCTCGACCGGGTCGTCGACGATGCGGCCCGCGTCGCAGACGACGGCGGTGAGCGCGCCGGGAACACGAAGCGGCTCGTCTTCCCAGAGGACGGTGCCGTCGGCGTCGACCACGCGCCGCGCCGTCAGAAGCGCACCCGGCGGGAGACCGGAGACGAGCGCGCCGGCGAGCCCGAACGAGACGAGCCGCCCTTCGGGGAGCGGCCGCTGCGCGCCCAGGCCGGCGCGGAAGCTGCGTGCCCCGGCTGCGGCTCTCTCCTCGACCGCCAACGCGCAGACGAGCGTCAGCGCAGGGTCCAGGCCAGGCTCCGGACCGTTTCCCGGACGCTCTCGGTCGTCGCGATCGTCGCGGCGGGCTCGAAGCCGGAGTGGATGCCGCAGTGCTCGCAGCGGTGGTCGTTCCCGGGGCCGTAGCGCTCCCACTCGATCCCGTTAGCGAGCGCCTCGTACGTCGGGAAGATGCCGTCCGTGAGCAGGTAGCACGGGCCCTTCCAGCCGTACGGGTTGCGCGTCACCGAGCCCCAGGGGGCGCACGGGAGCCGGCGGTCGCCCGTGAGAAAGTCCTGGTACACGGGGCTCGCCAGCCACCTGTAGCCGTGCCGGCGCACGGCGTCGCGGATCTCGCGGAACTTCGCCTCGTGCTCGTCGCGCGTCATGGTGAGCGCCGGGTCGATCTGCGAGTACTGGTAGCCGGGGGCGACGAGCATCCCGTCGATGCCGACCTCGTTCGTCAGGTAGCCCATCATCTCGACGACGTCGGAGACTTCCGTCTCCTTGAAGATGGTCGTGTTCGTCGTGACGCGGAAGCCGTTCTCCCGCGCCGTCCGGATCGCCTCGACGGCGATCTCCCAGAGCCCCGGGTAGTCGCAGATGTAGTCGTGGATCTCCTGCATCCCGTCGAGGTGGACGACGAACGTGAGCCGGGGGTTCGGCTCGAAGCGGTCGAGCATGTCGACGAGCCGGAGCGCGTTCGTGCAGAGCTGGACGTTCCGCTTCATCTCGAGGAAGCCGGCGACGACGTCCTCGATGCCCTTGAAGATGAGCGGCTCGCCGCCGCAGACGGAGATGACCGGAGCCGGGCACTCGACGGCGGCGTGGAGGCACTCCTCCACCGTCAGGCGCGCCTTGTTCGACTCGTACTCGCGGATCTTGCCGCAGCCGATGCAGGCGATGTTGCAGCCCAGCGTGGGCTCGAGCATGATCACGAGCGGGTAGCGGTCCTTGCCCTTCTGCGAGGCGACGTAGCGCCCGATCTGGACGGTGCTGCGAAGCGGAAACTTCATGCTCCTCCCT
>DASTBX010000017.1:0-3227 GCA_035711645.1 Gaiellaceae bacterium
GAACGGCCGCGCGGCGAGCGGCGACGCGGCGGCGATGCCGATCGCCACCGCCGGGAGGACGAGGGCGACGACGCCGAGCGCGGCCGCGCGCCCGAGGCCCCACGAGCGGCGAAAGTCGCCGTACTCGCGGGCCAGCGGCACGAGCACCAGGCCGGCCACGACCAGGATCCCCAGAGCATCCACCGCATCCACGATCCCACAACGGCGCTCGCCCGTCCAGGGTCGCGCAGTAAAGTGGGCGGCGCAATGGCCGTGGCGGTGGAGACGCTCGAGGAGCTGCGCCGAGCCGGGCTCGCGGACGTCGACCCCGACGTCGTCGAGCTGATCGGGCGCGAGCTCGAGCGGCAGCGCAATCAGATCGAGCTGATCGCCTCCGAGAACTTCACGTGGCCGTCAATGCTCGAGGCGGTCGGGAGCGTCCCCACGAACAAGTACGCCGAGGGCTATCCGGGACGGCGCTACTACGGCGGCTGCGAGGTCGTCGACGAGATCGAGCAGCTCGCCATCGACCGGGCGAAGTCGCTCTTCGACGCCGAGCACGCGAACGTCCAGCCGCACGCCGGCGCGCAGACGAACATGGCCGTCTACTTCGCGTGCCTGCAGCCCGGCGACACGATCCTGGCCATGCGGCTCGACCACGGCGGCCACCTCACCCACGGGCTCAAGGTCAACTTCTCCGGAAAGCTCTACGACGTCGTCGGCTACGGCGTCGACCGCGAGACCGGCCTGATCGACTTCGACGAGGTCCGGCGGCTCGCCAAGGAGCACCGGCCGAAGCTGATCGTCTGCGGCGCCTCCGCCTACCCGCGCACGATCGAGGCAGACCGGTTCCGTGCCGTCGCGGACGAGGTGGGCGCGCTCCTTCTCTGCGACATGGCGCACATCGCGGGGCTCGTCGCCGCAGGCCTGCACCCCAACCCCGTCCCGCACTGCGACTTCGTCACCTCGACGACGCACAAGACACTCGCCGGGCCGCGCGCGGGTCTCGTGCTCTGCACGGAGGAGCATGCTCAGGCCGTCGACAAGGCGGTGTTCCCCGGGATGCAGGGCGGGCCGCTCCTGCACGTCATCGCCGCGAAGGCGACGTGCTTCAAGATCGCCGCCTCCGAGGCCTTCCGCGCCTACCAGGGCCAGATCCTCGCGAACGCCGACGCCCTCGCCGACGCGCTCCTCGACGCGGGTCACGACCTCCTGACCGGCGGGACCGACACCCATCTCGTGCAGGTCGACCTGCGCCGGAGCGACTGGACCGGGAAGGCGGCCGAGGAGCGGCTGCACGAGGTCAAGATCACCGCCAACCGGAATACCGTCCCCTTCGACGAGCGTCCGCCCATGGAGGCATCGGGCGTCCGGCTCGGCACGCCCGCCGTCACGATGCGCGGCTTCGACGAGGACGACCTCCGGGAGGTGGGCGCCATCATCGCGGCCGCCCTCGGCGACGGCGAACTCGCCTCCCTGCGGGCGCGCAGCGAGGTGCTCTGCGAGCGGCGGCCCCTCTACGCCGGCTTCCGCGGCTACCCGGAGGCGCGACTGTGAGCGTCGCGACCGGGCGCCTCACCGTCGTCGACCATCCGCTCGTCCAGCACAAGCTCGGCCTTCTCCGCGACCAGGAGACGCCGACCCAGATGTTCCGGCAGCTCGTGAACGAGGTCACGCTGCTGCTCACGTACGAGGCGACGAAGGACCTCGCCACCGAGGACGTCGAGATCGACACGCCGCTCGAGCGCACGACCGTGCCCCGGATCTCCGGCAAGAAGGTCGCGGTCTGCCCGATCCTGCGCGCCGGCGTCGGGATGCTCGACGGCGTCCTCGACCTCATCACCGGCGCGCGCGTCGGCTTCATCGGCCTCTACCGAAACGAAGAGACGCTCCAGCCGGTCGAGTACTACGTGAAGCTCCCCGCGGACATCGCCGACCGCGACGTCATCCTGCTCGACCCGATGCTCGCCACGGGGAACTCGACCGCCGCTGCCGTCGAGACGGTCAAGCGGGCCGGCGCGGAGTCGGTGCGGCTGATCGCCGTCATCGCGGCGCCCGAGGGCGTCGAGCGGCTTCACTCCGCCCACCCGGACGTCCACGTCGTCGTCGCCGCGGTCGACCGCGCCCTCAACGACAAGGGCTACATCGTGCCGGGGCTCGGCGACGCGGGCGACCGCCTCTACGGGACGAAGTAGCCGTGCTCGACGAGTTCACCGGGAACCCCGACGTCCTCTGGGGCTTCCTCGTCGCGCTCGCGGTCGTGCTCGCGCTCACTCCGGCGGTCGGGCGCGTGGCCCGCGTGCTCGGCGTCGTCGACGAGCCGGGCGAGCGGCGCCGCGTCCACCTGCGCGCCGTGCCGCGCCTCGGAGGCGTCGCAATCTTCCTGGGGATCTTCGTCCCCGCGCTCGCCTTCCTCGACCTCACCGGGCCGTATCGCGGCATCGTGCTCGGCGCCGCGCTCGCGACCACCGTGGGGATCGTGGACGACTTCCGCGGCCTTCCGTGGGCGGTGAAGCTCGCCGGGCAGGTCGGCGCCGCCGGCATCGCCGTCCAGGCCGGCGTCACGATCGACCGCTTCACCTTCCCGATCGTCGGGGTCCACGACCTGCCCGACTGGCTCGCCGTCGTGCTCTCGATCGTCTGGATCGTGGCGATCATGAACATGGTCAACTTCCTCGACGGCCTCGACGGGCTCGCCGCCGGCGTGTGCGCGATCTCCGGCGCGACGTTCGCAGTGATCGCGCTCTCGCTCGGCCGCCCGAACGCGGCCGTCCTCTCGGCGATCGTCGCGGGCGCCTGCCTCGGCTTCCTCCGCCACAACTTCTACCCCGCGCGGATCTTCATGGGGGACTCGGGGTCGATGCTCCTCGGGTTCACGCTCGCCGCCGTGGCGATCGAGGGCACGCTGAAGACGGCTGCGACCGTCGCCCTCTTCTTCCCGCTCTTCGTCCTCGCCGTCCCGATCCTCGACACGTCGTTCGTGGTCGCCCGCCGGCTGCGCCGGGGCGAGCGCGTCTTCGCGCCCGACCAGTCGCACCTCCACCACCGCTTCATCCGGCGAGGCTTCTCGCAGCGGGAGACGGTGCTCTACCTGTGGACGTGGTGCGCGATCCTCGCCGGGGCCGCACTCGCCACCCGCTTCGTCCCCTTCCGGGAAGGGGGCGAGTGGCACCTCTGGCCGACGGTCGCGGTGGCCATGATCGGTCTGGTCGCCGTCGCCTCCTCGCTCTACCTCGTCGTCCTGCTCG
>DASTBX010000018.1:0-28821 GCA_035711645.1 Gaiellaceae bacterium
ATGCAGGACGACCCGCGCTACGACGACGTCGTGGCGGAGGTGAAGGGGTTCCTGGAGGAGCGGCTCGCCTTCGCGGTCGCGGCCGGGATCGCAGAGGAGCGGGTCTGCCTCGATCCCGGGATCGGCTTCGGGAAGACGGTCGAGCACAACCTCGAGCTGCTCGCGCGCCTCGACGAGCTGGTGGCGATCGGCCGGCCCGTGCTCGTCGGCGCCTCGCGCAAGCGGTTCCTCGGCCGCTTGCTCGGCGATCCCGAGGCGCTCACGGGCCCCGTCGCCGCCAGCGTCGCCGTCGCCGTCCTCGCCTTCGAGCGCGGTGCGTCGCTCTTCCGTGCGCACGACGTCAGGGAGCACGTCGAGGCGCTCGCCGCCGCCCGCGCCGTCGTCGGCGCGGAGGCGGCGTAGGCGATGAGCGAGGTCGTCATCGACGTCGAGGGGCTCGAGCTGCAGGGCTTCCACGGCGCCCTCGAGGAGGAGCGGCGCAGCGGCCAGCGCTTCCTGTTCGACGTCAGGCTCGTCGCACACGACGCGGCGATCCGCACCGACCAGCTCGCCGACACTGTCGACTACACGGCCGTCGTCGCCCGCGTGCGCGTCGTCAACGAGAGCCGGCGCTACAACCTGATCGAGGCCCTCGCGGCGGCCGTCGCCGACGACCTCCTCGAACGCTTCCCGGTCGCGAGCGTCCGCGTGCGGGTGCGCAAGCCGGAGGTCCGGCTCGAGGCCCCGGCCGACTTCACGGCGGCGACGGTCGAGCGGACGAGGCGCTAGCCGCGGCCCGGCGAACGGCGCTTGTGCTCCACGCGCACGAAGTCCCTTCCTTTCCCGAGCGGGTCCGGTGCCGAGAGACGTGTCCGGGGACCTTGTGCGGGTGAAACACAAGGCGTACGTGGGGCTCGGGGCGAACCTCGGCGACCGGGAGGGGACGATCCGCAGGGCCGTCGCGCTGCTCGCGGCGACTCCGGGAGTCGAGGTGCTCCGCGTCTCGGCGCTGCGGGAGACGGAGCCTGTCGGCTACGCCGACCAGCCGCGGTTCCTGAACGGCGCCGCGGCGCTCGCCACCGAGCTCGGGCCGCGTGACCTCCTCGAACGGCTGCTCGCGGTCGAGCTCGAGCTGGGCCGGGTGCGCGGCGAGGGCCCTCGCTTCGGGCCGCGCGCCATCGACCTCGACCTCCTGCTCTACGGCGAGGAGGCCGTGGACGAGGCGGGCCTCACCGTGCCGCACCCGCGCCTGGCCGAGCGGCGTTTCGTGCTCGAGCCCCTCCACGAGCTCGATCCGGCGCTGACGCTCCCCGACGGGAGGCGCGTCTCCGAGCTCCTGGCGGAGTGAAAGCGGGCGGGACGCCGGCGCTAGAATGAGGCGCATGTCGCACCTCGACGAGCTGGACGAATACGAGGCGGATCTCGAGCTCCGCCTCAAGAAGGAGTACTCGGCGGTCTTCGGGCTCTTCCGCTACTGCATCGTCACCCAGGACTCGACCTACCTCTGCAACCGGCACGAGCTGAAGGTTCTGCCGCAGACGACGTATCCGTTCTTCCACCTGACGATGGAGGACGTCTGGGTCTGGGACAAGAACCGGCCCACGAGGATCATCCCGCGGGCCGAGGTCTACACGTCGAGCGACGTCACGATCGAGGAGCTGCGCGGCGAGGGCGACGGCCCGGCGCTCACCCCCGAAGCGCTCGCCCAGAAGCTCGGCGAGACGCTCGGCGGCGACGACGACCTCCAGTAGGGCGGGCGCCCGGCCGTGCTGCTCGCGGTCGACGTAGGCAACACGCAGACCGTCTTCGGGCTCTACGACGGCGACCGCCTGGCCGAGCACTGGCGCGTCTCGACGGAGGCGGAGCGGACCGGGGACGAGCTCGGGGTGCTCGTCGGGCGGCTGCTCGAGCTGCGCGACCTCGGCTTCGAGGAGATCGGCGGCGTCTGCCTCGCCTCGACCGTGCCTCCGCTCGTCCGCGCCTACGAGGAGTTCGCGCGCGACTACGCCGAGGCGCGCCTCCTCGTGCTCGGGCCCGGCACGCGCACCGGCCTCCCGATCGTCTACGACGACCCGCGCGAGGTGGGCTCCGACCGGATCGCGAACGCGGTGGCCGCGCGGGAGCGCTACGGCGCTCCCAGCATCGTCGTCGACTTCGGAACCTCGACGAACTTC
Organism: Gaiellaceae bacterium; assembly: GCA_035711645.1. Taxonomy (GTDB): domain Bacteria; phylum Actinomycetota; class Thermoleophilia; order Gaiellales; family Gaiellaceae; genus JAIBJN01. The sequence continues at coordinate 2,154 of DASTBX010000018.1, forward strand.
GACATCGTCTCGGCGGCCGGGGAGTACGTCGGCGGCGTGCTCGCTCCGGGGATCGAGACGTCCATGGACGCGCTCTTCGCCCGCGCCGCTCGGCTCGTCAAGGTCGACTTCGCGGCCCCGGCCTCCGTGATCGGGAAGACGACGGTCGCGGGGCTCCAATCGGGGCTCGTGTACGGCTTCGCCGGCCAGGTGGACGGCATCGTCCGCCGTGTCCGCGGCGAGATCGGCGACTCCGCTCCCGTCGTCGCCACCGGCGGCCTCGCCGAGCTGATCGCCCCGCATGCGGAGACGATCGACCACGTCGACCCGCTGCTGACGCTCGAAGGCCTCCGGCTCGTCTGGGAGCGGAACGCCGACGGCGCCTAGGGCGCCGCCGGCGGAGCCCGCTCGCCGACGACGACGGTGTCCAGGTGGGCCCGGGAGAGCGGGCTCGCCCAGAGGCCCTCGATCCAGGGGCGCCGCAAGAGCATGGAGCGCGGGTAGGCCAGCGGCAGGATCGCCGCGCGCTCGGAGACCCAGAGACGGTCGACCTCGTGGTAGGCGCGCATGCGCTCGCCCTGGTCGCGCAACGACCGCCCCTGGTCGAGCAGCTCGAGGATGTCGTCGTCGCGGTAGAAGGGCCATTCCAGCCTCAGGAGGCCGCGGAAGAAGCCGTCGGGATCCGGAAAGTCGGCCACCCAGCCCGTCCACCACATGTGCGAGTCCTCGAGCTCGTCCCAGTCGACGGGCGCGCGCGCGACGCGGATGCGGACGCGGGCGCCGATCGCCTTCCACTGCTCGACGAGGTGCTCCGGGGGCGCGAGCCAGTGCGGGACGACGAGCTCGACCTCCGGGAGGCCCTTGCCGGCGGGGTAGCCGGCCTCGTCGAGCAGCGCCCGCGCCCGCTCGAGGTCGTACTCGGGCGCGACGCGGTGCGAGTGCGCGGGCATCGCCGGCGGGATGGCGCCGCCGCGGGTCGCGGCCCGGGCGAGCGTCGGATAGGTGCCGACCAGCAGCTCCCGGTCGACGGCGTGCGAGAAGGCCTTGCGGACGTGCTCGTTGGAGAAGGGATGCCGGTCGGCCGCGAAGCCGATGTACTGGAGGCCGAGCTCCGGCACCACGTCGCCAAGGGTGCGCTCGTCGCCGTCCACCGGCTGGTAGACCTGCAGCAGGTCGAGGCTGCCCTCCTGCCACTCCTCGATCATCTGCGAGCCCTTCGAGAAGAACGAGAAGTGGATCTCGCGGACGTTGCCGTGCGCTCCCGCCCAGTGAGGGTTCGCCCGGAGGAGCGCGTGCTCCTTGTCCCATTCGACGAGCATGAAGGGGCCGTTGCCGACGAGGTTCTCCGGCTTCGTCCACTCGTCGCCGAGCTCCTCGCAGAGGTGCTTGGGCCACGGGAAGGCCCAGGCTGACGTGAGCACGTACGGGAAGTAGCTGCGCGGCTCGCGCAGGGTGACCTCGAGCGTCCGGTCGTCGAGCGCCTCGGCGGCCTCGACGTCCTCCATGAGGAAGGCCGTTCTCGTCTCCAGCTCCCGCATGCGGCGCCAGGCGTAGGCGAAGTCCTCCGCCGTCAGCGGCTCGCCGTCGCTCCACCGCTCGCCCTCGCGGATGCGGAAGAGGTAGGAGAGACCGTCGCTCGAGACGCGGAAGTTGTCCGCGATCGCCGGGACGACGTTCAGCTCGGCGTCGACCATGAGAAGGCCGCGGAAGAGGAGCTCGGCGAAGTAGCCGCCCTCCGTCGTGTAGACGTCGCCGGGCGAGAGCTCCCGCGGTCGCTCCGAGGCCGTCTCCAGCCGCTCGGTCGGCTCGAGGCGCGGCTCCTCGCCGATGCGGCAGCAGAACGCCTCGTCGTACATCTCCTCCGCCCGCTCGAAGTCGAACGCGAGGTGGTAGGCGAGCGCCATCTTGAAGAGCGTGTCGCGCGCGCGGCGCTCGTCCCCGAGCCGGGCGAGGTAGCCGCGCGCCTTGTCGTAGTGCTCGAGCGCCTCCCGGTCGGCGTAGAGGGCGCGGGCGGCGTCGCCGGCCTTCAGGAGGTAGTCGACCGCCTTCTCGGGCTCCTCCGCCTCGGTGAAGTGCCGGGCGAGGAGCGCGTACGGAGCGCCGTCCGGCGAGCCGGCGTAGATGCTCTCGAGCGCCTCGCCGACGTGCTTGTGCAGCTTGCGGCGCTTCGAGTCGACGAGGCTCGCGTAGGCGACCTCCTGGACGAGCCCGTGCCGGAAGCGGTACTCCGGATTGGGTCGGCGGCGCTTCTCGACGATCAGGTCGAGCCGCTGGAGCTCCGTGAGCGCGTGCATGAGCTCGTCCCGCGAGCGCAGCTGCTCGAGGAGCGGCAGGCCGAATGTGCGCCCGATCACCGCGGCGATGGAGAGCACCTCGCGCGTCTCGGCGTCAAGGCGGTCGAGCCGCGCCTGGAGCGTCCCCTGGACGACCGCGGGGATGGCCAGCTCGTCCTCGTCCACGGCGAGCTGCCACCCGCCGTTGAGGCGCTGGAGCGCCCCCCGCTCGACGAGGTCGCGGAACGCCTCCTCGAGGAAGAACGGGTTGCCGCCCGAGCGCTCCGCGAGCAGCTCCGAGACGGACTCGGGCACCTCCCCCTCCGCCGCGTTGCCGACCAGGAGGCGCGAGGAGTCGGCGGGAAGCGGCCGCACCTCGATCTCCCGGTAGCGGTGCGGGTAGTGCTGCCGGGCCCGCTCGCCCAGCCGCCAGGAGCCGTGCTCGCGCTCCGGCCGGTAGAGGAAGAAGAGCGAGACGGCCGACTCGTCGGCGATCGCGAGCAGGGACTCGACGAGCTCGAGCGTGGCCTCGTCGGCCCAGTGGAGATCCTCGAAGACGAGGCAGACCGGGAGCTCGTCGGCGAGCTTGCAGACCATCTCGTAGAAGACCTCGAAGGTGCGCGACTGGATGCTCTCGCGGTTCAGCTCGCGGATCGCCTGCGCGGCGTCGGGCTCGAGGGTCAACCCGGCCAGGCTCGCGAAGAACGGGTAGGCCTCGTCGGCGTCTTCCTGTCCGAGCAGGTGCGCGAGCTCGGCCTTCAGCTCGAGGCGCACGCGGGCCTCCGGAGTCGAGGCGCCGACCTCGAGCCACTCTCGCAGGAGGTCGCGGATCGGCCAGTACGGGAAGCTCTGCGCGTAGGAGACGCCGCGCGCCTCGATGAACCGGACGCGGTCGCGGTAGCGGTTGCGCATCTCCCAGACGAGCCGCGTCTTCCCGATCCCGGGCTCGCCCATGATCGAGACGATCGAGCCGCGCCCCTCCACGAGCGCGTCCATCGTCCGCTCCAGCACGGTCAGCTCGAAGTCCCGGCCGACGAGGGGCCGGCTGGGCGGTGACGGGTCGGTCTCGAGGATCCGGGTGACGCGGAAGACCTCGAGCGGGGCGCTGATCCCCCTGAGCTCCTGCACGCCGAGGTCCTCGAGCTCGAAGCAGGACTCGACCTGCCGCTTCGTCGTCGGGTCGATCACGACGCCGCCCTCGCCGGCGAGCTGCTGGAGCCTGGCGGCGACGTTGACGGTCTCGCCGAGCGCGTTCCAGGGGTCGTAGCCCTCGTCCCCGTCACGGGCGAGGTCGACGACGATGGGGCCGGTGTTCACCCCGATGCGGACCGAGAGCGCGACGCCGTAGGCGGCCTCGACCTCGTGGGCGTACTGAGCGATGCCGCGCTGGATCGCGAGCGCGGCGCGGACGGCGCGCTCCGAGTCGTCCTCGTGGGCGACCGGCGCGCCGAAGAACGCCAGCAACTCGTCGCCGACGAGCTGGGCGACCGTCCCGTCGAAGCGCCGGACCTGCTCGGTCATGATGCGCATGACCTCGTCGATCAGGAACTTGGAGCGCTCGGGACCGAGCGCCTCGCCGATCGCCGTCGAGCCGACCACGTCCGCGACGAGCACGGAGACGATCCGCCGCTCTCCTGTCGCCACCGCCATACGAGAGTTATAGCCGCGGGATGGTTGCGGAGGATCTGCGCCGGAAAGAAAGCACGGGTTACCGAACCAGCGACCAGGGGGTCTCCTCATGCTGCTTGCAGACATCGGCGACAGCGTCCAGCGCGGCTTCGACGAGTTCGCCACCTGGGTGCCGAGGCTCGCCGCGTTCCTCGTCATCCTCCTCATCGGCTACTTCGTGGCGAAGCTCGTCGGCGGCCTCGTGCGACGCCTCCTCGAGCGGGTGGGCTTCGACCGGACCCTTCACTCGGGCACGGCCGGGGCCTGGGTGTCCAGGGTCACCACCCGTCCGTCGGAGCTGCTCGGGACGATCGCATTCTGGGCGATCTTCATCGGCGCGATCTCGATCGCCCTGGACGCGCTCGGGATCCAGGCGCTCCAGGACTTCGTCGGCGAGGTCTGGGCCTACATCCCCAACGTGATCGCCGCGATCCTGATCTTCCTCGTCGCCGGGGCGATCGCGGCGGGCGTCGCCGCGCTCGTCTCCCGCACGATGGGGGACACCTCGACCGGCCGCATCGTCGGCACCGCGGCGCCGATCCTGATCATGGCGATCGCCGGCTTCATGATCCTCGACCAGCTCATGATCGCGGAGGAGATCGTCACGATTACGTACGCGGCGCTCATGGGCGCCATCGCGCTCGGCATGGCGCTCGCCTTCGGGCTCGGCGGGCGAGAGGTTGCCTCGGAGATGCTGCGGGGCGCCTACGAGGGCCAGCGCGAGCAGGTGAAGGAAGACGTCCGGATCGGCAGGGAGCGTGCCCGCGAGGAGGCGGAGCGGGCGAAGTCCGAGGCGCAGTGGCCGGTGCAGGAGGAGCCGCGCGAGACCGACACGGTCGTGGCGCCCTACCAGGCGCCCGCGGCAGAGCCCGCCGGCGATCCGCTGCTGGAGGACCCGACCGCGGCGCCCCGCCGGACGGAGAGGAGCTAACCGCCGCCATAGATCGAGATCGGGAGGTCGAGGAGGACGTCGTCCTCGGCGGGGAGCTCTCCCTCCAGACGGGCGAGCACCGCCGCGGCGCCTGGAGCGGCGGCGAAGAGGCGCTCCTCGACCTCCCGCAGCGTCTCGAGCCGGACGAGCTCCTGCTTGAAGGGCTTCGGGAAGCGACCCCGGCCCAGGTACCAGCCGTAGAACTTCTTCAGGAAGCCCGTCGCCCGCTCGGGGCCGAGCTCCTCGGCGGTGGCCCGCATGAAGAGGACGAGCTCGGCGACAACCTCCTCGCGGGACGGCTCGCCCTCCCGTGCACCGGCGATCTCGCCGACGGCCCAGGGATTCCCCTGCGCGGCGCGTCCGACCATGACCGCGGCGCAGCCGGTCTCGTCCAGGAGCCGCTGGGCGCTCTCGCGCGTGACGACGTCGCCGGACGCGACGACGGGGACGTCGACGAGCTCAACGAGCTCGGCCGTGAGCGAGTGGTCGGCGGTGCCCGTGTACATCTGCTTCGCGGAGCGGGGATGGAGCGTCAGCGAGGCGGCGCCGGCCTCGACGAGGCGCGGGCCGACGGCCAGCGCCGAGCGGGAGCCGTTCTCGAGCCCCCGGCGCATCTTCACGGTCACCGGGACGTCGACCGCCTCCGCGATGGCGGCCACGATCCCGCACGCGCGGTCGGGATCCTCGAGCAGGGTCGCGCCGGCGCCCGTCTTCGTCACCTTCCGGACCGGGCAGCCGAAGTTCACGTCGACGATGTCGGCGCCGGCGTCCTCGACCATCCGGGCCGCCTCGGCCATCACGGACGGGTCGGAGCCGAAGATCTGCACGGCGAGCGGCCGCTCCTCACGCGAGAGGCGCAGGTAGCCGAGCGTGCGCTCGTTCCCGTGATGGAGGCCGGCGCAGCTCACCATCTCCGAGCAGACGAGCCCGGCGCCGAACCTCCGCCCCTGGCGGCGGAACGCCTGCACGCTCACGCCCGCCATCGGGGCGAGCACGACGCGCGTCGGGATCTCGACGTCCCCGATGCGCCAGCGAGACTGGATGTCGACGGTCATCCGGGACCAATCGTAGCCCGGAGCGTGAGTTTGACTCTTGACGGAGCGGCTACAATGTCCGCCGCAAAGCGGCGCAGGAAAGCGCCGCATTCGTCTGTCTTGGGGGTGGAGGAAATAGCGGTGAAGGAAGTGATTCTCACTCCAGAGGGTCATGTGCGGCTCCGGGAAGAGATCGAGCACCTCTCGACCGTGAAGCGGCGAGAGGTCGCCGAGCGCATCAAGCAGGCCCGCGAGTTCGGCGACATCGCCGAGAACTCGGAGTACGACGACGCCAAGAACGAGCAGGCGATGCTCGAGCACCGGATCGCCACCCTCGAAGAGCGCCTCAAGAACGCCCGCGTGATCGAGAAGAACGAGATCACGACGGACGTGGTCAGCGTGGGCACGCGCGTCCGCCTGCGGGACGTGGACGCGAAGGAGACGATCGAGTACACGATCGTCGGCTCGGCCGAGGCGAACCCCGCGGAGCAGAAGCTCTCGAACGAGTCTCCCGTCGGCCGCGCGATCATCGGCCGCAAGAAGGGCGAGACGGTCGAGGTCGCGGCCCCGCGCGGCTCGCTCAAGTACAAGATCATGGACATCCAGGCGGCGTAGCCGCCGGGGCCGGTCGCCGTCGACACGCTCTTGGGAGCGAGCGCCTCGCACGGGCGCTTGTGTTTCACGGGCACAAAGTCCTCCCGCGGGCCGACGCGACGTTTCCTGCGCAACGGGGGCGGTCCGTGACCGGTTCGCGCTTGTGCGCGTGAGACACGAGGTGCCCCGGGGCGCCCCCCACTAGACTCGCCGCGATGACGGCGCCCACCCTGGCGAAGCGCTTCCCCGACCGGGACGAGATCGCCGCCGTCCGGGCCGAGGCGGACGCGCTCCCGGCCGGCGAGGAGGCGGGGGAGACCCGCCGGCTGGCCGGCCGAGTGCTCGGACGGCGGGGGCACGGGAAGCTCGTCTTCCTCGACCTCGTCGACCGCTCCGGGCAGATCCAGCTCCTCTGCGACACGTCCCGAACGGGCGAGGTCGATCTCGATCTCGGCGACGTCGTCGGGGCGACCGGGAAGCCGACGAAGACGAGGCGCGGCGAGCCGTCCCTTGCCGTCGACGAGCTGCAGCTCCTGGCCAGGACGGCGCGCCCGCTCCCCGACACGTACCACGGGCTCGTCGACGCCGAGACCCGCTACCGGAAGCGCTACCTCGACCTGCTCGTCAACGAGGAGACGCGGCGCGACTTCGTCCTCCGCAGCCGCATCGTCGCCTCCATCCGGCGGCGGCTCGACGAGGCCGGCTTCGTCGAGGTGGAGACGCCCATGCTCCAGCCCCGCTACGGCGGCGCCTTCGCCGAGCCGTTCGTGACCCGCTCGAACGAGCTCGACGCCGACCTCTACCTCCGCATCGCCACCGAGCTCTACCTCAAGCGGCTGATCGTCGGCGGGCTCGAGAAGGTCTACGAGATCGGCAAGGACTTCCGCAACGAGGGCGTCTCCTACAAGCACCAGCCCGAGTTCACGATGCTCGAGTGGTACGAGGCCTACGCCGACTACCGCGACACGATGGCCCGGATCCAGGAGCTCGTCGCCGGCGTGGCGCAGGACGTGCTCGAGACGACGAAAGTGAGCTTTCGCGGCTGGGAGATCGATCTCGCGCCGCCCTGGCGCCGCCTGAAGCTCGTCGACGCGCTCGAGGAGCTCAGCCTCTGGACCCGCGACGAGGCCGACCTCCGCGCGCGTCTCGAGGAGCGCGGAGTCGACACCGCGGCCGACCGCTCCTGGTCGCAGCTCGTCGATCACGCGCTCAGCCACTTCGTGGAGCCGGAGCTGATCCAGCCGACCATAGTCTTCGACTATCCCGTCGAGCTCTCGCCCTTCGCGCGCACGACGGACGGCGACCCGGCCGTCACGGAGCGCTTCGAGTACTTCGCCGGCGGCATGGAGCTCGGCAACGCGTACACGGAGCTGACCGAGGCCGAGGAGCAGGCGGACCGCTTCGCCGCGCAGGCGGGTCACGCAGGCGTGGGCCACGGCGATCCCGACTACGTCGAGGCGCTCTCCTACGGCATGCCGCCGACCGGCGGCCTCGGGCTCGGCATCGACCGGCTCGTCATGCTGCTGACGGGCCGCGAGACGATCCGGGACGTGATCCTCTTCCCGGCGCTCCGTGACCGCCCCTGACGTCACGGTCATCATGCCCGTGCGGAACGAGGCGGCCTCGCTCGGGGAGGCGCTCGACTCCGTGCTCGCGCAGGAGGTCGACGCGACCTTCGAGGTGGTCGTCGCGGACGGCCGCTCAGACGACGGAACCGGTGAGCTCCTCGCCGGACGTGCGGCGGCCGACGCTCGCGTCCGGGTGGTCGACAACCCGGGTCGCGGAATCCCCCAGGGGCTGAACGCGGCTCTCGCCGCCGCGCGCGGGCGCTACCTCGTCCGCCTGGACGGTCACTCACGCATGGAGCCCCGCTACCTCCAGGGCCTCCTCGACCACCTCCGCTCGGGCCGCTGGGAGGCTGCGGGCGGGCGGGTCGAGGCCGTCGGGCGCGGCGCCTTCGGCCGGGCGGTGGCGGCCGCGCACGCCTCCCGGTTCGGGATCGGCAACGCCTCCCACCACTACCGCGTCGAGCCCGGGCCGATCGACCACGTCTCCTTCGGCGCCTACGTCACGGAGCGCGTGCGCGCGCTCGGGGGCTGGGACGAGCGCTTCGCCCGCAACGAGGACTACGAGCTCAACTTCCGCTACCGCCGGGCGGGCGGTCGCATCCTGCTCGATCCGCGCCTCGAGAGCACGTGGTCGGTACGCGAGACGGTCGGCGCCCTCGCGCGCCAGTACCTCGCCTACGGATTCTGGCGCGCGCGGACGCTCGCGGCGCACCCGTCGTCCCTGACCCTCCGCTGGCTCGTTCCGCCCGCCCTCGTGCTCGCGCTGCTCGCTGGCGCCGCCTTCTCGTGGACGCAGGCGGGACGCCTCGTCCTCGCCGCGACGGTGCTCGCGTACACGGCGTTCCTCGCCGTCGGAGCCTTCACGCTGGCGCGCGCCACGGGCCCGCGCCTGGCCGGGCATGCGGCGGCAGCCCTCGCCACCATGCATCTCTGCTGGGGAGCGGGCTTCCTCGCCGGCGCCGCCGCGGCCCTCGGGGGACTCGTGCGCCGGCATCCCTAGATCGGGGGAGTCGCCGCCTCCGGGACGGGTCGATTGACCAAATATGCCCGGAAGAGCGCTCGCCTTGCGCGGCGTGCTCCTCGTCGTGCTCGCTCTCGTCGCGCTTCCCGGCCAGGCCGCCGCCCGGCCGGGGGGCAAGCTCGTGCCGGAGCGGGGAACGCTGCTCGGCGCCTACCTGGACGGGTGGGGAAGCAGCCCGTACGCCAACGTCACGGACTTCGAGGCGCTCCTGGGGCGCAGGCTCGACGTCGACCACCGCTACTGGGCCTGGAACGACGGCTGGCCGTTCTTCGGCGCAGCTCCCTACCACTACGAGCGCTGGGACGTCGAGAACGGTCGCATCCCGATGGTGAGCTGGGACTACCTCGGCGCCGGTTCGCTCGATGCGATCCTCGACGGCTCGCACGACGGGCTCGTCCGGAGCAGGGCGCGCCAGGTCGCCCACTTCGGGGAGCCGCTCTTCCTCCGCTGGGGCTACGAGATGAACGGCTCGTGGATGCCGTGGAGCGGCTTCCAGAACGGACGCAGCGCTGCGAAGTTCGTCGCCGCCTGGAGGCGCCTCCACGACCTCTTCGTCGCCGAGGGGGCGACGAACGCAGTCTGGGTGTGGGCGCCGAACGCGGCGAGCAATCCGGACGAGCCCTGGAACGACTTCCGCAACTACTACCCGGGCGACGCCTACGTCGACTGGGTCGGGATCGACGGCTACAACTGGGGCACGACGGAGCCGTGGTCGCGCTGGCAGACGTTCGCCGAGATCGTGCGCCCCGTCTACGAGGCCTACGCGGACCGCAAGCCGATCATGGTCGCCGAGACCGGCTCCACGGAGCGCGGTGGCAGCAAGGCCGACTGGCTCCTCGAGGCTCGGGCGGCGGTCCAGCGCGACTTCCCGTCGATCGCGGCGCTCGTCTACTTCAACTACGACCACGGCGGCTACGACTGGGAGCTGACGAGCTCCGCGTCGGCGCTCGACGCCTTCCGGTCGCTCGCCGCCGACCCGCACTTCAACCCGGCCGGGGTTCCGCCCGGACTCGAGCCGGAGCCGCTCCCCTCGACCTTCCCGGCAACCGTCGCCCTCGTGACGAGAGGCGCCCGCGCCCGCGACGTCCGCACGACGTCGTTCCGCGTCGTCGGACGCGGCCGCTGCCTCGCCCGGCGCTCGCCCTACGCCTGCCGGTTCGAGACACCCTCCGGCCGGCATGCCTTCAGGATCGCCGTGGAGACGCGGGCGCGCGAGAGCCGCCGGCTCCGGCTGCGCGTCCGGCTCGACGGCTACCGCACCGGCGCGGTCGTCTTCCGCGTGAACCGCAGGACCGCGTGCGTCGACCGGCGCGCGCCCCACCGCTGCCGGCTGCGCGTCGCGCCCGGCAGACGAACCCTGCGCGTGCGCTTCACCGCGGAGACCTCGCTCGAGCGCCGGACGCTCGCGCGGCTGCGCGTCCTCCGCTAGGGGCGGCTTCCAGCCGCGGCCGCCACGCGCGCAAGCGCGTCGTGGAGAACCTCCCCGGCCGCGTGCCAGGAGTAGCGCTGGCGAACGGCGGCGAAGCCGGCGGCGGCCAGCGAGCGGCAGAGCTCGTCGTCGGCGAGGACGCGGTCGAGCGCTCGGGCGAAGTCGGCGGGCTCGTCGGCGACGAGCAGATGGCGGCCGTCCTCGAGCTCGAGCCCCTCGCAGCCGATCGAGGTGGTCACGACCGGGACGCCCCGCGCGAGCGCCTCCAGGATCTTCAGCCGCGTCCCGCCGCCGAAGCGGAGCGGCACGGCCAGGGCCCGGGCGGCGCGGAAGTGGGGCTCGACGCTCGGCACGTGGCCCTTCACGTCGACCGGGATCGGGGCGGCCTCCGCCGCCGAGCGCACCGCGGGCGCCGGGTTGCTCCCGACGACCGTGAGGCGTGCGGCCGGTGTTCCGAGCAGCGGAGCGATCGCGCCGGCCAGAAAGCGGACCGCGTCGACGTTCGCGCCGTAGTCGAGGCTGCCCACGAAGAGGATCTCGGGGTCGGCCGGAGGCTCCGCGCGGAAGCGCCGCTCGTCGGGATCGACCCCGTTCGGCACGACGTCGACCCGGCCCGGAGCGTAGCTCTCGAAGAGCGCCGCCTCCTCGCGGGAGACGGCGAGCGTGCGCGCGACGCTCCGCACGGCGTCCGCCTCGAAGCGCGTCACCGGGCCGACCTGGAGCCGGGCGGCCAGGCCGCGGGGCGTGCGTCCGAGCGCGGCGGCCATGCTCGCCAGGCGGCGCCCTTCGGCGTTGTGCGGATCGAGAACGGTTCGCCGCCTGAGCTCGGCAGCGACGTACGGAAAGGTGAAGAGGCTCGTCACCAGCACGTCGGCTTGCGCGAGCGCGGGCCAGGCGCGCAGCCGCTCGGCCGCCCCCGCGTCGAGGTACATGGTCTCGTGAAAGGCCCGCCGGCGGACGATGCTCGCGAGCATGCGCGCCCGCGCGCGCAGCCTCGGCGACGCGACGAGGAGGTCGCCACACACCTCGGCGAGCTCGGCCGGCGCCTGCGCGCGCTCCTCCGGGCCGAGGGCGAAGAGCGAGACCGACCAGCCCCGCTCGCGAAGCTCGCGCATCAGGCTCCATGTGCGGATGCGCTCGCCGCTCACGGGCGGGTACGGCACCGTGTGCGTCAGGAAGAGGACGCGCACGTCAGCTCGACGCCCGTCGCGCCAGCAGGAGCCGCCCGCGGGCGACGAGCAGAGCCCGCTCTCCGCGGTCGAGCCCCGTCAGGACGAAGACGAGGAGGTAGACGGCGACCACTGCCGCTCCGGCGGCGAGCACGGGCACGATTCCCTCCACGTCGGCACGGAGGAGAAGCCAGCCGACCCCGAGGCTGGCGGCGACGGGAAGGGCGTGCGCCTGCGCGAGCGAGCGCACGAGCAGTCCAGCCGACACGCCGAAGTAGCGGCAGGCGTACGGCACGGCGAGCGCGACGTTCGCGACCGCGGCCGCGATCAGCACGGCGAGCGCGACGCCGTCCAGGCCCATGAGGTGGGCGAGCGTGATCCCGAGCGAGACGTTCAGGACCGCCTCGGCCAGCGCGATCATGGCGGTGGGCCGGGCTCGGCCGACTCCCTGCAGCATGAGCAGGCCGGTGCGTCCGAGCGCGGCGACGACGGTCGCCGCGGCCAGCAGGGCGACGACCCGGCCCGCCTCCTCGAAGCCCGGACCCACCCAGGCGTCGATCACCGGCCCGGCGAGGAGGATGAGCGCCAGGCAGAGGGGAGCGCCGACGGCGAGCGAGAGCCGCGTCCCGGTCAGGAGCGAGGAGCGCAGCCCGGGCTCGTCCTCCCGCGCTGCGAGCTCCGACGACCAGGGGAAGAACATCTTCACCGTCGGCATCACGAACCGCTCGACGGCGAACGCGAGCTTCTGCCCGATCGCGTACACGGCGGCCGCGCGCACGCCCAGGACGACGCCGACGATGACGACGTCGAGCCGCTGAATCACGAGCAGCGACACCTGGGAGATCGCGAGCCACGCGGAGAGGCCGGCGAGCGGCCGGACGAGCTGGCGGTCGAAGTAGCGGCGCGCCACGGAGATTCCGGGCACGAGCCGCCGCGCGAGCAGGTAGCGCGCCAGCTGGCCGAGGAGGCTGAGCGCCACGGTCACGACGGCGATCTCGACGAGCCCCCCGCCCGCCTCGAGGACGAGGAACCACGACACGGCCTGCGCGACGAGCACTGCGATCAGCGTCCCGTTGACGAGGTCGAAGCGCTGCAGCCCCATGAGCGTGCCGCCGAAGGTGTCGCTCGGGATCGAGAGCGCCAGGTCGAAGGCGATCAGGAGGACGACGATCGCGGCGGCCGTCTCGAGGTCCGGGGGCGTATCGAAGATGTGCGAGAAGCCGAGGGCGATCCCCGTGCCGAGCGCGAGCGCCAGGAGGCCCGGGATCGTCAGGATCCAGAACGACGTGGCGATGACGCGCAGGAGCCCCGGCCGGTCGCCGAGCGACGAGTGGTGCGCGACGTACTTCACGGTGGCGAGCCCGAACCCGAACTCGAGCAGCTCGAGGTAGAGGGCCAGCGAGCCGGCCAGCACCCAGATCCCGTACGCCTCCGTGCCGAGCCCGTGCACGAGGACCGGCGTCATCACGAGCGCCACGACGGCCGTCGTGCCGGTGTTCAGGTAGTTGGTGAGAACGCTTCGGCGGAAACGCCGCGGCAGCTCGGGCATCGCAGGTCGAGCGACGTTAGCAAGCGGCCTCCCCGGCCCTTCACCGGCCGGGCTGCCGCCGCTCGTGCGGTACCGTGCGCGCGGCCGATGGGTCGCCGCGTCGCTCTCGTCTCCGCCGCCGGAGAGTTCGCCGGCGCCGAGCGCTACCTCGTCGTCCTCGTCGAGGCGCTCGCGGCGAGCGCCGACTTCACGGCGATCGTCCCCGAGCGCGCTCCGGGGGAGACGGAGCGCGAGCTCGGGCGCGCCGGCGCGCGCGTCGAGCGGCTCGACGGGCTCGGACGCCGGCCTCGCCCGGGGATCGTCCTGCGGCTCGCCCGGCTGCTCCGCCGCCTCGGCCCGGAGCTCGTCCACGTGAACCTGACCGACCAGGGCGACGGCCTGCCCGCCCTGCTCGCGGCGCGGCTCGCCGGGGTCCCCGCGGTGGCCACTATCCACGTCGTCGTCCCCGGCCGCGGACCCGTGCGCGAGGCGCTCTCGCGCCGGGCGCTGGCCGGGTGCCGTGCGCTCATCGGCGTGTCGGAGGCGACCGCCGCCTACGCGGCGCGCAACGGCCTTCGCGTGAACGTCGTGCGGAACGGTCTGCCCCCGCCGGTCGCAGCCGAGGACGCGCGGGAGGCGCTCTCCGACGAGCCGGGGTTCCTCGTCGGCGGTGTCGGGCGGCTTTCCCGCCAGAAGGGCTGGGACGTCCTCTGCGAGGCCGCCGGGCTCGTCCGCGCCGGGCGCCCCGACGTCCACTTCGTCGTCGTGGGAGAGGGGGAGGAGGCCGCCGCGCTCGCGGCCGAGCCCGCGTGCCGCGACGTCCGCTTCCTCGGCTACCGCCGCGGGGCCTCGTCCCTCCTCGCCGGTCTCGACCTCCTCGCGATGCCCTCGCGCTTCGAGGGCCTCCCGCTCGTCGCCATCGAGGCCATGCATCTCGGCGTCCCGGTCGTGGCGACCGAGGTGGGCGGCGTCAGGGAGGTGCTCGGCGATTGCGGGGTCCTCGTACCGCCCGAGGACCCGCCGGCGCTCGCCCGGGCGATCGAGGACCTTGCCCGCGACGCGGACCGGCGCGCCGACCTCGCGGCGCGCGGGCGCCAGCGGGCCCGCGGTCTCTTCTCGGCGGAACGGATGGCGCGCGAGACGGCCGCCGTCTACGACGCCGTGCTCGAGGGTCGCGCGTGAGCCTCGGCCGACCCGCACGCGTCCTCTTCGTGAACGAGGGCGAGCTCGGCGAGGGCGACGTCATGGGTCACGCGGCGGCCGAGGAGTCCCTGCGGGCCCGCCTCTCGAGGAGCGAGCGGATCGAGGCGCGCTTCGCGAACCTCTCCGAGCTTCGCGGGCTCCCGCTCCTGGCGACGCGCTCGCTGCCGCTCCTCGCGTCGCTCGACCTCGACCTCCAGCCGACGCGCTGGCACATGGTGCAGTCGCTCCGCGCCCGCCGCCTCGTCCAGCGGGAGCTGGCGCGCTTCCGCGCGGACGCCCTGCACGTCGAGAGCCACGCCGTCTCGTTCGGGCTCGAGCCGGCGATGCGCCGGCTCCCGACGTTTCTCTCGGTCGACGTCACGGTGACCGACTGGCGCTTGATGGGGATCTGGCGCCCGGTCCGGGGCCATACCGAGCGGACGCTCGCGCTCAGCAGAGCGCTGGAGCGGCGCGTCTTCGCCGCCGCCGCGCTCGTCCTCGCGTGGACGGCGTGGGTCCGCGCGTCCGTGGAGCGCAGCCTCCCGGGCGCGGCGGTCGAGGAGCACCACCCGGGCATCGACCTCCGCGTCTTCCGACCCGCCGTGCGCACGGAGCAGAAGCCGGTTCGGGTCCTCTTCGTCGGCGGCCGCTTCGCCAAGAAGGGCGGCCACGACCTTCTCGCCGCGCTCGGGGGCCGGCTGGGCCGCACCGTCGAGCTCGACGTCGTCACGCCGGAGGCCGTCCCCCGGCACGACGGCGTCCGCGTCCACGCGCTCGGGATCGGTGACCCGCGGCTCGTCGAGCTCTACCGCCGCGCAGACGTCTTCTGCCTCCCCTCGCACGGCGACGCCGCGCCCCTCGCGATCCTCGAGGCGATGGCGTGCGAGGCCGCCGTCGTCTCGACGAGCGTCGGCGCCATCCCGGAGCTCCTCGGCCACGGGAGCTCGGGCCTCGTCGTGCCTCCCCGGAGCCCCGCCCTCCTCGCCGAGGCGCTCGACGAGCTCGTCGAGGACCCCGAGCGGCGCCGCGAGCTCGGGCGCGCCGCCCGGGCCCGCTGCGAGGAGTGCTACGACGCCGTCCGACAGACGGACCGGCTCGTGGAGCTCATCGAGAGCCGGCTGTGAGCTGCGACGCCTCCCCGGGGCGCTGGGCGAGCGGGAGAGCGGCTGCGAGCCAGCCGATCAGCGCCGCGACGACGATCGTGAAGCGGAGGTTCGCGCCGGTGAACGTCGCGGTCAGCTCGACGAGCAGCACGGCGACGAACGCTCCGAAAAGCGCGGTCCCCGCGACGCGCAGGAGCGGGTCGCCGCGGGCGCGCGAGACCCCGTAGGCCGCCCGGAGGGCGGTCGCCATCAGCCAGACGTAGGCGAGGAGGCCGACGAGCCCGAGCTTGAGCCAGAACCAGAGTGCGGCGACGTGGGCGTAGTTGCGCGCGCCGGGCTTGTACTCGAAGGAGTGCTCGACCGTCCAAGGCACGCCGAGGCCGAGCCCCGTGATCGGGCTCTCGCGCAGCTCCCGGGTCACGTTTCGGAACTCGGCGATCCGGTACCGGTCGCTCGGGTTCGAGGCGACGCGGGAGAAGTCGAGCTCCTCGGCGCGCTCTGCCACGAGGCTCTCCGCCTCGCTCCCTCCGGCGAGCGCGATGCTCGCCCAGAGCGCCACGGCGAGGGCCGCCAGGATCGGCAGCACCCGGTGCCGCTCGCGTCCGAGCAGGACGACGACGAGGAGCGCCAGCACCGCCGCGATCCAGAAGCTGCGGCGATAGGAGAAGAAGAGAGCGACCACGGCGAACGGCGCCGCCGCCCAGACCCACCCTGGCAGCCGTACGTGCTCGCCCACCGCCGCCGCGAGCCCGAGCAGGAAGACGAGGAGGACGAGGTTCGCGGTGGGCGGGAAGTACGTCAGCGTGCCGTCCCCGAAGGGATGCCCGGCGCCCGCGAGCCAGGCGATCGTCCCCTCGAGCCCCTTGTAGACGCCCGCGAGCACGGCGCCGCCCGCGAAGACCATGAGCGAGGAGCGGGTGCGGAGGACGTGGACGGCGACGAGCGGGAGGACGAGGACGTACGCGAGCGTCCGGACGGCGAGCCCGATCCCGTAGCCGTCGCCGCCGTTCGCCCAGCCGACGACGACGCCCGCGAGGACGGCCGCCGCGAGGAGGAGCAGCGGCAGGGTGAACGGCCCCGGCAGTCGCGGTGACTCGCCACGGCGGCCGAGGTCGAGCACGTAGGCGACGACGACCACGCCGAAGAGGAGGTCGGTCGGCGAGGCGACCGCGACGAGGGGCTCGTAGAACCGGCTCGTCACGGGCAGGAAGCCCTCCTCGTCCTCTTCGAGGAGCACGGTGACGGCGAGCAGCGTCCCGAGCGCGAGCGCCGGGCGCGTGAGCAGAAGGTAGAGCGCGAGGGCGGCCGGTCCGAGCAGGAGCGCCGGCGGCCCGACCGTCGTGACGGCGAAGCCTGCAAGGAGCGCGAGAATCCCCAGGCCGGCGGCGACCGGCGCCTGGCGGGTCACCGCTGCGATCGTCGGCGTGGACACGAAATCGCGGAGAGGGCTAGACGGGCTGCCGCTCGCGCGCCTGCTCCGACGCGTGGTAGCGGCCGGCGTAGCCGTACGACTCGGCCGCCTCCGCTCCCGTGACGACGTAGCCGAGCGTCTTCGCGGGGCTCGTCTCGAGCAGGCGGCGGAGCTCCGCGAGCATCCGGCGGCGGACGACGTTGATCCGCGTGACGACGATGATCCCGTCGACGCGGGCGCTCAGCGCCATCGCGTCGCCCACGAGCAGGAGCGGGGGGGCGTCGATGACGACGGAGTCGGCGTGCTCCGCGAGCTCGTCGAGGATCGCTCCCAGGGCGCGGGTGGCGATGAACTCGCCGGCGTCCGGAGGCGGCGGTCCCGCCGGGAGCACGTGGAGCAACCCGGACGCCGCGTTCATGCCGTTTCCGGCGACCGACGGGGCGCTGCGGTCGAGCTTCGGGATCGCAACCTGGGCGACGGCGTCGCGGAGACTCGCGTGCCCGAGCGCGACGTGGGCGAGGCCGGTGCGGCCTTCGAGCTTGAAGAAGCGGTCGAGCGACGGCCGCCGCAGGTCGAGGTCGACGAGGACGACGCGGCGGCCGCCGCGGGCGAGCGTGACGGCGAGGTTCGCGGCGGTCGTCGACTTGCCCTCCCCGTCGACCGCGCTCGTGACCATGATCCGCTTCGCGCGGCGCTCGAGGTTGACGAAGTCGAGGTTCGTCCGGAGCATGCGAAAAGCCTCCGCCTCCGGCGCCTCCGGCTCCGCGAGCATGACGAGCCGGTCCTTGCCGCGCAACCGGCGGGGCGGTCCGGGCACATGGGCGAGGAGCGGCACGCCGAGCGCGTCCCCGATCTCCTCCGGTGAGCGCACGCGTGTGTCCAGGGCCTCGGCCAGGAAGGCGAGGAGGACGCCCAGGACGAGCCCGAGAACCAGCCCGAGGACGCCGTTTCGGACCGGCTTCGGCTGCACCTGCGTGGCCCCCTCCGCGGAGCGGACGAGGAAGGCGTTCGAGGTCTGGAGCGCCTCCAGCGTGCGCAGCTCCTGCTCCTTCTCGACGAGGCTCTCGTAGAGAGGCGTTTCGGTGTCCCCGTCGGCGCGAAGCTCGTCGAGGCTCGCCTCGAGCTCGTCGCGGGCGCCCGCGATGGCGGCCGTGTCGAGCTCGCGGCGGTAGAGCGTGTACTGGCGCGCGTACTCAGTAGCGAGCCTCTCGGCCCGCTGCGGGTCGTCCGCCCAGACGCGGAACTCGAGCAGGTCCGAGTTCTCGGCCGCCTCCACCTCGGAGGAGTCGAGGAGCTCCCCCGGGTCCGCGCTCTCGTCGCCCGCCGCGCGGAGGGCGCGCTCGGCGACGGCCGGGACGCGCGCGAGGTCGGCCTGGGTCTCGGCGAAGCGGGAGGCATCCTGGAAGGCGGTCGGATCCGGCGTCCCGGTGAGGCTCGACGCGAGGTTCTGCCGGCTGAGCAGCACCTCCGCCGAGGCCCGGTAGCGGTCTTCCTGGAGCAGCGAGAACCCGATCGCGGCGACGGTCACGAGTCCGGTCATGGCCGCGACGAGCCAGGCGCGTCGGCGCACGACCTCGACGTAGCCGTGCAGCGTCGAGGCGTCGCGCCATCGTGTCTCGTGCGCCGTCACGTCGGGCTATCCGTGCCTTTCTCGAGGTCGAGGCCGCATCGTCTCATCCTGGCAGTCACCCGGGCCGGAAGCAACGCGACCCGCCCCACCCATCCGTCCAGCCGTGGATGCCCCGTGCTGCTCCGGCTCTAAACTCGCCCGGCCATGAGCGACTCCGCCGGCCCGGCCGCAGCGTGGGCGCCCACGATCGCCGTCGGAGCGCTTCCCCTCGGCCTCTTCCTGCTCTGGGCGGCGATCGACGGCGGCTACCAGCCGACCCTCTGGAATCCCGGGGCGATCGGCCTCGTCGGCCTCCTCGCCCTTCTCCTCGGCAGTGCGCCGCAGCTCCTCCGGACGCTCCCGCGGGCAGGGCTCGCCGCGCTGGGGCTGCTCGGCGGGCTGACCCTCTGGACGTTCCTCTCGATCGCCTGGGCCGCGGACAAGGGGGAGGCTTGGGATGCCGCCAACCGGACGCTCCTCTACCTGGCGGTCTACGGCGTCTTCCTCCTCTGGGCGTGGCGGGGCCGGCAGGCGGCGATCCTGCTGGGCGCCTACTCGCTCGGCGTCGCCGGGATCGCCGCGGCCGCCTACCTGCGCGCGGTCGGTGCCGCGGATCCGTACGCCTTCTTCATCGGCGGGCGCTACGTCGAGCCGGCGGGGTACGTCAACGCCGCCTGCGCGCTCTTCCTGATCGCGTTCTGGCCCGCCGTCTTCCTCGCCTCGCGGCGCGAGACGGCCTGGTGGCTGCGCGGGCTCTTCCTCGCTGCGGCGGGCTTCCTGCTCCAGCAGGCCGTGCTGCCGCAGAGCCGCGGCTCGCTCTTCGTCTTCCCGGTCGCGCTGGCGCTCTACGTCGTACTCGTCCCCGGCCGCGCTCGTTCGCTGCTCGCGCTCGGCCCGGTCCTGCTCGCGACGCTCCTCGTCCGCGGGCCGCTGCTCGACGTCTACTCGGCCGCCCGCGCCGACACGCTCCCCGCGGCGCTCGACGCCCTGGAGGAGCCGTTGCTCGGGTCGGCGGTGGCGCTCTTCGCGCTCGGCACCGTCTACGGGCTCGTCGACCGGTTCGCGCCGCTGCCGCGGGACGTCGCCAGCGTCGGCTCGTGGGGGCTGGGGCTCCTCAGCGGGCTGGCGGCGGTGGTGGCCGCGCTCGTGCTCCTCGCCGTCTACGGCAACCCGGTCGCGAGGGCGCAGGAGGCGTGGGACGAGTTCAGCGCCGGCCAGCAGGCCTCCGAAGGCTCGTCCTACCTGGGCGGGAACCTGGGCAGCAACCGCTACGACTTCTGGCGCGTGGCGATGGGGGAGTTCCGCGACTCCCCGCTCGTCGGCATCGGGGCCGGCAACTTCGCGGCGCCCTACCTGCGGGAGCGGGAGAGCCCGGAGGAGCCGCTCTACCCGCACAGCCTGCCCATCATGGTGCTCTCTCAGACCGGGGTCGTCGGCGGCCTCCTCTTCGGCGGATTCGTCGTCGCCGCGCTCGCCTGCGCGTGGAGCGGGCGCCGGTGGCGCTCCTCGTTCGGGAACGCGGTCGCCGCCGTCGCGCTCGTCACGTTCGCGTACTTCGCGCTCCATGCCGCCGTCGACTGGTTCTGGGAGTTTCCGGGCCTCGCGGCGCCCGCCTTCGCCTGCCTCGGTCTCGCCGGCGGGCTCGAGCGGCCGGCGGCGCGAGCCGGCGGGCGCGTCCCGGGCTGGACGCGGAAGCGGGTGACAGCCGCCGCCCTCAGTACGCTTGCTCTCGTGGCCGCAGTCGCCTCGCTTGCCTTCCCCTGGCTGGCCGCGCGCGAGATCGAGCGTGCCGTCGACCTCTGGCGCCGGAGCCCCGAAGACGCCTTTGCCCGGCTCGACCGCGCCCGCGCCCTCAACCCGCTGAGCGCGCGCCCCGATCTGCTCACCGGAGCCGTCGCCCTGCGGCTCGACGAGCACGACCGGGCGGAGCGTGCGTTCGAGCGCGCGCTCGAGCGCGACGACCTCAGCTGGTACGCCGAGCTCGAGCTGGCCGTCATCGCGGCGCAGGAGGGCCGCAGCGCCGAGGCGCTCGCGCGTCTCGAGCGTGCCGAGGAGCTCAATCCACGCGAGGAGGCCGTGGACCTGGTGCGCGCCGGCGTGCGAAGCGGCGAGCCCGTCGATCCCGCCGTGCTCGACCGCCTCTTCCTGCAGCGCGTCGAGGAGCGCACGAGTTGAGCGGCGGGGGGACGCATTGACACCCGCGAGCGGGTGCCGATACTGTGACGTGAGCCTTCCGTTGCGGCCCGAGATCGGCGGGAGGCGGTGAATGCGGCACGAGAGGGAAGGTGCGTTGGTCTGCGGCGATTCAATGTCCGTGCTGGGCGCTCTCGCACGGCCCGCCGAGGTTTTTGCCTCGGCGGCGCCGGGCATACCGCCCGGATCGAGGACACGAAAGTCCCTCCGGCAGGGCGTTGGCGCGCCCCCGAAGGAGGGCGAAAGGGGAGAACTGCGGTGAAGAAACGTCTGTGGGCAATCGGGAGTGCGGTTCTGGCGTACCTGGTGACGGCGTCCGTCGCCCTGGCCCAGGATCCCACGCAGAGCGGGTACGGCGGCACCGGCGGCAACATCCAGGGTGACGTCCAGGGCACCGTCGGCGGCGGCGGGACCGGGGGCGGCTCTCTGCCGTTCACCGGGCTCGACCTCGTCTTGCTCGTCGGAGCGGGCGTCCTGCTCGTCGCGGCGGGCCTGACGCTCCGCCGGGTCGGCCGGACGACGAGCGGCTAGCCGGGCAAAGCGTCACTGCGGCAGTGGACTCCCGCGTAGAAGCGCGTGTGATAGCCCTTGGCGCCCGCGGCGCCGCGGAGCGGACGCGGCGCCTGCGGTCGTGGACGCGAGGCTGCCTCGCGGTCGACGCGTTCATGCTGCTCGCCGCGGTCGTCGTCGCCGACCTGGGCGCTCCGCAGGCGGGCGTCCCGTCGACGCCGGCCGTCTGGCTGGCCGTCTTCCCGCTGCTCGTGTTCGCCATCATGGCCGCTCGCGGGCTCTACCGGCCGCGTGTCTTCCTCCGCGTCCTGGACGACCTGCGGGTCGTCGTGACGGCGACGGCGATCGCCGCCATGACCGTCCTCTCGCTCCGCGTGCTCGTCGCCGACGATCCCTGGGTCGCTGCGCAGACGGCCAGGCTCTGGGCGTTCGCCAGCGTCTACCTGCTCGCCGGGCGGATCGTGCTCTCCTGGGGCGAGCTCCAGGCCCGCCGCCGGGGCGAGTCGGCGCGACCGACGCTGGTCGTGGGCGCGGGCAAGGTCGGCCGCCTCACCGCAGGGCGGCTGCTGGAGCATCCCGAGCTGGGGTTGAAGCCGATCGGCTACCTCGACAAGGAGCCGCTCGAGGGCGACCGCGACGACAGCCTGCCGGTGCTGGGCGCGAGCTGGGACCTCGACCGCGTCGTGGCCGAGCACGGCGTGCGCCACGTCGTCCTTTCGTTCTCGACCGCGCCGCAGAGCGTCCTGCTCGCGATCATGCGGCGCTGCCAGGAGCTCGGCGTCGAGGTCTCGATGGTCCCGCGCTTCTACGAGAAGGTCGTCGGGCACATCGGCGTCGAGTACCTCGGGGGGCTGCCGCTCATGACGGCGCAGCCGACCAACCCGCGGAGCTGGCAGTTCGCGGTCAAGTACGCGGTCGACCGCCTGGTCGCCGGTTTCCTGCTCGTTCTCGTCTCCCCGGTCCTGGCGCTCGCCGCGCTCGGGGTCTGGGCGACGATGGGCCGCCCGATCTTCTTCCGCCAGGTGCGTGCCGGCCGCGACGGACGGACGTTCGAGATGCTCAAGCTCCGGTCGATGAGCGAGCCGCGCGGGGCGGCGGACGGCGTCGGCGAGCTCGACCCCGGGACGGCGCCCGGCGGCGTCGAGGGCGACGATCGCCGCACGCCGTTCGGCTCGTTCCTGCGCAAGACGTCGCTCGACGAGCTGCCGCAGCTCTGGAACGTGTTGCGCGGAGACATGAGCCTCGTCGGGCCGCGGCCGGAGCGCCCGCAGTACGTGGAGCTCTTCAACGAGCAGGTCTACCGCTACGGCGAGCGCCACCGGGTGAAGGCAGGCATCACCGGCTGGGCCCAGGTCCACGGCCTCCGCGGCCGGACCTCGCTGACGGACCGCGTCGAGTGGGACAACTACTACATCGAGAACTGGTCGCTCTGGCTCGACGTCAAGATCCTGCTCCTCACCTTCCTCGCCATCGTGCGCCCGGCGCCGGCCGAGTAGCGCGAGCCGCGAAGCGCCGGCGCGGGCGAGCCGAGCGACGAGAGCAGGTAGACGCTCGCGAGCCCTGCCCACTCGCCGTACGTCTCGAGCAGCGAGCGGGTGTCCTCGGCCTCCGCGCGGCGGCCGAGCAGGCCGCTGCAGAGCTTCACGAGGCCGAGGTCGCCGACGAGGCCCTGCTCGAAGCGGCCGAGCCCGTAGAGGCACACCATCCCGGCCGACCAGGGGCCCAGCCCGCGCTCGCGCTCGAGCCGCGCGACGGCCGCCTGCGTCGGAGCCGCGTGGAGCCGCTCGACGTCCCACTCGCGCGAGACGCGGACGAGCGCGTTCGCCTTCCGCGCCACCAGGCCCTCGCGCGCGAGGCGGGCCGGCGAGTGACCGCCGAACGTCGATCGTGTCGGCGGCAGCCGCAGGCCGTGGAACGGCGTCGCGGCGCCGCGGAGGAGGCGCGCCTCGAGGACCCGCGCGGCGCGGGCCTGGATGAGCTGCCCGCAGACCGCTTTCAGGAGCGCGTGCGTCACCGTCGCCGTCCGCAGCGGCCGCAGGCCGCGCAGGCGGCGAAGCGCCGGGCCGAGCAGGGGGTCGTTCGCGAAGCGCGCGAGGAGGGGCGCGTGGTCGTCGTCCGCCGCGAGCACGAAGCGGAGCTTCTCGACGGCCTCGCGCGGCCGGTCACCTTCGACCGCGACGGCGAGGCTGCCGTCGGGACGCTGCCTGACGCGGGCGAGCGCCGGGCTCCCGCCGGCCTCCAGCGCCACAGTGAGGACGCCGTCCCGGAAGTACCGCGTCGCGTCGCTGCGCATCCGCGCGGAGAGCGCCAGCGAGTACGGCGGGCGGGGGACGACGTCGGCCTCGACGAGCACCGCGCGAGGCTACCGGTCGCGCCGGAGCGCTGCGCTGCCAGAACCGCGTTCTAGCGGCTGCGGCGGCCGAACTCGGCGACGACGATCGTGACGTCGTCCCACGAGCCGTAGTAGCCGCGCGGCTCCTCGACGTGCACGGCCGCCACGGCGACGTTCCGCCAGCGCGGCTGCAGGATGTTGGCGCGGTGGCCCGAGCTGGCCATCCAGCGGCGCACCGTCTGGCGGGCGGTGATGCGGGGCGCTCCCCAGGCGAGGTTCTCGCCCACGCTCCACGAGCGGTAGCCGGGGCCGGGCCAGTACCAGCGGATCCAGCTGCCGAAGGGCATCCAGTCGCGGCTGCGGGAGGGGGTGTAGAGCTCGTGCCGGAAGTAGCTCGCGCGCGCCATGGAGCGGGCATGGCGGTCGGCCGCCTCGGCGAGGGCTCCGACGACGCGGAGCGGGCGCAGGCCGTGGTTGCGGCGAACCGCGTTGACGCGGTCGACCGTCCTTCGCTCGAGCGCGTTGCGGTCGGTCAGCGTGGCCGCTCCCGCGGCCGGCGCGAGCGCGAGCACGACGAGCACGGCGACCGCGACCGCTGCGAGCCTCCCTCCCATGAACGGAGGATCGGCAGCGTTCCCGCGGCGCGCGTCCCCCGTTTCGGGGATCCCTCGGACGAGGGAAGAGCCCGCTCCGAAATTCCCTCTGTTGAGGGTGTGTTACGAAGCCGATACCGACCCCATGGCGCGTGCGGGCACTCCCGACCGGTTCGATACCATAGGTCCGGCTGTCGACCGGAAAGGACGTTGAAGCTTGTTCGAGCGCTTCACCGAGAGAGCCCGCCAGGTCGTCGTCCTCGCACAGGACGAGGCCCGCGCCCTCAAGCACAACTACATCGGCACCGAGCACATCCTGCTGGGGCTGCTCCGTGAGGAGGAGGGCCTCGCGGCCCGCGTGCTCGAGAGCCTCGACATCACGGTCGAGGAGGTTCGCGCCCAGGTCGCCCGCATCGTCGGCCAGGGCGACGAGGTGACCACCGGCCAGATCCCGTTCACGCCGCGCGCGAAGAAGGTCCTCGAGCTCGCGCTGCGCGAGGCGCTCTCGCTGGGTCACAACTACATCGGCACCGAGCACATCCTGCTCGGCCTTGTGCGCGAGAACGAGGGCGTTGCCGCCCGCATCCTGCTCGACTTCGACGCGGACGCCGAGAAGATCCGCAACGAGATCATCCGCATGCTCTCCGGCCCCGGTCGTCGGCAGCAGGGCGGCGGCTCGACCTCCGGCGAGAAGGCGAAGAGCTCGAAGCTCCTCGACCAGTTCGGCCGCAACCTGACCAAGCTCGCCGCCGAGGCGAAGCTCGACCCCGTCGTCGGGCGCCAGACCGAGATCGAGCGCGTCATGCAGATCCTCTCGCGCCGCACGAAGAACAACCCCGTCCTGATCGGCGAGCCCGGCGTCGGCAAGACCGCCGTCGTCGAGGGGCTCGCGGCCCGGATCGCCTCGAACCAGGTTCCGGAGCTTCTGAAGAACAAGCAGATCTACACGCTCGACCTCGCCGCGCTGGTGGCCGGGTCGAAGTACCGCGGCGAGTTCGAGGAGCGCCTCAAGAAGGTGATGAAGGAGATCACCCAGCGCGGCGACATCATTCTCTTCATCGACGAGCTCCACAATCTCGTCGGCGCCGGCGCCGCCGAGGGGGCCATCGACGCAGCCTCGATCCTCAAGCCGGCCCTCGCCCGCGGCGAGCTGCAGACGATCGGCGCGACGACGCTCGACGAGTACCGCAAGTACCTGGAGCGCGACGCCGCCCTCGAGCGCCGCTTCCAGCAGATCCGCGTCGACGAGCCGTCCGTGGACGACACCGTCCAGATCCTGCGCGGCCTCCGCGACCGCTACGAGGCACACCACCGCTGCACGATCACGGACGAGGCGCTCCGTGCCTCCGCGGTGCTCGCCGACCGCTACATCCAGGACCGCCACCTGCCCGACAAGGCCATCGACCTGATCGACGAGGCCGCCTCCCGGATGCGCATCAAGACGATGACCGCGCCGCCGCGCTACCGCGAGCTCGAGGAGGAGATCGAGAAGGTGCGCGAGGAGAAGGAGAAGGCGATCGAGGACCAGGAGTTCGAGAAGGCAGCCAACCTCCGTGACAAGGAGCGCAAGCTCACCCAGAAGAAGCGGGAGCTCGAGGAGAAGTGGCGGAGCTCCGAGGAGGTCGAGCAGCCGCAGATCGGCGAGGAGGAGATCGCCGACATCGTCTCCATGTGGACGGGCATCCCCGTCTTCAAGCTGACCGAGGCCGAGTCGCAGAAGCTCATCCGCATGGAGGAGGAGCTGCACAAGCGCGTCATCGGTCAGAACGAGGCGATCGTCGCCGTCTCGAAGTCGATCCGACGTGCACGCGCCGGCATCAAGGACCCCAAGCGCCCGACCGGCTCGTTCATCTTCCTCGGCCCCTCCGGCGTCGGGAAGACCGAGCTCGCGCGGACCCTCGCCGAGTTCCTCTTCGGCGACGAGGACGCGATGATCCAGGTGGACATGTCGGAGTACATGGAGAAGCACTCCGTGTCCCGGCTGGTCGGCTCCCCGCCCGGCTACATCGGCTACGACGAGGGCGGCCAGCTCACCGAGTCCGTGCGCCGCAAGCCCTACTCGGTCGTCCTCCTCGACGAGATCGAGAAGGCCCATCCGGACGTCTTCAACATCCTCCTCCAGATCCTCGAGGACGGGAAGCTCACCGACGCCCAGGGCCGCAAGGTCGACTTCCGCAACACGATCGTGATCATGACTTCGAACATCGGCGCGGCCACGATCTCGAAGAACCAGTCGCTCGGCTTCGCCGTCGGCGACGACACCGGCCTCTCCTACGACGAGATGAAGGACCGGATCATGGGCGAGCTCAAGAAGGTCTTCCGCCCCGAGCTCCTCAACCGGATCGACGAGGTCATCGTCTTCCACAAGCTGACGAAGGACGAGATCAAGACGATCGTCGACCTGATGATGAAGCGGCTCCGGGAGCAGATGGTCGAGCACGAGGCGGCCATCGAGCTCACGGAGGAGGCCAAGGAGCTGCTCGTCGACAAGGGCTACGACCCCTCCATGGGCGCCCGGCCGCTCCGGCGCGCGATCCAGCG
>DASTBX010000019.1:0-7817 GCA_035711645.1 Gaiellaceae bacterium
GCGCGAGATCCGCGACCTGATCCGGAGGCTCGCGCGGGAGCGGATCGCCCCCCGCGCGGCCGAGATCGACGAGCAGGGCGAGTTCCCCTGGGACATGGTCGAGCTCTTCCGCGAGCACGAGATCCTCGGTCTTCCGTTCGAGGAGCGCTTCGGCGGCACCGGAACCGGCGCGCTCATGGTGCTGGTCGCGATCGAGGAGATCTCAAAGGTCTGCGCCACCACCGGTCTCATCCTCGCCCTGCAGGAGCTCGGCGCCCTCGCGATCAAGAACGACGGCTCGGACGAGCAGAAGGAGCGCTGGCTGCCGCGGCTCGCGAGCGGGGAGTGGCTGCCGGCCTACGCGCTCACCGAGCCGGGCTCCGGCTCCGACTCGGCGGCCATGCGGACGGAGGCGCGGCGCGAGGGCGAGGAGTACGTCCTCAACGGCTCGAAGCGGTTCATCACGAACGCCGGCGTGGCGGGTCTCTACGTCGTCTTCGCCAAGACCGACCCGGATGCGGGCCACGCAGGCATCTCCGCATTCGTCGTCGAGGCGGACGCGCCCGGCTTCGAGGTCGGCCGCATCGAGCCGAAGATGGGCATCAAGGGCTCGACGACGGGCGAGGTCTTCTTCAACGACTGCCGCATTCCCGCGGAGAACCGGCTCGGCGAGGAGGGTGACGGCTTCAAGGTGGCGATGCGCGTGCTCGACCGCTCGCGGCCCGGCATCGCCGCGCAGGCGCTCGGCATCGCGCAGGGCGCAACCGACTACGCACTTGAGTACGCGAAGAGCCGCGAGACGATGGGGAAGCCGATCGCCGAGCACCAACTCATCGCCGCCAAGCTCGCCGAGATGGAGACGAAGTGCGAGGCGGCGCGCGGGCTCCTTTACAAGGTCGGGATGGCTATCGACGAGGGCGTCGAGCCGCTGACGAAGCTCTCCGCGATGGCGAAGCTCATCTGCGGGGACACGGCCATGGAGGTCACCACCGAGGCAGTCCAGATCCTGGGCGGCTACGGGTACATGAAGGAGTACCCGGTCGAGCGCATGATGCGCGACGCGAAGATCACCCAGATCTACGAAGGCACGCAGGAGATCCAGCGGATCGTGATAGCGCGCGAGATGGTGCGCGAGGCGCGCACCTCGGCGCTCGCCGGGGTCGCCTGAGACCCGACGCCGTCGTCGTCGGCTCGGGCCCCAACGGGCTCGCAGCCGCGATCACGCTCGCCCGCGAGGGCCTCGAGGTTCTCGTGCGCGAGGGCGCCGACGAGCCCGGCGGCGGCGCGCGGTCGGCCGAGCTGACGCTTCCGGGCTTCGTCCACGACCTCTGCTCGGCGATCCACCCGTTCGTTCCCGGCTCGCCGTTTCTCCGCTCGCTCCCGCTCAGGGCGCACGGGCTCGAGCTCGTCCATCCACGGGCGCCTCTCGCCCATCCGCTCGACGACGGCACGGCCGTCCTGCTCGAGCGCTCCGTGACGGCGACGGCGGCCGGCCTCGGAGAGGACGCGGGCGCCTACGAGCGGCTCGTCGGGCAGGTCGTCCGCGACTGGAGCGCGATCGAGGAGGCGGCGCTCGCGCCGCTCCTGCGGGTCCCGCGGCATCCGCTTGCGCTGGCACGGTTCGGCCTCTCGGCGCTGCGGACGGCGACGGGGCTCGCGGAAGCCGTCTTCCGGGGCGAGCGTGCGCGCGCACTCCTCGCAGGCTGCGCCGCCCACTCGATGCTGCCCCTCGGCCGGCGGCCCTCGGCGGCCTTCGGGCTTGTCCTCCTGGCCGCCGGCCACAGGGTCGGCTGGCCGTTCCCGCGCGGCGGAGCGGGGGAGATCACGGCCGCGCTCGTCGCCGAACTGCGGCGGCTAGGCGGCGCCCTCGAGACGGGCGCGCACGTCGAGTCGCTGGACGAGCTGGGGCTCCCCCGCCTCGTCCTCTGCGACGTCGGCCCACGCGCGCTCCTCCGGCTCGCCGGCGACCGCGTGCCCGAGGGATACGCGTCGTCGCTGCGGCGCTTCCGCTACGGCCCCGGCGCCTTCAAGCTCGACTACGCGCTGGACGGGCCGATTCCATGGCGAGCCGCCGAGTGCGCTCGCGCCGGGACGGTGCACCTCGGCGGCACGCTCGGGGAGATCGCCGCGTCGGAGCGGGCGCCCTGGGAGGGACGGCATGCGGAGCGCCCCTTCGTGCTCCTCGCCCAGCACACGCTCTTCGACCGGACGCGCGCGCCGGAGGGCCGCCACACCGTCTGGGCGTACTGCCACGTCCCGAACGGATCGCGGGAGGACATGACCGCTCGCATCGAGGCGCAGATGGAGCGGTTCGCGCCGGGCTTCGGCGAGCGGGTTCTGGCGCGGAGCGCGCTCGGCCCGGGCGACCTCGAGGCGCGCAACCCCAACCTCGTGGGCGGCGACCTGAACGGCGGGGCCGCCGACCTGCGCGGGCTGCTCGCCCGTCCTGCGCTCCGGCCTGTTCCTTACCGGACTCCGCTTCCCGGGCTCTACCTCTGCTCGGCCTCGACCCCGCCGGGCGGCGGCGTCCACGGCATGTGCGGCTACCTCGCGGCGCGCGCGGCCCTGAGCGACGCCTTGTAGGCGCGCTTCCTCTCCTGGTAGGCCTCGAGCGCCTCGTAGGAGTCGACGTCCCCGAGCGTCGGGTGCGTCGGGGCGACGTCCTCCCAGCCGGGCGGGCGGACGCCGAAGCGCTTGCCGACGATCGCGATCAGCGAGCGCGCCTTCATGGGGCCGATCCCGGGCAGGTCGAGGAGCCGCCGCTCGAGGTCCTTGCCGTCCTCGGCCTCGAGCCAGACCCGCTCGGCGCGGCCGTCGTAGTCCTCGGCGACGACGGCGCAGAGCTCCTGGACGCGCCGCGCCATGTTCCCGGGGAAGCGGTGGATCGCGGGTCGCGTCCTGAACGCCTCCTCGAGCTCGGCCGGATCGGTTCGCGCGATCGTCGCGGCGTCGAGCGTTCCGACCCGCCGCCGCAGCTCGAGCGGGCCCGAGAACGCCTTCTGCACCGTCACCTGCTGGTCGAGGACGAAGCCGATCAGGAGGGCGAGCGGCTCCTCGGCGAGGAGTCGGTCCGCCTCGTCGTCGCCGGTGAAGTGGAGGTGCGTCGGACGCGTGATCGCCATGCCGCGATTCTAGACCTCCTTCGAGTGAGTACCCTGGAGCGGTGAGCGCGCTCGCGCCCTTCAGCCCGACCGTCCGCGAGTGGTTCGAGCGGACGTTCGACGCGCCCACGCCGGCGCAGGAGCGCGGCTGGCCGGCGATCGCCTCCGGGGGGCACGTGCTCATCCAGGCGCCGACGGGCTCCGGGAAGACGCTCGCGGCGTTCCTCTGGGCTCTCGACCGCGCCCGCCCTGGCGAGGGCACGCAGGTGCTCTACGTCAGCCCGCTGAAGGCGCTCAACTACGACGTCGAGCGCAACCTGCGCGGGCCGCTCGCGGGCATCGGCTCGGAGCTCTCGGTCGCCGTCCGCACCGGCGACACGCCGCCGAAGGAGCGGGCGGCCATGCTCAAGAGCCCGCCCGACATCCTGATCACGACGCCGGAGTCGCTCTTCCTGATGCTCACCTCCCGCGCGCGCGAGACCCTGCGCAGCGTTCGCGTCGTCGTCGTCGACGAGGTGCACGCAGTGGCCGGCTCGAAGCGGGGCGCCCACCTCGTCCTCAGCCTCGAGCGGCTCGAGCGGGTGACCGGCGAGCCGGTGCAGCGGATCGGCCTCTCGGCCACGCAGCGGCCGCTCGAGGAGATCGGGCGCTTCGTGGCCGGCGGGCGGCCAATCGAGCTCGTCGACGCGGGCAGCCGCAAGGAGCTCGACCTCCGCGTCGTCGTGCCGCTCGAAGACATGCGCGAGCCGGGCGAGGGCGGCTCCATCTGGCCCTCCATCTACCCGGCGCTCCTCGAGCTCGTGCAGGAGCACCGCTCCACCATCGTCTTCGTCAACAACCGGCGGCTCGCGGAGCGCCTCGCGCTGCGCCTCAACGAGCTCGCCGAGCAGGAGATCGCGCGCGCCCACCACGGCTCGCTCGCGCGCGAGCAGCGGATCGAAGTCGAGGAGCTGCTCAAGAAGGGCGCGATCCCGTGCCTCGTCGCGACCTCGTCGCTCGAGCTCGGCATCGACATGGGCGCCGTCGACCTCGTCGTGCAGGTCGAGTCGCCCAAGTCGGTGGCACGCGGCCTCCAGCGGGTCGGCCGCGCCGGGCACCGCCTCGACGAGCCCTCCAAGGGTCGCGTCTTCCCCAAGTTCCGCGCCGACCTGCTCGAGAGCGCCGTCGTCGTCCGCCGCATGAGGGACGGGCTCATCGAGGAGACGCGCATCCCCCGGAATCCGCTCGACGTCCTCGCTCAGCAAGTCGTGGCGATCTGCGCGCAGGAGGAGATTGCCGTCGACGAGCTGCACGAGCTCGTGCGCCGCGCGTGGCCCTTTCGCGACCTCGAGCGCCGACAGCTCGAGAACGTTCTCGACATGCTCGCCGGCCGCTACCCCTCCGAGGAGTTCGCCGAGCTGCGTCCCAGGATCATCTGGGACCGGACGGCGGGCCTCCTCCGCGGCCGGGAGGGCGCTGCGCGCCTCGCGGTCACGAACGCCGGCACGATCCCCGACCGCGGCCTCTTCGGCGTCTACCTCGTCGACGGCGGCGGCCGCGTCGGCGAGCTCGACGAGGAGATGGTCTACGAGGCGCGGGCGGGCCAGACGTTCTTGCTCGGCGCCTCGACGTGGCGGATCGAGGAGATCACGCGCGACCGCGTGCTCGTCTCCCCGGCGCCCGGCATCCCCGGGCTAGTCCCCTTCTGGAAGGGCGAGGGCGTCGGGCGTCCGTACGAGCTGGGGGAGGCGATCGGGCGTGCCGCGCGCGAGCTCGTTGCCCTCGACGACGAGCGGGCTCGCGCGCGCCTGACGAGCGAGCACGACCTCGACGAGCGCGCGGCCGAGAACCTCCTCACGTTCCTGCGGGAGCAGGAGCAGGCCACCGGCGCCCTCCCGTCGGACCGCACCGTCGTCGTCGAGCGCTTTCGGGACGAGATCGGCGACTGGCGCGTGTGCCTGCTGACGCCGTTCGGAGCGCGGGTGCACGCTCCCTGGTCCCTCGCGCTCGCCGCGCGGATGCGCGAGTCGCTCGGCATGGAGGTCAACTCGCTCTGGTCCGACGACGGCGTCGCCTTCCACTTCCCCGACGCCGACGCGCCGCCCGCGCTCGACGAGCTGCTCGTCGCGCCCGAGGAGCTCGACGACCTCGTCGTCGCGGAGCTTGGCGGGACGGCGCTCTTCGGCGCCCGCTTCCGCGAGAACGCCGCCCGCGCGCTCCTCATCCCGCGCCGCCGGCCGGGACAGCGGACGCCGCTCTGGCAGCAGCGTCTCAAGGCGCAGGGGCTCCTCCAGGTGGCGCGGCGCTATCCCGACTTCCCTGTCGTCCTCGAGACCTATCGCGAATGCCTCCAGGACGTCTTCGACCTACCGGCCCTTCGCTCGCTCCTGACGGCCCTGCGGCAGCGGCGCATCGACGTCGTCGAGGTGGAGACGCCCGGCGCGTCGCCCTTCGCCTCCTCGCTGCTCTTCGACTACGTCGCGACGTACATGTACGAGGACGACACCCCGCTCGCCGAGCGGCGCGCGCAGGCACTCGCGCTCGACCGCGACCTGCTCAAGGAGCTGCTGGGTCAGGAGGAGCTCCGCGACCTCATCGACCCGGCCGCCCTCGCCGAGGTCGAGGCGCAGCTCCGGGGCGGGGCCGCGACCGCCGACCAGCTGCACGACCTCCTCCTGCGGCGCGGCGACCTCGATCCCGCGGAGGCGGACGCCGGTCTGGCGGCCGCCCTCGAGGACGAGCGGCGTGCCGTGCGCGTCCGCGTCGCGGCGGAGGAAAGGCTGATCGCCGCCGAGGACGCCGGCCGCTACCGCGACGCGCTCGGCGCCATGCCCCCCTCCGGCCTCCCGGACGCCTACCTCGAGGGCGGCGACGACCCGCTCGGCTGGATCGTGCGCCGCTGGGCCCGGGGCCGGGGGCCGTTCACCACGGAGGAGGCCGCGCGCCGGTTCGGTCTCGAGCCCGAGCGGGCCGAGGCCGTCCTCGGCCGCCTCGACCTCGTGCGGGGCGAGCTGCGGCCCGGAGGCAGCGAGCGCGAGTGGTGCGACCCCGACGTCCTCCGCCGGCTGCGGCGGGCCAGCCTCGCGCGGCTCCGGAAGGAGGTCGAGCCGGTCGAGGCGGGGGCGCTGGGGCGGTTCCTGCCGGCCTGGCAGGGAGTCGACCGCCGCGCGTCGCTGCGCGAGGCGCTCGTGCCGCTCCAGGGCCTGTCCCTGCCGGTGCCGCTCTGGGAGAGCGACGTCCTGCCCCGCCGCGTGCCGGGCTACCAGCCCGCCTCGCTCGACCAGCTGACCGCGTCGGGCGAGGTCGTGTGGGTCGGCGCGGGCCTCGAGCGGGTTGCCATCTACTTCCGCGAGGACGCGCCCGCCCTCGGCCGTCCGGGCGCCCTGCCGCGGCCCGAGGGCGAGGCCCACGAGCGCATCCGCGCGGCGCTCGCGTCCGGGGCGCTCTTCTGGTTCGACCTCCTCCGTGAGACGGGTCTCGACGGCGCGACGGCGCTGCCCGCCCTCTGGGACCTCGTCTGGGCCGGCGAGGCGACGAACGACGCCTGGCAGCCGCTCCGCGCCGCCCGGCGCTTCCAGGCGCCGCGCGCCGAGAGGCGACCGCGCCGCTTCTCCCGCGCCCGGGCCGACTCGATCACGGCCACGCAGGGCCGCTGGTCGTCGGCCGCAGGGCTCTTCCCCGGCGAGCCCGACCCCCGTGCGCTCGCCGAGCTTCTGCTCGAGCGGCAGGGGATCGTCACCCGGGACGGCGTCCGCGCCGAAGGAAGCCCGGGCGGCTACGCGCCCGTGTACCGGGAGCTGCGGAAGCTCGAGACGCTCGGCGTCTGCCGGCGCGGCTACTTCGTCGAGGGACTCGGCGGCGCCCAGTTCGCGCTCCCTGGCGCGGTCGAGCGCCTCCGCGACCGGCCGGAGGAGGAGGAATCCGCGCTCGTCCTCGCGGCTGCCGACCCGGCCCAGCCCTACGGCGCCGCGCTCCCCTGGCCGAAGCGGGCGGGCGCGCGGGCGGCGCGCGTCGCCGGCGCGCAGGTCGTCCTGCTCGGCGGTGAGGCGGCGCTCTTCGTGGAGCGGGGCGGCCGCTCGCTCGTGCCGCTCCGCGAGCCCGAGGACGGCTGGCTGCGGACGGCGCTCGAGGCCCTCGTCGCCCACGCCCGGCGCAGCGGGTGGAAGCGGCTCGCCGTCGAGCGCTTCGACGGGCAACCCGTGGGCGAGACCGAGGTCATGCCCCTCCTGCTCGAGGCGGGCTTTCTCGCCGGCCCGCGGCGCGCGGTGCTGCGGGCATGACAGTCAGTGAGGCTCTCGATACGCGACGATTGTCATGAGCGTCGCGATTGCCCAGAAGCCCGCCCGCGGGTACGCCGCCCAGGCGTGATGTCCGTGCACCAGGCGCGTGCACATGAGCATGAAGACGCCGCCCGCCACCTGCACCGTCTTGGCGCCGATCACCCCCGAGAGTCCAGGCACGCCTGATGCCGGAGGGTGATGCCCTCCACCGCGCCGCCGAGCGGCTCCGCGTGCTCGAGGGCGAGGTGGTCGCCGTCGAGACCCCGCATCCGCGCGCGGCCGTCCTTAGGCTCGCCGAGCGCCTGGACGGCCGCCGGCTCGAGAGCGTGTCGGCGGTGGGGAAGAACCTCGTGCTCGGGTTCGAGGGCGGGCTCGTCCTCCGCAGCCACCTGCGCATGCGCGGCCGCTGGCGCGTGCAGCCCGCCGGCACGGAGCCGTTCGGCACGCCCTGGCTCGTCCTCCGCGGCCGCGAGCGCCA
>DASTBX010000020.1:0-2612 GCA_035711645.1 Gaiellaceae bacterium
CGTCGCTCGCGGCCGCCGCGGTCGCACAGGAGCTCGGCAAGCGGGTCGGTGCTCGGGTGGAGCTCGTGGCCGCGAAGGGTGGAGGCTCGGCCGAGGACTGCGACCTGCAGGCGATCGAAGGCAGCGGTGTCGCCGTCACCTTCAGCGAGGCGAAGCCCCTCGACGCCCTGCTCGAGGCGGCGCAGGACGTCGACCTCCTCCTCGTCGGCAGCCGTGGCCTGCGCGGGCTGCGAGCCCTCGGCAGCGTGAGCGAGCGGATCGCGCATCAGGCGCCCTGCTCCGTCCTCGTGCTGCGCGGCGCCTACTAGGCGATATCCCCCCAAACGGGGATGCCCGGGCGCCCCCGGTCGACGATGTCAGAGTGGCTCGACCTGTCTGCGGAAGGGAGCACGTACGTGGTTCAGCGGATCCGGCAGCACCTCGGTGGCGAGGGTGGCTTGGCCGGGCTCGAGGCGCTCGTCGTCGTCGTCCTCCTGGGCGTCGCGCTTGCGGTCGCCGTGCCCTCCTTCCTCGGTTTTCGGAGCAGCTCGGCCGACGGCAAGACGAAGGCGAGCCTCCGGGCGGCGATGCCCGCGGCGGACGCCTACTTCGCGGACCACAGGACCTACAACGGCCTCGACTCGACCGACCTCATCAGGATCGATCCCCGCGTCTCGCTGACGGTGGCGGTCACCTGGGCGAAGAAGCGCTCCTACTGCCTGACGGAGAACGTCGGCGGGAAGACGTGGAGCGTCCGCGGCCCGAACCCGAAGCTCGTCTCCGACACGTCGGAGACGAAGGGCTGGTTCGAGGCCGACACCTGCGCGTAGCGGTCAGGACGTAGGCGGGGCCAGCCGGGCGAGGCGCGAGAGCGCGCGCAGCGGAGGTCGCGCGAGACCGGTCGCATTCTGCGGATGGGCGAGGTCGCCCCGCAGGAGGCCGGCGACGGCGTCGAAGACGCCGGGTGCGCGCGCCGCCCAGAAGCACGCCTTCGGGAAGCGGTCGGCGACGCGCTTGGCCTTCCACGAGGCCGCGGCGTGCCCGTCGAGCGCAGCCGCGAGCTCGCGCTCGTACTCCTGCGGACGGCCCGCGAGCACCGCCTCGGCCGCGAGCCTGGCCGAGACGAAGGCCTCGTAGATGCCGTCGCCGGAGAGCGGGTCGACCAGCCCGGCTGCATCCCCGACCAGGAGCGCACGGCCGCGGGCCGCGGGCGCGCCGAGGCGCCGCATCGGGAGGCGGTGTCCGCGGAGGTCGCGGAGCCGGCGCGGATCGACGCCGTGCTCGCGCGCAAGGCGCTCCAGGTGCACTCGCAGCCGCGGCCCCTCCTCGTGCCAGCCCCCGACCCCGAGATTCGCTTGGTCGCCCTTGGGAAACACCCAGCCGTAGCCGCCCCCGACCACGCCGAGCTCGACCCACGCAGTCCCGGCGTACGGATTCGGATCGAGGTCGCCCCAGGCCGCGTTCGCCTCGAGCGCGACGCCCGTGACGATGCCTTCGCCAAGGCCGGCTGCACGCCCGACCTGCCCGTTCGCACCGTCCGCGCCGACGACGTATGCGGCCCCGACCTGCAAGCCGTCGAGGTCCGCCGTCACCCCGTCGTCGCCGACGACGAGCCCGTCGACACGCACCCCGTCGCGGAACTCCGCGCCCGCCGCGGCCGCCTGCTCGGCGAGGTGGAGGTCGAGCCGGCGGCGCTGCGTCATCAGGATCAGCGGTGCCTCGCTCGAGCGCGCGAAGCTCCCGCCGTAGCCGACGCGGAGCACCAACCGGTCGACGACGTGCTCGACCACCCGAGACACGTCGCAGGGCAGCTGCCGGACCGCGCGCCCGGTCAAACCTCCCCCGCACGGCTTGTCCCGAGGGAACCGCGCGCGATCCGCCAACAGCACGCGGGCACCGCCCCGCGCGAGATGGATCGCGGCGGACGACCCCGCCGGGCCGGCGCCGACCACGAGGACGTCGAACCGCTCCATCGCACTCGATCGTACGCCGCCGGTCGCGCCATCGTGCAGCGGGACGGGGCTACAATGGCGCCCCCTGCAGGGGTTCCCGAGTGGCCAAAGGGGGCGGGCTGTAAACCCGCTGGCTCAGCCTTCGGAGGTTCGAATCCTCCCCCCTGCACTCGATGGCGCCCACCGACCCGACTTCGGCGGAGGACGCGGTCGCACGCGAGATGATCGAACGGATCGCCCGCGAGGTCGACCTCGAGTCCGGCCGCGTGCCGAGGGCCGAGGCCGAGCCCGAGCCGGAGGGCGAGGCCGCCGACGAGGAAATGCCCGCTGCAGCCCTCGACGAGGCCGCACTCGAGCCCGAGGAGCGTTCCGAGGAGGACGTCTCGCGCGAGCTCGTCGAGCGCATCGCGCGGGAGGTCGACGAGGGAAGGCGCGGCTAGACTTCGCCCCTCGCCCTCTTAGCTCAGTTGGTAGAGCACCTCCATGGTAAGGAGGGGGTCGACGGTTCGAGTCCGTCAGAGGGCTTACATAAAGCCTGCAAATCAGCACTTTTGTGTTGTCTGTGCGCTGAACACGCGGACACAATCCGGACACATCTGCGGTACGCGCGACGCACGGCGACGTCTCGCGGCGTCTTCCGACACGTCGGTGGGATGCGCGGCCGACGAGTCGGCTCGAGCA
>DASTBX010000021.1:0-11450 GCA_035711645.1 Gaiellaceae bacterium
GACGGCCGGGATCGACTCCTTCCTGCCCATCTTCATGTTCGTGATCCTGTTCGGCCTTTCGATGGACTACCACGTCTTCATCGTCAGCCGGATCCGCGAGGCGTACGACCGAGGCATGAGCACCGAGGAGGCGGTCACGCATGGGATCAGGACTACGGCCGGAGTGGTGACCAGCGCCGCGATCGTGATGGTCTGCGTCTTCCTGGTCTTCGCGACGCTCTCGATGCTGATCTTCAAGCAGTTCGGCGTCGGGCTCGCGGCGGCGATCCTGATCGACGCGACCATCGTCCGTGCCGTGCTCTTGCCCGCGACGATGAAACTGCTCGGCGACTGGAACTGGTACCTGCCGAAGTGGCTCGAGTGGCTCCCGCACCTCGAGCACGGCGAGCCTGGGCCGGTCAAATCGCCGCCCGCTCTCACCCCCTTCGGTCGGTGAGCCTCCGTTGTGAGGGCGCGGCCACGACGGGCTGCGCCCTCGCACGCGAAAGGACGCGACTCGTCCGGCTACTTCAGCTGACGGCGAGACAAAGGAGCCAAGCCTCATGGAATCCGCACTGATTCAGAAGGAACGCCTTGCCGCCCGGAACGGGCAGCGAAACGGCGCCGCGCTCCCACCAGGCGGGCATCGCGCCTGAACGTGCTCAAGGCGCTCCAGTACGAGTAACGGTCAAGGCGAGGCGGCCCGATCGGAGCCGCACCCTCGCGACGTCCACGAGGTAGCAAACGAAAATGAAGCGTCAACGGAAGGCACAGCATGCGAGGCGGCCCGGAGACACTTGAGCGTATGCATCGTGATTCTGTGAGCAGCGTGGCGGAGCCCGTCGCCGAATCCAGGAAAGACACTCTCGGCCGGGCCGCGGCAGCCCTCCGCACCGAGGCGGGCCTGGCCCGGCTCGCGCTCGGCGTCGCGGCGCTCCACGTCGTGGACGACAATTTCCTCCAGCCGCAGCCCGGCACGTCGGCCGCCGACCATCTGGTCGGCGGCCTCGTGCAGGTGGCGTTCTTCCTCCTTGCGGCCTGGGCCTATCCACGGCTCAGGCCCGGGGCCCGGGCGACGCTCGCGCTCGGATCCGGGATCTTCACCGTCGTCATGGGCGTCGGCGAGGCCGGCTACTACACGCGCGAAAACGGCCCGTCGGGCGACGACTTCACGGGGCTCCTGGCCATCCCCGCCGGCTTCCTCCTCGTCGTCATCGGGCTCGCGACGCTCTGGCGGTCGCGGAAGGGCGGTAGCCTCGTACGCCGGTACGTCCGCCGCGCGCTCCTGACGGCCGGCGGGCTCCTCGCCGCGTTCCTGGTCGTCTTTCCGGTCGCCCAGTCCTACGTCGTCACGCATGCCGCACGCGCGTACGTGCCGACCCCCGAGCTCGGCGTCGCGCACCAGGACGTGAGCTTCGTGACGGCTGACGGACTGCGGCTCGAGGGCTGGTACGTGCCCTCGACGAACGGTGCCACGGTCATCGTCTTCCCCGGCCGCAAGGGCCCGCAGGAGCCTGCGAGGCTCCTCGTCTCGCACGGCTACGGTGTGCTCCTCTTCGACCGGCGCGGCGAGGGTGAGAGCGAGGGCGACCCGAACGCATTCGGCTGGGCCGGCACGCGGGACGTCGAGGCGGCGATCGCCTACCTCCGGAGCCGACCGGAGGTGGACCCCGGCCGGATCGGCGGCCTCGGCCTCTCCGTCGGAGGCGAGGTGATGCTCCAGGCAGCCGCCGAGGGCGCCGCCCTGGGCGCCGTCGTCTCCGAGGGGGCGGGTATCCGCTCCGTGCGCGAGGCGGTCGAGCTCAGCGGTTTCGAGCGGTGGCTCTCGACGGCCGTGTTCGCCGTCTCCACCGTCTCGACCGCCGTCTTCGCGAGCGACCTGCCGCCGCCCAGCCTTACCGATCTGAGCGCCGAGATCCCGGCGCCGGTCTTCTTCATCTACGCCACCCCGGGGCAGGGCGGCGAGAGCCTCAACCCGACCTACTACGAGGCGGCGAGCGGGCCCAAGGAGATCTGGGCCGCCGAGGGCGGCCACACCGGAGCCCTCGCCGCCGAGCCCGAGGAGTACGAGCGCCGCGTGACCGGCTTCTTCGACGACAACCTGGTGGAGGGACGATGACCGACCGACCGACGCTCAGGCGCACGATCCTGTTCGGGACACCGCTGCTGTACATCGTGCTCGGGATCCTGCATCCGATGGAGGACCCGGGGCTCGGCGAGGCGACCGGCCTCTTCATCGGCCTGCACTTCGCGCAGCTGTTCCTGATCGCCGGGCTCGCCTACTCGCTCTGGCTGCTCGTCGACGGCCTCGAGAGTCGCGCCGCGACCGTCACCCGGGTGCTGATCGTGCCCTTCGTGATCCTCTACACGACGCTCGATGCGATCGCCGGGCTCGGCATGGGCGACCTGGTCAGGACGGCCAACGCGAGCTCCGCGGCCGAGCAGGCGACACTCGGGCCGTTCATCGACGAGCTCCGGGAGGCCGACGTCGGCGGGTACGTGATCTACCTCGGCGCCGGCCTCTCGTGGGTCGCCGCGGTCGTCGCGGCCGCCGTCGCCTTGAGGGAGCGCGCTCGCCGCGGGGCGCTCGTGCTCATGGTGCTGGGCGCGCTCGTCTTTGCCGTCGGCCATCCCAAGCCGACGGGCCCGATCGGGATGGCGCTCTTCCTCGCCGGCGTGGCGTGGGTCGAGCTGCGGGCGCGGCCGGTGGAGGCGCATCGGGCCGTCTCGGCGCAGCCGATCTGAGCCGGCGCTCATGGGGTGCGCGGACGGACTCCCGCCCGCGCACCCCATGCCTTCGCCGCGATCCTACGAGAGGCGGCGGATCCGACCAGCCGGCGTTCCTCACCCGGACGGTCACGACGGACGGCGCCCGTAGACTCGCCCTCGTGGCGAGCCGGCTTCCCGCGTTCCTTCGCCGCCGGCGCGTCCTCGTCGGGCTGCAGCTCGCCTTCCTCGCGCTCGTGCTCGCCTTCCTGGGCTGGGCGTTGCGCGACGTCTGGGGCGACGCGCTGCCGCGACTCCGGGACGCCGACCCGGCGGCCCTCGTCGCCGCCCTGGCCGTGCTCGCCGCCTACTACTGCCTCTTCGTCGTCGGCTGGCAATGGATCCTGGCCGGGTTCGGGATCCGCGTCGGCTACCGGCTCGCGCTCCAGGCCGAGATGGCCTCGATGCTCGCCAAGTACGTGCCGGGCGGCGTCTGGACGCCACTCGCGCGCATCGTGTGGCTGCGGCGGGCGGGAGGCGTCCGCGACACGTCGTTTGTCCTCAGCTCGATCCTGCTCGAGGCCGGGCTCTCGGCAGTGGCCGGCATCCTCGTCTTCACGGGCGGCCTCGTGGCGGTAGAGGCGGTGGACGCGCCCCTTCTCCCGCTCCTCACCTTCGGGCTCCTGGTCGCCGTACTCCTGCACCCGCGGGTCTTCACCGCGCTGGCCCGCGCGCTCTTCCGGCGCTTCGACGCCCCCGAGCCGCCCCGGCTTCCCTACCGCGTGCTCGTCGGCCTGCTCGGCTACTACGCATTCACGTGGCTCGTCGGCGGTACGGCGCTCTACCTGCTCCTGCGCTCGCTCGACGCCGATCCGGGCGCCGCGACGATCCCGTACCTCGGAGGCGCGGCGGCGGTCGGCGCGATCGTCGCCGTCCTGGCCGTCTTCGCGCCCTCGGGCCTCGGCGTGCGGGAGGCGTCGATGTACGGCCTCATGATCGTCGTCGTGCCAGCGGGAGCCGCCCTCGGAGCCACGGTTCTGAACCGCTTCGCGATCACGCTCGTCGAGG
The DNA here is from genome assembly GCA_035711645.1 of Gaiellaceae bacterium. Classification (GTDB taxonomy): domain Bacteria; phylum Actinomycetota; class Thermoleophilia; order Gaiellales; family Gaiellaceae; genus JAIBJN01. The sequence goes on from DASTBX010000021.1 coordinate 3,754, forward strand.
CCCTCCTGCTCGGCGGTGGCGTCCTCGGGTCGCGCCTCCGGGCCTCCAGCCGTCCTTAGCCGATCCCGGCGGCGGAGTCCGAGGAGCTCCAGAGCGCGCCGATCACGACCGGGCGCCGCAGCTTCGCCCGCCTCGTACGCGATCAGCACCTCGTCGCCGGTCTCGGCATGGAACCAGGGCGCGAGCCGCGCCGAAAAAGCAGGGCTCTCAGGCCGCGTCGGCGGCGCGCCGCAGCTCGGCGAGCTCGACCGCCGCCTGCTCGCCGAGCTCCGATTCGACCGCCCGCTCCAGCTTCGTCTCGAAGCGCGAGAGACGCTTGTCGGACTCGGCGTACTTCGTCTGCGCGTTGCCGAGGTGCTTGCCGACGAGGTCGAAGTCGGCCTTGAACCGTCCGAAGTCGCGGTTCAGGTCGGCGACGTAGGCCATGACCTCGCGCGCGTGCTCCTCGATCTGGAGACCGCGCAGGCCGAGGACGAGGACGAGCAGGTACGCGTGGAGCGTCGAGGGCGAGACGGGGATCACCTTGCGCTCGTGCGCGTAGGCGAGCGGGCTCGCCGCGCCGCCCATCCGGTTGCAGACGAGCTCGTAGTAGACGGCCTCGGCCGGCAGGTACATGAGCGCGAACTCGTACGTCCCCTCCTCCGGCCGGATGTACTTCTGCGCGATGGCGTCGACGTGGCCCTTCACGTCTCGGGCGAACTGCTTCAGGTAGAGGTCGCGCTCCGCGTCGCTCTCCGCCTCGACGACGCGCTGGAAGTTGTCGAGCGGGAACTTGGCGTCGACCGGGACGAGGCCGCGGTCGAGCCGAATGACGGCGTCGACGCGCTCGCCGCTGCGGAAGCCGTGCTGGAGCGAGTACCGGTCGGCCGGGAACGTGTCGGCGAGCAGGTTCGAGAGGAGCAGCTCCCCGAAGCCGCCGCGGGCCTTCGGAGGCCGAAGGGCCTGCTCGAGCTTGGCGAGGTCGCGCGCCCGCTCGTTGATCTGCGCCGTCGCCTCGTCGAGCTTCCCGAGGCGGTCGTGGATGCGCGTCGACGTCTCCGACGCCGTGGCGAGGCGCCGGTCGACCTTCGTGTCGAGCTCCCCGAGCCGCCGGTCGACCTTGGAGTCGAGCGCGCCCAGACGGCGGTCCATCGTCTCGGAGATTCCGGCGAGCCGCCGGTCGACGTCTGCTGAGCGCTCCGTGAGCCGGGCGCCTGTCTCGGTGCGCAGGCCCGTGAGCTCGGCACGCAGGAGGCGCGCCAGCCAGACGGCGCCACCCGCGAGGGCGGCGAGCAGGACGAGGAGCAGTGCAGCGGTCTCTGCCATGGACCGACGAACGGTAGAGATCGCATCGGACGGCACGGCCCCCGCCCCGGCGAAACCGGCTCCTTAAACGCCAAATCCGGCGAGCCCGAAGGCTTACCGGATCTGGCATGCGCCAGCCTATAGCGGATCCGGTCGGCTCGGCAAGCGCCTGATGCCAAAGTGTTCGCAAAGAGCGTCTTTTTCCGCTAGAACCACGCTCGTGCATCGCCCGGTCACCGTCGCCTGTGCGCAGATCGAGCCCGTCGTCCTCGACCGCGAGGCGACGCTCGACCGGCTCGAGGAGCGCGCGGGCGAGGCGGCGGCCGCCGGCGCGGAGCTCGTCGTCTTTCCGGAGGCGTTCGTCCCCGCCTACCCCTCCTCGGCGTGGGCCAGGTTCCTCGCCGGGTGGGCCGACCCGCGCGCCAAGGCAGCGTTCGCCCGGCTGGCTGAGCAGTCCGTCGAGGTTCCGGGGCCTGCGGCCGAACGGCTGGGGGAGATCGCGCGCGCACACGGCGTCTGGCTCGTCACCGGGGTGACCGAGATCGATCCGGAGCGGCCCGGGACGCTCTACAACACGCTCCTCTACCACGATCCCGAGGGCGTGCTCGCCCTCCACCACCGCAAGCTCGTGCCCACGAACCACGAGCGCCTGGTCTGGGGACAGGGAGACGGTCGCGGCCTGCGCGCGATCGAGACCGGGCTGGGCCGGCTCGGCGGGCTCATCTGCTGGGAGAACTACATGCCGCTCGCACGCTTCTCGCTTTACGAGTCGGGCGTCGAGATCTACGTCGCCTCGACAGCCGACGACTCGGAGGAGTGGCAGGCGACCCTCGTCCATATCGCGAGAGAGTCGCGCGCGTTCGTCGTCGCACCGTGCCATTTCCAGCGCGCGTCCGCCTATCCGGACGACTTCCCGCTCCTCGAGGAGCTCGCCGGCGTCGACGTCATCGGCCGCGGCGGCAGCGCCATCCTCGGTCCGGACGGCGCCTACCTCGCGGGGCCGCTCTACGACGAGGAGGGCATCCTCTACGCGGAGCTCGACCCCGCGCGGCTGCACGAGGAGCGGCAGCGCTTCGACCCGGCCGGGCACTACCACCGGCCCGACGTCCTCGGGCTCCGGCTCGACGCCCCGACGTAGGGGCTCGAAGGCTTACGCTTGCCGCGTGGAGTGGGCGCGGTACTTCGACGAGCGGACGGAGACGATGCCACCCGTCTGGACGCGCCGGCTGACGGAGGAGCTGCTCGGCGAGCAGGTCGAGCGCTGCTACGGGCAGGCGCCCTTCTACCGGCGCAAGCTCGACGCGGCGGGCGTGCGCCCCGAGCAGGTGCGCACGGCCGCCGACCTTCGCCGGCTCCCGTTCACGACGAAGGACGAGCTGCGCGCGTCCCAGGAGACCGCGCCGCCGCTCGGCGACTTCGCCTGCGCCGACCCGGTCGACGTCGTCCGCCTCCACCTCACGTCGGGGACGACGGGCACGCCGCTCGTCCTCGGCTACACGGCCGAGGACCTGCGCACGTCCGCGCGAGTGGGCGCCCGGGCAGTCTGGGCGGCCGGCGCACGGCCGGACGACACGATCCTCCACTGCATGAGCTACAGCTTCTACACCGGCGGCGTCGCCGACCACGACGCGCTCGAGGAGACGGGCGCGACGATGGTGCCCGCGGGGCTGGGGCAGAGCGCCCGCCTGCTGGAGCTGTGGGACGTCCTCCGTCCGACGGGGCTCTTCTCGACGCTGACGTACCCGCTCTACCTCGCCGAGCAGGTGGAGGACGCGGGCCGGGACCCGCGTTCCCTGGGCCTCCGGAAGCTGATCGTCTCGGGCGAGCCGGGCGGGCAGATGGCGGCGACGCGGGCGCGCGTCGAGGAGCTCTGGGGCGCGACTCTCGGCGACACCTACGGCCTCTCCGACGTCTGGGGGACCCTCGCGGGCGAGTGCGAGGAGCGGGAGGGGCTGCACTTCCTCGCTCCCGACGCGGCGCTCGTGGAGCTGATCGAGCCCGAGAGCGGCGATCCGGTCGGGGTCGAGCCGGGCTCGCGCGGCGAGCTGGTCTTCACGCACCTGGCAAGGCACGCGACGCCCGTGCTCCGCTTCCGCTCGCGTGACGTTGCCGAGATCGTCGCCGTCGAGTGCCCGTGCGGGCGTGCCGGCTTCCGCTTCCGCGTCGTCGGCCGGAGCGACGACATGTTCCGGGTCCGGGGCGTCAACGTCTTCCCGAGCGCGGTCGAGGAGCTGCTCCGCGAGCGCGGAGTCGACCGCTTCGCCGTCGTCCTGGAGCGCTTTCCGGTCGAGCCGCCGGTCGAGATCCTCGTCGAGGGCCTCGCCGGCAGGGAGGAGGAGGTCGCGGCGGCCGTGAAAGAGCGGCTCGGCTTCACCTGCCGCGTGCGCGTCGCCTCGCTGCCGCGGACCGAGACGAAGGCGAAGCGGCTCTACCGCGTCTATGCGGGCGAGGAGGCGCCGGCGTGAGCGTGCGAACGGAGCGCGAGGGTGCGGCGGCGTGGATCCGCTGGGAGCGAGGGGAGCGGCTGAACGCGTGGGACCGCGCCACGCTCCGCGCCCTCGGAGACGCGCTCGCCGAGGCGGCCGCCGGCGAGGGCCGGGCGATCGTGCTGCACGGGGAAGGCGGCGCCTTCTCGGCCGGCGACGACCTCCGCGAGACGGCGACGCTCGCTCCCGAGGAGTGGGCGGGGACGATCGCCGCCTTCAACCGGCTCACCCGCGAGGTCGTGCGGGCGCCGCAGCCGGTGATCGCGGCGGTGGACGGCGTGTGCGTCGGCGGCGCCTTCGAGCTCGTCGTCGCCTGCGACCTGCGCGTCGTGAGCCCCGGCTCCCGGCTCGGCTGCCCCGAGGTCGCGATCGGGCTCTCGATCTCGAACGGCCTCAGCCTGCTGGCGCCGCGCGCGGCCCGCCGGCTCGTGCTCACCGGCGAGCTGGTGGACGCCGAGGAGGCGCTCCGGCTCGGGCTCGTCGACGTCGTCGCCGAGGACGTGGAGTCCGAGGCGCGCCGTCTCGCCGGGCGGATCGCCGGCCTCGCGCCCCTCGCGGTCGCGGGCTCGAAGCGGCTCCTCGACGAGGGCATGCGCGAGGCGCTCGAGCGCGCCCTCGACCGCGAGGCCGCGCTCTGCGAGCAGCTCTTCGAGACCGCGGACGCCCGAGAGGGGCTGGCGGCGTTCCTCGAGAAGCGCGAGCCGAGCTTCCGCGGGCGCTGACCTGCGCACCCACCTGTCGCATCGAGACACGACAGGGCCTGACCCCGTCGTGTTCTACTTCGGCAGGCCGCCGTAGAGAGAACGTTCGGCGACCTGAAGCACAACTACGGCCTGACGCCGCTTCGCGTGCGCGGGCTTGATCTTGATCGGGTCGCGCTCCACGCCGACCCCGGCGTTTTGCGCGCCTGGCGGTCGTGCTCGCCCGAGCGCGAGCCGTTCCACTCGCAGCGTAAGCCGCCTCGCACCTCGCCTGAAGGGCCAGAGCGCCCTATCATGATGCGCGCGTGGGTATCGTAGAGGCCGTTCTTATTGCCGCCGTCATCGCGGCACTAGTCGTTCTCATCGTCCGGTGGAGACATCGTCGCCGACGGACCGCGGTGTAGCCGTAATCGCGCGTTTCGCTAGTCGTTTCGCCCACCCTCCTAGCGGATCGAACGTCTGTTCGCTAGGCTGACCGGCGGACGTTCTACCCTCAGCGTCCCCCATGCGCGCGTTCTTCGGTCACGGCGGGCGGCTCGCTGCCGCGCTTCCCGGCTTCGACCCGCGGGTCGAGCAGGCTGCGCTCGCGCAGGAGGTGGCCGACGCCCTCGAGCGCGGCGAGCACCTCATGGCGGAGGCGGGCACCGGTGTCGGGAAGACGCTCGCCTACCTCGTCCCCGCGCTCGTCTCCGGGAAGCGGGTCGTGGTCGCGACGGCGACGAAGGCACTTCAGGAGCAGCTCCTCACGAAGGACGTTCCCGCGGCGGCCGCCGCGCTCGGACGGGAGGTGGATGTGGCGGTCCTCAAGGGCCGCCAGAACTACCTCTGCCGCAAGAGCCTGCGGGGCCTCGCGCTGCCGCTCTTCCGCACGGAGGAGGACGCACGGGACTTCGAGCGCCTCCGGGACTGGATCGAGACGACGGAGACGGGCGACCGCGCCGAGCTTCACTTCGAGCCGCGCGCGACGCTCTGGGCGGAGCTCGCCGTCGGGCCCGACCGCTGCGCCGGCGGCCGCTGCCCGCTCCGGACGGAGTGCTTCTCCGAACGGGCGCGCGAGCGCGCCCAGGAGGCCGAGCTCGTCGTCGCTAACCACGCTCTCTACTTCGCAGACCTCGCGCTGCGCGGGCGGACCGGCGAGGGCGCCGGGATCCTCCCGGAACACGACGCCGTCGTCTTCGACGAGGCGCACAGGCTCGAGGAGGCGGCGGCGGCCTGGTTCGGCGGGCGCGTCTCGCTCGGCGGCCTGCGGCGGCTCCTGCGGGACGTCGACCGCGCCTGCCGGGAGGCAGGCGCGCCCGCTCCCGCCCGTGCGCTGGAAACGATCGACCGCCGCGGCGAGGAGCTCCTCGGCGGGCTCGACCCCGGCCGCGGACGCCGTCGCCTGAGCGAGGCGGACGTCGAGGCGGCGGCAGGGCCCGCCGCTGCGCTCGCCCGCGCCCTGGCCGGCCTGGCCGACGCGCTGAAGGGACGCGGGGAGGACCAGGACGCGCTCGCGCGCCGGGCGCTCGGCACGCTCGACGACCTCGACGCCTGCCTGGCCGTCGGCGACGAGGACGCAGTCTCGTGGGCGGAGCAGGGGGCGCTCGCCTGGGCGCCCGTCGACGTCTCCGGGCTTCTGCGCGACCTCCTCTGGGAGCGCGAGACCGTCTCGGTGCTGGTGTCGGCGACGCTCGAGCCGCGCTTCCTGCGCGGGCGCCTGGGCCTCGACGAGGCGCGCGAGGTCCGGCTCGAGTCGCCGTTCGACTACCGCGAGCAGGCGCTCGTCTACGTGCCTCGCTCGTTCCCGGAGCCGCGCTCGTCCGGCTACGACGCGCGTGTCGCGGACGAAGTCGTCGCCCTCTGCCGCCTCTCGGAGGGCCGCGCGCTCGTCCTCACGACCTCCTACCGCGCGCTCGACGAGCTCGCGGAGGCGGCTCGGCCGCGCATCCCGTACCGCGTGCTCGTCCAGGGCGACGCGCCCCGCGAGCGCCTGCTCGAGCGGTTTCGCGAGGACGTCGACTCGGTGCTCCTCGCGACGCAGACGTTCTGGCAGGGGGTGGACGTGCAGGGCGAGTCGCTCTCGCTCCTCATCATCGACAAGCTGCCCTTCACGGCGCCCGGCGACCCGCTCCACGAGGCGCGCTGCGAGCGCCTCGCGCGCGAGGGCGGCGACTGGTTCGCCGGCTATGCGCTGCCCGGCGCCATCCTGCAGCTACGGCAGGGCTTCGGCCGCCTGATCCGGGGCCACGCCGACCGGGGCGTCGTCGCGATCCTCGACCCGCGCCTGCGCTCGCGGGCGTACGGGCGCCGCTTTCTCGAGGCGCTCCCGCCGGCGCCCGTCGTCGGCGATCTCGAGGCTGTCGCGGGGTTCCTCGGTGCGAGGACGCGGGCGACCGCCTGATACCTTTGATCGTCCCGTGGCCAAGAAGGATCGCGTTCCGACTCCCCCCAAGCGCCCGGTCCAGGCGCCCAAGGCGTATCGGCCGGAGCACAGCCCGAGGCGCTCGCAGCTGATCTTCGTCGCAGTCGCCGCGGCGATCGTGATCGCGGCCGGCGCGGTCGGGATCGGCTTCATCCTCACGGGCGGCGACGACGCGGGCGGCGCAGTCGGGGAAGGGCCCGGGAACTGTCAGCTCGAGACGTTCGAGGCCCTGCCCGCGAGTCACGTCGAGGAGCTTCCCGAGGACTACGAGTACAACTCCACGCCTCCCACGAGCGGTCTCCATAGCCCGCAGACGGCGATCTGGAACCTCTACGACCAGCCGGTGCCCGCCCTCCACCACGTGCACAATCTCGAGCACGGCGGCGTGATGGTCCAGTACGGGGGCGAGATCCCGGACACCGTCGTGGCGGAGCTCGGCTCGTGGTACAACGAGGACACGCGCGGCCTGATCGTGGCACCGCTCGCGCCGGACGTCGAGGAGCAGGAGCCGGCGCTCGCCGACCAGGTCGTCCTCACCTCGTGGACGCACAGGATGACGTGCTCCACGTTCGACGAGGATGCGTTCGACGAGTTCGTCGACGACTACCGCGGGCCGCAGGGCGACGCGCCCGAGAAGTTCCCGCTGGACACGTTGCAGCAGGGCTCGAACTAGTGCGGCCCGCTGCACTCGCCGGGGTGGCGGAACGGTAGACGCGGGGGGCTTAAAACCCCCTGCCCGCAAGGGCGTGTGAGTTCGAATCTCACCCCCGGCATCTTCCAGCCCTCTCCATTCGTCCAGACATAGCGCGCGGCTCTTGGAAACGC
>DASTBX010000022.1:0-16766 GCA_035711645.1 Gaiellaceae bacterium
GCGGGTTCGGAAGCGAGCCGGTCAGCGCCCACACCGTGAGGCGTCCGTCCAGCGCCTCCTCGGCGCAGGCGAGGACGTTCGCGCTCCGGCCCGAGGTCGAGAGCGCGAGGAGGACGTCGCCGGGACGGCCGTGGGCGCGAAGCTGGCGGGCGTAGGCGGCGGCGGCGCCGTAGTCGTTGGCGATCGCCGTCAGGCTCGAGCTCTCCGCGTGCAGCGCGATGGCGCTGAGAGGAGGGCGCTCGTCCGCGTAGCGGCCGACGAGCTCGCTCGTCAGGTGCTGGGCCTGGGCCGCGCTGCCGCCGTTCCCGGCGGCGAGCAGCCGTCCGCCGTGCAGGAGGACGCGCGCGAGCCGGGCGCCCCAGGCCTCCAGGGTCGGCACGTCCGAATCGAGGGCGGCGAGGGCGCGGCGCAGCGCGGCGAGGTGCGCGTGGCCGGCGAGGACGGCGGCCTGGCTCATCGCACCGCCTCCAGCGCCGCGACGGCCGGCCGGCTGACGAGCGGCGCGTAGGCCGCGAGCGTCGCGTCGGCGACGCGCTGCCAGCTGTAGCGGGAGCGCGCCCGTTCGACGCCGGCCTCTCCCATCCGCGCGCGGAGGTCGCGGTCGGCGAGGAGCGCCCGGACGGCCTGCGCGACGGAGGCGGGCCGCCTGGGCGGGACGTGGAAGCCGGTGACGCCGTCGAGCACCGTGTCGACGAGGCCGCCGACCGAGGAGGCGACGACCGGGATCCCGCACGCCATCGCCTCCAGCGGGACGATCCCGAACGGCTCGTACCACGGGACGCAGAGGACGGCGTCGGCGGAGCGCAGGAGCGGCGGCACGTCGGCCCGGTCGAGCCTCCCGGCGAGGCGCACGCGGCCGCCCACGCCGAGGTCGTCGGCGAGCGCGAGCAGGCGCCTCGCCTCCGGGTCGGACATGACGTCGGCCGCCTCCCCCCCGCCCGCGATGACGAGCTCCGTTCCGGGCAGGTCGGCGAGCGCGGTGATCGCGTTGCCGATGCCCTTTCGCTCGACGAGGCGGCTGACGACGACGAGGCGGTGGAGGCCGGGCGAGCGCGGGTCCGCGGGCCCGTCGGGGCGGAAGAGGTCGAGGTCGACCCCGCAGGGGACGACGGCGACGCGGTCGAGGCGGGCGCCGAGCCGCCGGAGCTCGAAGACCTCGTCCGTGCACGTGGCCACAACCCCGTCCGTCTCCCGCGCGAGCATACGCTCGACGCCGAGCCGGTCCGGCGGGCTCGTGTCCTTTGCGCCCTGGTGGCGCCGCTTGACGACGCCGAGCGCGTGGAAGGTCTGGAGCACGGGGATGCCGAGGGGCCGGGCCGCGTGGAGCGCCGCCAAGCCGGACATCCAGAAGTGCGCGTGGACGACGTCGGGCCGCTCGTCCGCCCACGACCGGGCGAGCTCGTCGGCGAACGCGTCCATGTGCGGCAGAAGCTCGTCCTTGGGGACCGGTCGAGCCGGGCCTGCGGAGGCGTGCTCGACCACGACGTTCGGGCCGAGCGGGACACGCTGGGGAAGAGTGGGGTCGTCGCGGCGCGTGTGGACGACGACCTCCACCCCACGCCGGCCGAGCTCGGAGGCGAGCGCCGCGACGTGGACGTTCTGGCCGCCGGCGTCGACGCCGCCGAGCGCCGCGAGCGGGCTCGCGTGCTCGGAGACCATGGCGACCCGCACGGGGTGGTTCGCGCGCACCGCGCGCCGCACGGCGAGCCCTTGGCGCGTCACGCCGCCGCCCCCACACGGCTCGGCGGCAGGGCGAGCGCCTCGACCGCGGCGAGCACGTCCTCCAGGCGGACGCCGTCGAGGCACGGATGGCCCGGAACCGGGCAGGTCGTCGCCCGGCTTCCCGCGCAGGGCGCGTGCTGGTCGCCGAGCAGGATGCAGGGAACCCGCCACGGCCGCCAGCGGACTGCCGGAACGGTGGGCGCGAAGAGCGAGACGACCGGCGTGCCGACGGCCGCGGCGAGGTGCGCGGGACCCGTGTTGCCGACGACGACCGCCTCGGCGCCGGCCAGCACGCCGGCGAGCTGGGCGAGGCTCGTGCGGCCGCCCGCATCCACGACCCCCGGTCCGGAGTCCGCAGCCACGAGCCCTGTCAGGCCGGCCTCGCCGGGCGCGCCCGTGACGACGACGCGACGGCCTGCCTCGGCCAGAGCCCGCACGAGCGCGGCGTGGCGCCCGGGCGGCCATGCCCGCGCCGGAACGCTCGTACCCGGGTGCACGACGACGTACGGACGCTCGAGCTCGAGCCAGGGCGGCTCCTCGACCCCCACGACGGCGAGCGCCCCGTCGTCGCCGGCCGGCAGGCGGTGCCCAAGCGCGGCCGCGAGCGAGAGCGAGCGCTCGACCTCGTGGACGTCGTCGCCGACGTCGTGGCGGACGTCGAGGAGAGAGCCGGGGTAGTCGGGGCTGATCGCGCCGACCACCGGGACCCCCGCCAGGCGAAGGAGGAGCGCGGTCGGCAAGGGGCTCTGGTGGAAGGACGTGAAGACGATCGCCTCGTCTGCCTCGAGGGCCGAGACGCGCGCCACGAGCCGGAGCGTCTCGGTGGCGTCTAGCGGCTCCGGCATCGGGTCGATCCACGGCGCACGGTGGACGAGGACCGCGTCGACGCCGGGGAGGAGGTTCGCCGCCTCGCGTCCGCGGGGGCCGCAGAGGAGGGTGACGCGGTCGGCGGAGGCCGCCACGGCTCGCACCGCAGGCCCCTGCAGGAGGACGTCGCCGGCGCTGTCGAGGCGCACGAGCAAGACGTGGCGGCTCACGACCCGTTCCTCCCCAGGACGAGGTCGACCGCGGCGAGGAGGTCCGGCGCGACCTCGGGGGCAGCGGCAACCTCCTCCGCGCGGGTGGCGACGTTCGGAACGAGGACCGGACGCGCGCCGGCGGCGAGCGCCGCCTCCACGTCGGTGCCGATGTCGCCGACGACGGCACAGCGGTCCGGCGTCGTCCCGAGCGCTCGCGCGGCGCGCCGGACGAGGCCCGCTGCGGGCTTCCGGCAGTCGCAGCCCGCGTCGGGAGCGTGCAAACAGACGAACCAGCCGGCTACCGGTCCGACGAGCTCCTCGACCCGGCGGTTGACCGCGTCGACGTCTTCGGAACGCAGGACCCCGCGGCCCACGCCGCTCTGGTTCGAGACCACGGCGAGCTTGACGCCTGCCGCGCGCAGCCGGTCGAGCGCCTCGCGCGCGCCCGGCATCGGGGTCACGCGCCGCGGGTCGCCGTTGTAGGGGACGTCGACGACGAGCGTTCCGTCGCGGTCGAGGAGGACGGCGTCGGGCGGCGCCGGCACCCGGCGCGGCCTCGGCGCGCGCTCGGCATCGGCGAGCAGGCGCGGCAGGCGCGCCCAGCCACGCAGCCAGTGGTAGGTCGCCGCCGCCGGGACGACGACGCTCGTCGCGAGCATGCGCGTTACCTCGTCGCGCGTGCGAGGCCCGGGGCGCAGGCGGGCCCAGGCGAGCTCGGCGGTTCCGGCCAGCCAGGCCGCCGAGCCGGCGGCCGCCACACGGCGGCTCCCCAGCCCGGCGCCGGCGAGCGCGACGGCCGCCGCAGCGGTCGTGGCCAGGTGCCTGCGCCGGCGGCCGCGCGGCGCGTGGGCCCGTTCCCGCCAGCGGGGGCCGTGGAGCGCGCGCATGAGGACGTCGTCAGCGTTGCCGCGCTGGAGGCCGACGCTGCGCCAGAACCGCTCGGGTGCGGCGGGATGCCGCACGGTCCGCGTTCCCCACACGATCCGGGCGCCGAGCGAGCCGACGCGAAGCGCGAGGTCGGCGTCCTCACGGTAGGCCCGCTCGAAGCGCTCGTCGAAACCGCCGACGGCGATGAGCACGTCGCGCCGGTAGGCCAGGTCCGCGGTCGCCCACACTGCGGTCTCCAGCCCCTTGACGTTCCGCTCCCAGTCCGTCCCGCGCCGGTGGGAAGGCAAGGGGACGACGAGGCGCCCCTGGCTGCCGGCCACGTCGGCGGGCAGGTCTCCGAGGTCTCTCGCCAGGGCGGCGAGCCACCCGTCCGCGAGGACGACGTCGTCGTCGAGGAAGGCGACCCACTCGGCGGTCGCGGCGCGCCAGCCGATGTTCCGCGCGGCGGCCGGACCGGCCCCACGCGCGCGGAGCACGACCACCTCTGCGGGAAGGTCGCCGTCCATCCCGGTGAGCAGCGGCGGGTTCTCGCCGGCCCGGTCGTCCACGATCACGACGCGCCCGGGGCGCGGCAGCCCGTGTGCGAGAGCGCGGAGCAGCGGGGCGAGGCTCGGCCGGCCGGCGGTCGGCACGACGATGTCGAAGCTCGGACCGCTCATGCGGCGACCTCCCCTCGCCCGGCGTCTCGCCGCACGAGGAAGCGGCCCAGGACGAGGGCGTCGACCGGCGCCGAGCCGAAGCACTCGAGCGCGTCGCGCGGGTCGTCGACGATCGGCCGCCCGGCCGTGTTGAGGCTCGTGTTGACGACCACCGGCACGCCGGTCCGCCGCTCGACCTCGTCGAGCAGGCGCGCGACCAGGGGCTCGTCGTGGCGGTCCACGGTCTGGATCCGCGCCGAGCCGTCCACGTGGACGACGGCCGGGATCCGGTCGACCCAGTCGGGACGGACGCGGTGCGTGAAGAGCATGTACGGGCTCGGCAGCGGCCCGTCGAAGATGTGCGCGGCGCGCTCGAGCAGGACCATCGGCGCGACCGGGCGGAACTGCTCCCGCCCTTTGATGTCGTTGAGGCGGCGGAGGTTGTCGGCGTCGCCCGGGTTGGCAAGCAGACTGCGGTGACCGAGCGCGCGCGGCCCGTACTCGCTGCGTCCCTGGAACCAGGCGACGACGCCGTTGGCGGCGATCAGCTCGGCAGCCGCGCCCGCGACGTCGTCAGGGGCCTCGTAGGGCACGCGCGCGGCGCGAAGCCGGCGCTCCAGCTCGTCGTCGCTCCACGTTCGGCCGAGAGCCGCACCGGGCATGGGCTCGACCTGCTCGCCGAGGCCCGCGGCGACGTGGAGCGCGGCGCCGAGGGCGGTGCCTGCGTCGCCGGCCGCCGGCTGCACCCAGATGCACACGAAGGGGCCCCGCTCCGCGAGGTAGGAGTTGGCGACGCAGTTGAGCGCGACGCCGCCCGCCATCGTGAGGACGTCGTCCTGCGTCCGCTCGTGGAGCCACTCGGCCAGCTCGAGCAGCACCTCCTCGAGGCGGACCTGGAGGCTCGAGGCGAGATCGGCGTGCCGCTCCGTCCAGCCGTCACCGTCCGCGAGCCGGGGCGCGAAGCGCTCGAGGTCGAGCGGCTCGACGACGAAGCCCCCGTCGCCCGTCGTGCGCACGGCGCGCCGGAACTCGTCCAGGAAGGCCGACCTCCCGTACGAGGCCATTGCCATGACCTTGTACTCGTCGGAGGAGCGCCGGAAGCCGAGGTGCGCCGTGACGTCCTCGTAGAGGAGGCCGAGCGAGTGCGGGAGCTCCTGCGTGGCGAGCACCTCGAGCCCGGAGTCGTCGTAGCGGCCGGCCAGGTACGAGGCGCGCTCGCCGCGGCCGTCGAGCACCATCACGCTCGAGCGGGGAAACGGGCTCGCCAGGGCCGCCGACGCCGCGTGGGCGACGTGGTGCGGCACGAAGACGACCCGCTCCGGGTCGAGCGTCGGAAACAGGGTGCGGAGGAACGAGGGCGCCCGCTGGGCGTAGAGCGTGCGCAGGCCTTCCCAGGCGTCGGCCGTCACGTCGCCGTTCGGCTGGGGCGCGAGAGCGGGGTCGTAGGAGTAGGCGACGGCGTCGAGCTCGGCCGCGTCGACGCCCGCCTCGGCCAGGCACCAGGCGGCCGACCGCTCCGGTAGCTCCCAGGTCGAGAAGGGAACGGGAGACTTGCCGTGCTTGCGGCGGCTGAAGCGCTCCTCTTCCGCAGCGGCGACGATCCGTCCGTCGACCACGAGGGCGGCTGCGGGGTCGTGGAAGACGGCGTTGACGCCGAGAACCTTCACCGGCCCGGGCCCACGGCCGTGACGCGCTGGAAATTCCTCTCGCTCATAGAAGTGGGAGACGCTTTCCCTAGAAGCGGCTCGATAAGCGCCGGGATGCGGTACTCCTTGGGGTATGCATCTCGGCAGGCCGGTTCTCAGGCCGTGAGGTCGAGCGGGATGCAGAGCCCGTACTCGTCACGGAGCCGCTCGAAGTCGCGGCGGTAGAGAACCGCGACGACGACGCCGTGGCGCGCGCGCAGCTTGCGGAGCTTGCCGTTCTTCCTCGTCGTCGCCGCCTGGCGCATGACGGTGCACTCGACGTAGACGTCGATGTCCGGCAAGTAGAAGTCCGGCACGACCGCCTCGAGGACGTTGCCGTCCACGTCGGTCTCGAGCGTGAAGGCGTGGGGTTCGTACTCCCACCGGATCCCGTGCTCGTCGAGGATCCGCGCGAGCGCGCGCTCGACGGGATGGCAGAACTCCTGGGGGGCGCGGTTCGGCGTCGCGGCCACGGAAAGCCGCCTACCCGCCGGGACGAAGCCGTAGCTGCGACCGACGCCGGTTACCGCACGAAGTGATCCCTGTGAGGAAACCGCCCGCAGCGGGAATCGCCGTGGTGATGGACTTCGTCTTCGGCGAGAACTCGGCGCCCGCCCTGCTCGAGGCGAAGCGGGCCGACCTCGGTTGCCTGGCCGAGGCCGTCGAGGCGCTCGGGACCGAGCCGGGCTGGGGGACGCTCCAGGAGGTGGCCGAGGCGCTTCCGGCCGCCGTCTCCGCCGACCTCGCAATCGTCATGGTGCGCGAGGACGCGTCGCCGGGCCGGCTCCATCTCGCGTCGGCCAGCGGGCTCTCCGGCAGGGATCTCGGCCGCCTCGCCTTCGAGCCGTTCACCGTCTCGCAGGCGCGCACGGTCGTTGCGTCCGCGGCGGGGAACGTGCTCGCCCTGGAGCTCGGGATCCGCTGGGCGCGCGGCATCCTGCTCCACGACGGCGGCGCCGTCGGAATGCTCTACGTGGGCTCCCGGACGCGGCGCCGGCCGCTCGACGAGGAGCTGGCTCTCCTCAAGGAGGTCGCGGACGCGCTCGGCCCTCTCGTCGCACGCCTCGACCGGCGGCCGGCCCGGCTGCGGCGCCGCGCGTCGGCGCTCGCCCGCCAGACGGGCCTGAACGGCGGCGGCCGGGTCGGCAACCTGAGGGCGCGTGAGGTGCAGATCCTCGAGCTCTACGGCGACGGCCTCACGACGAGCGAGATCGCGGAGCTGCTCGTCATCTCCCCGCACACGGTGCGCACGCACGTCCGCAACGCACTTCGGCGGCTGGAGGTGCACTCGCGTGACGACGCGGTCGGGCGGCTCCGGGAGTGGCAGGTCATGCGGGTTCTCGAGCGGCCCGGCTCGCGTTCGCAAGGCTCCAGATGAGCACGTCCTGCCGCTCGGCATAGCGCGGGCCTGGGCGGCTTCCTGGACGGCATCGTCCTCCACCAGATCGTCCAGTGGCACATCATGCTCTCGAGCACCGAGCGCTGGCCCACGACGACCGTTGAGAACTCGAGGCGAACATGCTCGCCGACGGCCTCTTCCACCGGGACGTGGGCGCTCGTGGCGCTCGGCCTGGATGCTCTGGAGGGCGACGGTCGACGGGCAGCGTGCGAGCGGAACCACGCTCCTCGGCTGGATGCTCGTCGGCTGGGGCGTCTTCAACCTCGTCGAGGGCCTCGCCGACCACCTGATCCTCGGTCTGCACCACGTGCGCGAGGGTGGAAACGAGCTCGCCTGGGACCTCGGCTTCCTCGCCTTCGGGCTGGCCCTCGTCGCGGCCGGCTACGCCCTCGCACGGGCGAGCGCAGCACGCCGTCTCGATTGAGGCAGCGGCGCGCCGGCCTAGCGGCCGTGCTCGCGACACCAGCGCGCGAAGGCGAGCCGCGTCTGCCCGCGACCGCTGTCGAGGTACTCCGCGATCTCCGCCACCAGACACGGCACAGCCGCGCGCGCCTCGTCCGCCTGCCGGTCCTCGATCGTGCCGGGATCGCACTCGTGCTCGCCCTCGAGAAGCTGGCCGACCGGCACGTCGGCGCCGCAGTGCGGGCAGGGCCTCGCCCCGAACGCGTACCAGAGCCAGCTGCTCACCGGTCGCCGTCTCCTTTCGAGCCGTGTGGCGCCGTGGTTCCACGCGGGGGGCGGCGTCAAACGCCGAGGAGGTTCGGGAATACCGCAGGCGCGGAAAGGACACGACGATGGAGATCGGCTATGCGCTCGCCAGCGAAGACTGGCCGCCCCTCGAGCTCGTCGGCCTCGCCGAGCGGGCCGAGGAGGCGGGCTTCGGCTACGCGCTCGTCTCCGACCACTTCCACCCCTGGCTCGACGTGCAGGGCGAGAGCCCGTTCGTCTGGTCCGTCCTCGGCGGGATCGCCGAGCGGACGGAGCGGCTGCGCGTCGGCACGGGCGTCACGTGCCCGCTCATCCGGATCCATCCGGCAATCGTGGCCCACGCCGCGGCGACCGTCGCGGCGATGATGCCCGGTCGCTTCTTCCTCGGGATCGGCACCGGCGAGAACCTGAACGAGCACGTCCTCGGCGACCGCTGGCCGGCCGCGGACGAGCGCCTGGCGATGCTCGAAGAGGCGATCGAGATCATGAGGCTTCTCTGGGGCGGCGGCGAGCAGACGTACCGCGGCGACCACTACACGGTCGAGAACGCTCGGCTCTACACGCTTCCCGAGGAGCCGCCGCCGATCGTCGTGGCGGCCGCACACCCGAACGCCGCCGAGCTGGCCGGCCGGGTCGCCGACGGGCTCGCCAACACGTCCCCCGACCCGGAAGTCGTCGAGGAGTTCGAGGCGGCAGGCGGTCGCGGAAAGCCGCGC
Organism: Gaiellaceae bacterium; assembly: GCA_035711645.1. Taxonomy (GTDB): domain Bacteria; phylum Actinomycetota; class Thermoleophilia; order Gaiellales; family Gaiellaceae; genus JAIBJN01. Next base: position 8,776 of record DASTBX010000022.1, read on the forward strand.
TACGGGATGCTGCACGTCTGCGTCGCCGACTCGGAGGAGGAGGGCCTCGAGACGGCACATCGGCTCTGGCCGAACGTCGGCCTCGAGGGCGAGGCCACCCGCGAGCTCCCCCGCCCCCGCCACTTCGAGGATGCGTGCAAGACCGTGCGCCCCGAGGATCTCGCTGGATCCGTCCCGTGCGGTCCCGACGCCGAGGGCCACGTCGAGGCGATCCGGCAGTTCGCCGAGGCGGGGTACGACCACGTCTGGGTGCACCAGATCGGGCCGGATCAGGCCGCTCTCTTCGAGCTCTACGAGCGCGAGGTGCTGCCCGCTGCCGGCCGGGTGGCGACGTCGGGGTAGCCAGGACGATGCGACGCGAGGGCTGGACGTACGAGTTGCCGCCGGCGGGGGCGCCCGACGTCGGGATCGAGCAGTACCAGGTCGCCGTCCCGGACGGCGGCGTCTGGAAGGCCGCCGTCCTCCTCGCACACGAAGACGACCTCTACGTCGCGGCGGCGCCGTCGGGGGTCGCGCTCGCGCGCCACCTCGTTGCGATCCCCTGGGAGGCGGTCGCCCGGGTCGACCACGACGAGCTCATGATCCACGTACGTTCCCTCGACAACGCGGTCGAGCTCGATCCCGGCCGGGCGGTCGAGAACGAACGTGCCGAGGCGCGCCGCGTCCCGGGCCTACCGCCGGGTGTCGCCTCGTCACAGGCGACGGGCGACGTGGCGGGGCCGCGCGACCGCCTGCCGCTCTTCCTCGGCCTCGGAGCCGCGGCAGCCGGGTTCGTCGCGCTGCTCGGCGTCATCGCGCTCGTCACCGCGGCCGACGACGCGCGGCTGCTCCTTCTCCTCGTCCTCCCCGGCGCGCTGCTCCTCGCGGGCGTCTGGCTGAGCATCGCGGCCTGGCGGCGGCCCTACGCCCCGGCGACCCGTGATCCCGACGGTTCATGACGGTCTGACAAAACGTTCCGTCAGGCCGTCCTAGCGGTCGGTCTCGGTCAGCGGCTCGGTCGCCGCGCGCTCGTGCAGGGCGTCGGGATCACGCGCCGGCGACGGATCCTCCAGCGCCGCCCGGACCTCGAACTCGACCCCGCGTGGGAGGAGCTCGTCGTCGAGGCGGGGGCCGTGCTTGGCGGAGTCGCGTTCCACGGGCGGCTCTTCCCGCCCCCCACTCGGCGAAGCCACGAACCCGGGGGAAGGTATTCGCGGGGGTATCGCGCGGCGGCCGCTTTTCGGCGCGAGGCGCAGGGGTAGACCCGCTCACCCCACGAATCCAGGGAGGACGTATGAGCCAGCCAGAGCAGCGTCCCGTGCAGGCGGGCGGGACGGAGGGCGACTCGATGGTCGCCGAGGCGAAGCACAAGGTCGAGAAAGGCGCAGGCCAGGCAGTCGAGACGGCACGCAGCCAGGCCGGGCAGGCGACGGACCGCCTGCGTCGCACCGTGGACGAGCGCTCGACCGACCTGGGCCGCCGCGCCGGGTCGATGGCGCAGGCGATGCGAAAGACGAGCGAGGAGCTCCGCGCGCAGGGGAACGAATCCGAGGCCTCGCTCAACGACCGGGCGCTCGACGTGGTCGAGCGAGTCGGGCGGTACCTCGAGGAAGCGGACGCCCGCCGGATGGTGAGCGAGGCGCAGGACTTCGGTCGCAGGCGCCCGTGGGCCTTGGCGCTAGCCGGAGCGGGGATCGGCCTCCTGGGCGCACGGCTCCTGAAGTCGTCCGCGAGCCGCTCGCCGAGCGGCGACATGCCGCGGACGCTGGGCCCGAGGCCCGGGTATCGGAGCACCGGGGCGACCTCTCCGGCGGGAGGCTCCGCCTCGGCGGCCGTCTCGGCGGGCGGCAGGCCATGAACCACCGGGCCGACTCCGAAGAGCTGCGAGAGCAGTCGATCGGCGAGCTGCTCAAGCGCCTCGCCGACGAGACCGCAACGCTCGTCCGGAAGGAGCTCGAGCTCGCCAAGGTCGAGTACGCGGAGAAGGGCAAGAGGGCCGGCCTCGGCGCCGGGCTCCTCAGCGGAGCGATGGTCGCCGCGCTGCTCGCGCTCGGCGCCTTCACAGCGTTCCTCGTCCTGGCACTGGACGGCGCCTTGCCGAACTGGGCCGCCGCGCTGATCGTCGCCGCGCTCTACGGGATCGTGGCGACCGTCCTCGCGCTGAGGGGCCGCGAGCGGCTCGAGGAAGCCGGGGGACCCGTCCCCGAACAGACCAAAGAGACCATCGAGGAGGATCTGCAATGGGCAAGGAACCGAGCGACGTCCGCGAAGAGATAGAGGAGACGCGCGCCCGCATGGCGGACACCGTCGACGAGATCGGCCACCGGGCCGACGTCAAGGGCCGCGTGCAGGGGTACGTGTCGGAGAAGAAGGACGCCGTCGTCGGAGGGGCCAGCGACCTCGCGTCGCGGGCCGGCGACAAGCTGCCCGACGGCGAGACGGTCTCGTCAGGCGGCCGGAGGATGGTCGGGACCGCGAAGGAGAACCCGCTGGCGCTCGCACTGGGCGGCGCGGCGGTCGGCTTCCTCGTCGGGTCGCTGCTGCCTTCGACCCGCATGGAGGACGAGCGGATGGGAACCGTCGCGGACGACCTCAAGGACCGCGCCCGCGAGACGGGCCACCAGGCGCTCGAGAGCGGCAAGGAGATCGCGTCGGACGTCAAAGAGAGCGCCACGGAGACCGCGAAGGAGTCGGCCGCCGAGCACTCGCAGGAGCTCTCCTCCACCCTCCAGGAGCAGGCGGGCTCGTCGTCCGGCTCCTCCGGCGGGCCGCGCTGAGACACAAACGGGCGGCGGTCCGCGGCCGGGCCGCCGCCCTTCCGGCTCACCCGACGGTGGCGGCGGAGACGTCCGCCGCGACGACCCGCTCGCGGAGGACGGCGTCCCAGTCGGCGGCGAAGCGCTCCAGGGAGAAGCGCCGGAGCGCCTCGCGACGCGCTCCCTCGCCGAGCCGACGGGCGAGCCCCGGGTCGGCGAGCAGGTCGCGCATCCGCCCGACGAGGACGTCGACGTCGGTGTCGACGTAGCCCGAGACGCCGCTGCGGACGGCGGTGGCCATCTCGGTCGTGGCGAGGCCCACGACCGGAAGGCCGACCGTCATCGCCTCGCACACCGCGAGGCCGAGGCTCGTGTAGCGGATCGGATTGAAGAGGAAGCGGTAGCGGGCGGCGAAGCGGGGCAGCTCGGCCGGCGGCACCTCGCCGAGGCCCCCGAGCTCCTCCGAGGCCATCCCGACGAGGTCGAGCGGCACCTCGCGGCGGGCGCGCTCGAAGACGTCGAGCCCGAGCCTGCGGCCGCGCTTCCCCAGGTGGTTCACGATCACGAGCCCGCGCTCGAGCTCGCCGGTGTAGCGCGCCTCGGCCGGAACCCCGACGCCGTGCTCGACCACGCGGGTGGGCGACGTTCCGCAATCCCACATGAGGTCGTTGAACGGCGTCACGTGGACGACGAGCACGTCGTCGTCCGCGGCGGGATGGCGCGTGTCCGTCGGGCTCTCCCTGGGCGGGTCGTGCTCGAGGTAGAGCGCGGGCAGGTCTCGTTGCGCCGCCGAGAGCAGCTCGGGCCCATGCTCGCGGTAGTTGCGCTCGGACTGGTAGAGGACGGCGTCGAGGCCGAGGCCGGACACTTCGTCCGCGGGGACCTCCACGAGAGAGGCGGGCCACGGACGCCCGGGCGGCAGGCCCGCGTGCGCCTCCGGGCGGCCCGGCCGCACCGGCACGTAGATCGTGTGCCGGACCTGCCCGAGGTAGGCGAGGTAGCTGCCGTGGACGTGCCAGGTAAGGATGCGCAGGCGTGGACCCGTCACGGAGCGACGGGTTTCCGCACCGCGGGCTTTCAAACCGGCGCGGGCGTTTTCGCGCCGCTGGAGCCGGGTAGCCGAGCCGAAAGACCACCGACCAAGGAGCGAAGGAGACATGAGCCCCACCAAGTCGCCGCGCGTCGTTCGCGACGTCATGACGTCGAGCCCGACGACCGTCGCGCCCCAGACGAGCGTCGTCGAGGCTGCCCGCCTGATGGAGAAGGAGGACGTCGGTCCGCTGCCCGTGGTCGAGGACGGGTCGCTCGTCGGCATCGTCACCGACCGCGACCTCGTCGTGCGCGTCCTCGCGGAGGGCCGCGACCCGGAGAGCACGACGGTCGGAGACGTCTGCTCGCCGCAGCCGGTCAGCGTCGAGCCGGACGCCGACCTGTCGCAGGCGCTGGCGCTCCTCGCCCGGCACCAGGTCCGGCGCCTTCCGGTCGCCGAAGGCGACCGGCTCGTCGGGATCGTCGCGCAGGCCGACGTGGCCCGAGAGCTCCCGCACGAGGACGTCGGCGAGGTCGTCGAGGACATCTCCCGCTGAACCGGCGCGAGCGCCGGCCGTCGCCCTCAGCCGCGCGCGGGCGCGTGCCCGTCGCCGTTCGCGGAAGCGCGCGGGTCGAGCACGATCTTGATCGCCCCGTCCCGCTTCTCCTGGAAGAGCGCGTACGCCTCCGGCGCCCGCTCGAGGGGGAGCCGGTGGGTCATGAGGTCGCCCACGCCGAGCGGGTCCTCGTCCGTGAGCAGCGGCAGGATGTCGTCGGTCCAGCGCCGCACGTTCGCCTGCCCCATGCGGACGGTCACCTGCATGTCGAAGAGGTCGCCGAGCGGGAACATCTGCACGGGCCCTCCGTAGACCCCGGTCAGAGAGAGCGTGCCGCCGCGCCGCACGGCCTGCATGCTCTTCCGCAGGACGTGCGTCCGGTCGAGCTGGATCTTGGTCGTCTGCAGGACCTTGTCGAGGACCGAGCCGTCCGCCTCCATGCCGACCGCGTCGATCACCGAGTCGAACCCGCGCCCGTCGGTGAGCTCGAGGGCGACGTCACGGACGTCGTCGACCGAGGCGGCGTCGAGCGTCTCGACGCCGTGGCGCGCCGCCATGGAGAGCCGCTCTGGCACGAGGTCGACGCCGACGACCCGCTCGGCGCCCCGGTGGAGCGCGATGCGGCAGCACATCTGCCCGATCGGGCCGAGCCCCCACACGCCGAGGATGCCGCCCGGCGGGATCTCGGCGTAGACGACCGCCTGCCACGCCGTCGGGAGGACGTCCGAGAGAAAGAGGAAGCGCTCGTCAGGCGGCCCCTCCGGCACCTTGATCGGCCCGAAATGCGCCTGCGGCACCCGCACGAGCTCGGCCTGGCCGCCCGGGACGGCGCCGTAGAGGTGCGTGTACCCGAAGAGACTGGCGCCCTTCCCGCGCCTCAGGAGGCTGCCGGCCCGCGCGAGCATTCCCTCGTCCCGCGTACGCTCGCACTGCGAGTGGAGACCGCGCGAGCAGAAGAAGCACTCGCCGCACGAGATGTTGAAGGGGATGACGACGCGGTCGCCGGGCGCGATGTGCTCGACCGCGGCTCCCACCTCCTCGACGACGCCCATGGTCTCGTGGCCGAGGATGTCGCCCTTCCGCATCACCGGCCAGAGCTTGCTGTAGAGGTGCAGGTCGGAGCCGCAGATCGCAGTCGAGGTGACCCGCACGATCGCGTCCGTCGGCTTCTGGATGCGCGGATCCTCGACCGCGTCGACGCGGACGTCTTCGCGACCGTGCCAGACGACGGCTCTCACCGAGCCTCCCGGGTGCCGACGCCCGACGCGACCTCTCCCAGCCGGGCAGGCCCTCCGCTGTCGGGCGAGAGCGGCGGCGTCGGCTCTCCGGCGCCTGCGCGAAGCCCCTCGAGCAGCTCGGCGACCGCGTCGTCGGCCGCGACCCTCGGGGTCCAGCCGAGCTCCCTCTCGATGCGCGAGCAATCGAGCAGCGGCGCACCGAGACCCATGTCGACCCAGCCAGGCGGCGAGGGCTGCAGCCGGAGCCGCCAGGCCGCCGAGGTGCCCGCGCGCGCGACGGCGACGGGGACCGGGACGGTCGGCCAGCCGAGCCGCTCCGCGACCACCTGCGGGTCGAGCACCGGCTCGGCGGCGACGTTGTAGGCGCCGCGCGCGTCGTCGCGCAGGACGGCGAGGCGGTAGGCCTGCGCCACGTCGTCGGAGTGCACCGCCTGGACGCGGAGCCCGGGCACTGCGGGAACGACCCCGAAGCGGCGGCCGAGGAGCGGCGTCGGCAGGAACGGGCCGGCGAAGAGCCGGCGGACGCCCGAGGCGGCCCCACGCTTGAAGACGAGCCCGGGCCGCAGCCGGACCACGCGCGTGGACGGGACCTCGGCCTCGAAGCGGTCGAGCCGCCGCTCCACCTCCGCCTTGTGCCGCGAGTAGAAGCTCGTGCGGATGCCCTGGACCGGCCAGGACTCGTCCACGCGCTCGTTCTTGGGCCCGCTGGAGTAGGCGCCCACGGAAGAGGCGTAGACGAAGGCCGGCACGCTCTCGTCGGCGATCGCGCGCAGGAGCCGCGTCGTCCCCTGGACGTTCGTCAGCCAGAGCGCGTCGAGATCGCGGCTCGGCTGGATCCGCCAGGCGAGGTGGACGACCGCGTCGGCGCCCCTGACGACCGCGCCGAGGTCGTCGTGGACGACGTCGGCAGCGCGCCATTCGACGCGGGGTAGCTCGAGGCGGGGCAGGCGGCGGGCGACGCCGACGACGTGCTCGACGGCGTGGTCGTCCGAGAGGGCCCGGACCAGGCTCGAGCCGACGTTTCCGGTCGCACCGACGACGACGACCCGCATGCTCGGGTCGTCCCCGCCTGTTCGCTGCTCAAACCTGGCCGGAGACCCGGCCGCGGGGGTCGAGCTCGGCCGCGATGGCAGCCCCCGCGGCCGTCTTCTCGACGACCAGGTAGGCCTCGCGCCGTTCGACGATCCGCTCCACCTCGAGCTGCTCGTGACCCGGCTTGACGAGGAACCTGCGCGGGCTGGAGCGGATCGCCTCGTAGTGGGCCACGTCCACCGGCATCGCCTCGAGGCAGCTCGTCCGTCCGCACTCGCAGAGGAACTCGGCGCCGACCGGCGAGGGCGAGCTCCCGGCGAACTTCTCGATGCGCTCGTTCACCTCGCGGAAGAGACTCTGGTTGCGGGCGACGGACGCGGCGTGACCGGGCGTCACATCTGGCGATCGTGACAGGAAGCGGATCGCGCTGCAAGCGCCGAGGTGCCTGCTCCCTCGCGCGCCGTCGTGCCGATCAACGGCATCATCGTCCGGTAGCCGCGCGGGTCGGTCTCGGTTTCGGGGAGGAAGCGGGGAGGTGTTCGCTTCCGAACTTCCCGGGCGGGGCCGTACGCGGCCAGCTGAGCAGCTAGCCGGGCAACCTGCTCGGGAGAGACGCGGGGGCGGGTCGGAGGGCTCGTGGTCGGCCTCGGGGAAAATGTTCTCGCGCTGCTCGGAATGGGGGTAGGCTGGGCCGGTCAGTACCATGAAGAGGTCACTGTGATCTGGGCCAGCCTGATGTCAGAGGGTCTCCACCGCCGGGACTGAGGCGGCCGAGCGAGCGGGGAATAAGGGCGATGACGCGACCCGCGAGGAAGCAGCGCCTTGGCGTCGCGCTCGCGGTTGCCCTCGTCTTCTGCGCCTGTGCGGGTGTCGCGCGCGCTGATGATCGGGTTGTCGCCGCGCCGCTGAGCGAGGTGCCGGCAGAGCCGGTGGAGCCGCCCGTCGTGGAGACGGAGCCGGTGAGCGAGGTGCCGGCAGAGCCGGTGGAGCCGCCCGTCGAGGTGACGGAGCCGGTGGGCGAGGCTTCCCCGGCGCCTGTAGCGCCAGCTAGAGGCGATTCGATCGTCGTGATCAGCTCCGCTGTGGTTACACCGGGCGTCGATGCGGCTTTCTCCGTGCTCTCCTTGGACTCGTCGGCAACACCTGTGACGGGTGACGAGGCTTCCGCCCCCCGCTCGGATCCCGGCCGGGCCAAGGGTGGCTCGCCTTCCGTTCCCGATCCGCGCCGGCTTCCGCCTGGGCCGGAGGCGCCGGCGCCCACGGGCGTGGGAGCCTCAGGCGGCTCGGCGGGCGGTTTCTCTGGCGGGCTCCTCGCCGCGCTCGTGGGGTTCCTCATTCTGGTACCCCCTGGGCTGGGGCAAGTTCTCAGCCTCTCTCCTATTCCGGTGCGGGCGCCGACG